>JAADIJ010000121.1 GCA_013151335.1 Alphaproteobacteria bacterium | reverse complement strand
TTCTCAAAGCTCAAAGCACATATGAAACGACTGGTACCCCGGACGGTGGATGGAGTTTGGAAAAGCGCAGGAAAAATCCTCGAACTGTTCTTAAAACAGGAATGCGTAAACTTCTTTGCAGCAAGTGGCTATGGACCAAACTAAACCGGAAATACTCTAGTCATGACCCTAATTGAATTACGCGGCGAAAAGAGTTCTCTGAACTTCGCCACTTTCAATGAGTGTTTAAGCCTCGTTTAACGGTGTACTGTAAGGGTCTCTGGAACACCAAATCCTACTCCGACTTATAGCATTTTAGGGTCCACTCGTCCCTAAAATCATCCCAAGATTGCCGGACGTTTTCATTGGACCTATAACGCGGCCACTCGTGCGCGTCTAAAATCATTTCACGCGCGCCCTCTATGGCAGAAAAGCCCTCAATCATTTTGGACAGCCCGATTCCACCTTGGCGATCAACCACAATTGAATAGGCCAAATCGCCCACAGCTTTACATTTTTCATCAAGCGATCCGGCGTCGGCATCAATGGATGTATTCAGGAATGCCGGCAAAACCAAAGCCGTTTTCCGCATTTCAATATCCTTATTCAAAGCGGGTAAAAAACTAGGGAACCTCTGAACAACGCGCCTCTCGGTATTTCGCAGAAATGCCAGCCCCCGACCGCCCCATGGCGGGGGCTTTTGTAACGTTTCAATTTGTTGAAAAGGCTAGCATAATTGGAATGATACTTGAAGCTAATTCCCGCGCGCTTCGCCCCCACCCGGTCGGGGCTGGCATTTCCGCGAAATCCCTACTTAATCAGAGGGTCCCTAGTGCCCGTTCCTACATATTAACCTCAACGGATCGTTTTACCGGTGGCCCAGTATTGGAGCCAATTCGGAAACCGATTGTCTCAGTTTCTGGCGGCTAACTTACGCCCCAAAAAGCAGTTTCACCTGAGGTAGCACCGCTTCCAGCTCGTCACCATCGGTTGGGTCTGTGACGCGTTGCATGACCTCATTATAGACCCAAGTTGCGTCTTCGAACAGGGTGTCGGAAACATTTGGAATACCGGCTTTGGTATACGCCTCTTTTACAATACCGCCACAGAGCGTGAGCATCAAAGGGTCGAGCTGTTGCACTGGTATTGGGTGTGCACCTTCCTCGGCTACCATCGCGCCGCGACCGTTCAGTAGCCATTCGGCGCTGATACCGTAAGTCTCTGATATCTTTTTGAGAAAGGCACGCGAAGGCTCGACTTTATCGGTCTCCATCGTTCCGACTCGGGCATGGCTTGAGCCGATTGCGGTGGCGAACGCACGTTAGCTCATTTTGAGCGATTTGCGGAACGTGACCAAGCGTTTCCCTGGTGTTTCACTCATGGAGAACAAATATTCCTTGATGAACCGTAAAGCGGACCATAGTTAGGATTGCGTGGCAAGCCATAATCACAGCTAGTAGGGTTGTCATGCCACAGAAAAATATAGAGTTCCAGCCGGGAGCAATCCTACATGACGTTATTGTTGGTGCTTTTCGCGCCAGCGGGTCGACGTTCGAGACATTGTGCAACGAAAATGGAATTCTGCCAAGGACGGCAAGAAACTCTACCTTTGGGCAAGGGCGAGGATCAGTTGGGCGAAAGAACCTTGAGCGTTTCATCGACGCGGCGGGCCGAGAGTTCATTCGAAGCGCCTATCTTCGTCGCGTCACCGACCACTACCATTATATCCGCAAGGGTGCCGGGCTGGCGGGGATAACGCTTGATGCGGCGGCTATGGCGGTGCTGGCCAAGGCGGACAGTTGGGCAATGATTGCGCGCGATCTCGAGCAGTTCCGGCGCGGTTTGAAAATGCAGATCGAGGCCGCACAAACCTATCAGGACATTCAGGATATTCTGGCCACGGCCATGGAGGCAATAACCGCGCTTTAATCCCGCTTTAACGGGAGGTCAAAGGGTGCTTCAACACCCTTCAACACGGGGCAAATGTTCAGACAAACCCCCGCCGACCAAAGATAACTTATAGCCGCTCCCTTCCCACGCGTGGGAGCGTGCAACCTGCGGTGATTCTACCTCATGCCACAAGTTGAAATTCGTTGCTCGGGCTGCGACAAGCTGTTATTGAAAATGGAACCCGACGCCCTTCGCGGCGCAATGTCGATCAAATGCACCAGATGCAAATCCTTTAATCAACTGAGGCCACCCCCGAGCCCTTTATCAAAGCGACCCGAGCGCGATGAAAAGGACCACACCCGTGACCAAGACCTCGTCAACAATCCCTCTGCCACCCCTGCCACCAGGCGCACCCGGCCGCCCGGCGAATAACCGCTATAAGGAGCAATACGGCGTCATCGTTCTGGTCGCCACGAGCGACGCGCAAAAAGACCTGTTTGAAGGCCTGTTCAAACTGGGTTTCAAATGCCGCGTGGTGACCACATGAAAATCTATATCCACCACAAATCACCCATTCCCGACAGCTATCGCGCGGCGCGAGTGTCCAGCCTGTTCAACGTGGAAGGCGCCGCGGATTTCACCTTAAGTGGTGAGGCTCCGATTAACGAGCGGGACTGGCAGATCGGCCTGATCGTCGGGCCGTCCGGCACCGGCAAATCCTCGGTGGCGCGCAAAATGTTCAGGCGCAATCGAGTGCGGGTCAATGGCCGCTGGCCTGCGTCTACGCCGATCATCGAGGCCATTGCGCCGGAGGGTGATTTTGACGGGGTCACAGCGGCCCTGTCAGCGGTTGGACTTGGCTCGGTTCCAAGCTGGATGCGTGCCTATAATCACCTCTCCACCGGCGAGAAATTCCGCGCCGATCTGGCCCGTATTCTGTGCGAGCGGCCCAAGCTGGCGGTGCTGGATGAGTTCACCTCGACAATTGACCGGCGCGTGGCAACGATTGCCGCCTCGGCCTTCGCCAAATCATGGCGGCGCGGACCGGGCCAGTTCGTGGGCGCAACCTGTCATTATGACGTGATCGACTGGCTCCAGCCCGATTGGATATTTGACACCCGCAATGCAGAATTTTCATGGAGGCGTCTTCGACGGGCACCCGCAATCAGCGTCGATATTTTCCAGACCAACTGGCGATACTGGCCGCATTTTGAGCCGCATCACTACCTGAAGCTGCCCCATATGATTGCCGCCACCTGCTATGTCGGGTTCGTCGGCGATGATCCGGTGGTGCATCTCGGCGTCAGCACCCGGCCGGGCATGAAGGAAGCGCGCGCCTGTCGCCTTGTGGTGATGCCGGAATGGCAAGGTGCGGGCATCGGTATGCGGTTCCTGAACGAGGTCTGCGCGCTGTGGCGACGCGGTGTGAACCGTTATGACAAGCCCATGCCGACGCTGTTTCACACCTCGCATCCGGGGCTGGCGGCCGGATTGCGGCGCGACCCCAAATGGGCGCAGATATCCGCCACCCTGTTTGGTGGCCGCAAGGGGCCGTCTCTGGCCTCGCTGAAGCGGTCCATGGGCGACAAGGCCGGTGGTGGTTTTGGCGGGCATTTCAGGGCGGTGCAGGGCTTTCGCTATGTGGAGGATCGGGCCGATGGCTAAGGTGGTTCTGTTGGGCGGCAAATGGCTTGGGGCGCGGGTGCTGGAAGGGCTGGTGGCACAGGGTCACGAGGTCAGTGTGATTGCGGCGTCACGCGCGGATCAGACGGTCGTAACGGCCCGCAGATTGCGCTGCCATCTGGTGGTCAAACCCGAACGCACACCACTGATCGGTCGCGATATCCCCTGGCGGCCGGATCTGGTGGTTTCCGCCCATTCCTTTCGCATCGTGCCCGGCTGGCTGGTGACGTTCTCAAAGCAGGGGGCAATCGGCTATCACCCCTCGGTTCTGCCGTCATTCAAAGGCCGCCACGCGGTGCAGGACACCATCGCAGCCGGTGTGCGCATGACTGGCGGCACGGTCTATCACCTGACCGACCAGATCGACGGTGGCGCGCCCCTGCGGATCGGTGACCGGCTGTTTGTGGAACACGTGCAGATCATCCCCGGCGAGGACGCAGCCGGGCTGTGGCAACGTGTGCTGGCTCCGGTGGGGCTGGGGCTGTTGCTGGAGGCGGTGGGCGGGGTGTTGGTGCAAGGTTCCCGCTTGGAAAAACTGACAACCTGTGCGAGTGTATTAGCAGAGCGGGAGTAGAAATCATGGCACAAAAATCTGATATCGAATGGACTGATGCGACATGGAATCCCGTGACGGGGTGCATTAAGGTCGGGCCGGGTTGCGATCACTGCTACGCTGAACGGTTCGCTGAACGCTGGCGCGGCATTCCCGATCACCCCTACGAGCAGGGGTTCGATCTTCGAATTTGGCCCGCGCGACTTCAGCAACCGTCCAAATGGAAAAAGCCGAGGATGATCTTTGTAAATTCCATGAGCGACTTGTTCCAAAAAGAGGTCGAGCGGAGCTTTATCGACCAGGTGTTTGATGCGATGGAAGCTGCCGACTGGCACGTCTTTCAAGTTTTAACCAAACGCAGCTCGCTGATGCAGAAATACGTGCACAAGCGATATGCTGGCGGCCCCGTTCCAAAACATATTTGGCTAGGCGTTTCCGTTGAAGACCGCGCCCACAAGGGTCGGATTGAACACCTCAAGAAAACCAATTCGGAAGCGAGGTTTATTTCCTTTGAGCCGCTCTTGGCGGCGGTTGGGGAGGTCGACCTGAGTGGTATTGCTTGGGCGATTGTTGGTGGAGAGAGCGGCCCTGGTGCGCGCGCAATGCACCCAGCATGGGCAACTGAACTCCGTGATATCTGTGAGCGAGATAACGTCGCCTTCTTTTTCAAGCAATGGGGTGGAGCACGGCCAAAAACTGGTGGGCGTCTTTTGGAAGGGGCAGAGTGGAATGGATTCCCTTGGGATATCGTTCCCAAGCCGATTATGGATCAGTTGAATTCCACCACCCATTAAAGGGCCAAATAGATTTGAAAAAAACGCATAAGGAAAACACCGTCGGCCCTTGGGCAAAACAAAAACTCGATGGGCTGGAATCATATTTGCATCACTACCTGCAAGTTCTAGAGAAATTTGGTTTCAAAGTTGTCTATATTGACGCCTTCGCGGGCGCAGGAAAATCAGAAGTTCGGAACTCCTGGAAAGGCGCTGATGACGATGATTTGCTCTTGTTCGATGATGATTTTGTACAATCCGAGGCCGAGTTTATTGAGGGTTCACCAAGGCGCGCACTCGGCCTTAAATATAGCTTTCACGGCCACTACTTCTTTGACCAAGACCCTGTTCGGGCAAAACTGCTGGAAGATTTACAGTCCGAATTCCCAGAGAAAAATATTTACGTTAGGGTTGGAGACGCCAACCCATTGATCCAGAAACTTGCGAAGAAACTGCGTGGCCGTGACACGCGTGGATTTGCATTTCTTGATCCCTACGGACCTCACTTGCACTGGGATACGATTAAATCCTTGGTAGAAACTAAGAACGTGGAGGTGATGATCAACTTTCCTTTGGGCATGGCTGTCAACAGAATGATAAAGCGGAACGGCGATATCCCAGAAAATTGTCGACACGACCTAAACCTCTGTTTTGGGACGAATGAATGGGAGCCTTTGGTCTACAACGAGCAGCGCACACTATTTGGAACCACTGACCGGCAAAAAGTGGACAACACAGCGGCCCGCTTGCTGGGGCTATATGTTGATCGGCTAAAGAATTATTCGACTTTGTTGCGTCGCCGAGCGTGGTTAGAAATACGATTGGAGCGCCGATTTACTACCTGTTGTGGGCGGGGCCGAACCACACTGGCTTCAAGATTGCCGACCATATCTTGAAGCTGGGCGAAAAGGTGACGGTTCCCCGTCGATCAGGAAAACAGTGATTGCGTGGGGGCGAAGCGTGTCTGATGCAAACTATCCTAAAGTGCTGACACGTTCTTTTCGTTTTTTCGCCAGCATTTTTTTCGCGTCGCACAATCCCGCCGCGATGGGCGGATTTTGCGGCAAAAACCTGGGCCAGCCAGAAATCATTGGCAGAAAGGGTGAAGGGCAGGGACATGCCTTCAGCTAAACCCAACATGGTTAAAATCCCGTTACCACCAACTCAGCACGTCCAATCCCCAGAAATACACTATGATCGGCACCGGCGACACCGCCAGCGCGAAACAGATCAGGATGGCGCGGGTGCTGAACAGCCGACTGATCCCCGCCAGCAACGCAATGCCGCCGCCGCCGCCGATAAACGCATTGCCCGGTACATTCAGCGCCACCGCAATCGTCAGATACCGATAGCGCACCAGACGATGGCCAAGCCAGTTCGGCAGGTTCTCGCGCAACAGATCAAGCCGGGCGGTTTGATCCAGCGGATGCAAGCGCTCCAGCAACCGACACGCCGATTTCAAACCAAGATCGTCAAACAGGCTGTGCAAGGCGCCATACGACATATAACGCCCCACCAGAAAGGCGGTGGTCAGGCCGGTGAAGGTTGCCATGAACACAAACGGCGCAATTGACGGCCCTTGCATCATCAGAAGCGACAGGCCGATTTCAAGGCCCGGCACGAACGGAATGGCCATCAGCAGGGCGTAGAATATCAGGCTCAGGACCACGATGCTGGTCAGGGCAAGCCGCATGCCGGGGCTGTTGGAAGATGCAAAATAGGCTTGCAGATTATGCAGGCCGTAATTGACCAGGGCCACCACCAGCAAGATCAGCATAAGGCGCAAGAAAATGCGCAGCCAAGCGCGTGCTTTGGCACGGGCAGGGGTTGCTGTCTGAGGGGGCATTTGTTGCTTCACAGTTTTTCCATTCGCCACATATCTAGCGATTGGCGGCCTGATGCCCAGCGCAAACTGTCAAAATGACGTGGATTTGTTGCGCCGCAATCAGGCCGAGCGCCGCCGCCGCCGCCCTTCACGATTGCCACGCGCACCGGCCTCTTTTTCACCCGCCGCCAAGGGGGGCTTGTTGGCTTTGATCCAGTTGGCCCCGTGCGGGTCGTTATTGGTCAGGAAATTGGCGGCGCGAATGGCTTCCATTTCTCCACCCGAACGGGCCTGGGTGCTGCCCATGCCGGTGATCTGCGCCAGCAATTCGGGATCAATATCGTCCGGTACGATGATGCCCGCCGCCGCCAGTGCGGCTTTCTTTTCATCCAGTTTCTTGGCGCTGATGCGCAGGCGCACCGGATTCATGATCGCACTGGTCATGCCCGCCGCCATCGCCATGGGTAAAAACGCGTTGTTGATGCCGTGACGGTTGGGTAGGCCGAACGAAATATTAGACGCCCCACAAGTGGTGTTCACCCCCAGCTCCATCCGCAATTTGCGTACAAGTTCAAAGACTTGCAGGCCAGCGGTGGCCATGGCCCCGACCGGCATCACCAAGGGATCAACCACGATGTCATGCGCCGGAATGCCGTAATCCGCTGCCCGCTCAACGATGCGCTTGGCCACGGCAAAGCGCACCTCGGGGTCTTCGGAAATGCCGGAATCGTCGTTGGAAATCGCCACCACCGGCACGTTGTATTTCGCCACCAAGGGTAGGATCGCCTCAAGCCGGTCTTCTTCACCAGTGACGGAATTGAGCAACGGGCGCCCCTCGCAAGCCGCCAATCCGGCCTCGAGCGCTGCGGGAACCGAGCTGTCGATGCACAGGGGCAGATCGACCAGCGCCTGCACCATGTTAATCATCTTGGTCATCAACGGTGGCTCGGTCTCGTTCGGGTTGGGGTTGGAATTGTAAACCACGCCGGCATTGACATCGAGCATGGTTGCCCCGGCGGCCATCTGTTCCAGCGCATCACGCTCGACGGTGGAAAAATCACCGGCCTCAAGCTGGGCCGCCAGCAATTTGCGCCCGGTGGGGTTGATCCGCTCACCGATCACGCAGAACGGCTGGTCAAAACCGATGATCGCGGTTTTGGTTTTTGATTCGACAATGGTGCGGGTCATTCAGGGTGTCCTTTAGAGGTGCGAGGCAGGGGCAGCAGCTTGGCCGCCATGTTCCTGCGCCCAATTGGCGTTGGTCTTGATCCCGCCGAGCGGGAA
>JAADIJ010000004.1 GCA_013151335.1 Alphaproteobacteria bacterium | reverse complement strand
GCGCTGACCTTTCAGATCGCGCGCCATACTTGCAATAACGTGCTGTCGATTGATATCGCTGCGGAGTGAATGGGGATACCTATGGAAATTGGACTTGAACACTATCTGACGGTTGCCGCCTTTCTGTTTGTGACGGGTGTTTTCGGCATCTTTCTCAACCGCAAGAATGTGATCATCATTCTGATGTCAATCGAGCTGATGCTGCTGGCGGTAAACATCAACTTTGTGGCGTTCTCGAGCTTTATGGGCGACATGGTCGGGCAGGTGTTCACGCTGTTTGTGCTGACCGTTGCGGCTGCCGAGGCGGCGATCGGGCTGGCTATTCTGGTTTGTTTCTTCCGCAACAAAGGCACGATTGCGGTTGAAGATATTAATGTGATGAAGGGCTAAGAAACCTCATGGAACTCACCATTCTTTTTGCCCCGTTGATCGGAGCGATCATTTGCGGATTTGGCCACAAGCTGATCGGCGAGCGCGCGGCGATCTATATATCAACCGGGTTTTTGTTCCTGTCAGCGGCGCTGAGCTGGGCGATCTTCATCGGCTATGACGGGCAGATGCAGCAAATCCCCATCATGCGCTGGATCGACAGCGGCAGCCTTACGACCGACTGGGCGATTCGCCTGGATCGGCTGACCACGGTGATGCTGGTGGTGGTGACCACGGTTTCAAGCCTCGTTCATCTTTATTCCCACGGCTACATGGCCAAGGATCCGCAGTTCAAGGAAGGCGAAAGCTATAAGCCGCGCTTCTTTGCCTATCTGTCGTTTTTCACCTTCGCGATGTTGGCGCTGGTGACCGCTGACAACCTGTTGCAGATGTATTTCGGCTGGGAAGGCGTGGGCGTTGCCAGCTATCTTTTGATCGGATTTTATTACCGCAAGCCAAGTGCCAATGCGGCGGCGATCAAGGCGTTTGTGGTTAACCGGATTGGTGATTTCGGCTTCGCTCTGGGGATTTTCGGCCTTTATTATATGGTCGACAGCATCAATTTCAACGATGTGTTTGCTGCAGGCCCGAAACTGGCCGAGACCAAGATGAGCTTTCTTTACATGCAGATCACGGCGGCAGATTTGCTGACGTTTTTGCTATTTATCGGCGCGATGGGCAAGTCTGCGCAATTGTTTTTGCACACATGGCTGCCCGACGCGATGGAAGGCCCGACCCCGGTTTCGGCCCTCATTCACGCTGCAACCATGGTGACGGCCGGGGTGTTCTTGGTGGTGCGCATGTCGCCGATCTTTGAATATGCGCCCAACACATTGGCATTTGTCACCGTCATCGGCGCGCTCACGGCCTTTGTTGCGGCGACGATTGCGCTGGTTCAGACCGACATCAAACGGGTGATCGCGTATTCCACCATGAGCCAGCTTGGCTATATGTTTGCCGCCGCTGGTGTCGGGGTCTATCAGGCCGCGATATTCCATCTGTTCACTCATGCGTTCTTCAAAGCGATGCTGTTTTTGGGCGCAGGCTCGGTCATCAATGCCATGCATCACGAACAGGACATGCGCAATTACGGCGGGCTGCGCAAGAAAATCCCCATAACATTCATGGCGATGATGATCGGCACGCTGGCCATTACCGGCGTCGGTATTCCCGGTATAATCGCCGAGTTTGGCGATATTCCGATTGGCTTTGCCGGTTTCGTGTCAAAAGACGCGATCATCGAGAGTACCTATGCCGCCGGAACCAGTGTCGGACAGTTCGCCTTTGTGTTGCTGGTTCTGGCCGCTGCCATGACCGCGTTTTACAGCTGGCGTTTGATGTTCCTTACGTTCTACGGCGAGGCCAAGGGCGACAAGAAGAAACATGAACATGCCCATGAAAGCCCGTGGACCATGACCGTGCCGCTGATTGTGCTGGCGATTGGCTCGACCTTTGCCGGGATGATCTGGTACAAGGATTTCTTTGGCGAGGCGGTTGGCAAGTTCTTTGGCGGCTCGATCTTTATCAACGAGAGCACCAACAAGGTTCTGGAAGCGGCGCATCAAGTGCCTGACTGGGTCAGTATCTCGCCATTTATCGCCATGATTTTCGGGGTGATACTGGCGTGGATTTTCTACATCAAATTCCCGAAAATTCCCGGCGCGCTTGCGGGTCAGTTCGGTATTCTTTACCGGTTCTTGCTTAACAAATGGTACTTTGACGAGGTTTATGACGTGCTGTTCGTTCGCGGAGCCAAACGGATCGGTCGCTTCCTGTGGAAGATGGGCGATGGCAAGGTGATTGATGGCACGATCAACGGGGTCGCTCTGGGGATTATCCCGTTCTTCACCCGTTTGGCGGGTCGGATGCAGTCGGGCTATTTGTTCCACTACGCCTTGGCGATGGTGCTTGGCATCGTGGCCCTAATCACTTGGATGTCAATCAGCGGAGGAGCCCTCTGATGGACAATCTTCTTTCTATCGTCACGTTCCTTCCCATGGTTGCTGCCGGTATTTTGGCGCTGTTTTTACGCGGCGAGGACGAGGCGGCACAAAAGGCGGCCAAATGGCTGGCGCTGTTTGCGACCTCGGCGGTGTTCGTGATTTCAATCGCGATTTACGTGCAGTTTGACCCCGCAGCCCCCGGCTTTCAGATGGTCGAAGAGTATAACTGGATCGCCGGGCTGAAATATAAGGTCGGGGTTGATGGTATCAGTGTTCTGTTCGTGCTGTTAACCACGTTCCTGATGCCGCTGGTCATCGGCGCAAGCTGGAATGTTACGAGCCGGGTCAAGGAATACATGATCGCGTTTCTGGTGTTGGAGACTTTGCTGATTTCGGTGTTCACCGCCCTTGATCTCATCTTGTTCTATGTGGTGTTTGAGGCCGGTCTGATCCCGATGTTCCTGATCGTCGGCATCTGGGGCGGCAAGGATCGGGTCTATGCCTCGTTCAAGTTCTTCCTCTACACGCTGCTTGGCTCGGTTTTGATGCTGATCGCCATGATTGCCATGTATATGCAGGCGGGCACCACCGATATTCCGACGCTGTTGCAGTTTCAGTTCTCGTCCTCGACCCTGACAATCCTCGGGTTCCAGATCGTTGGCGGCGCACAATCCCTGATGTTCCTCGCGTTCTTGGCCAGTTTCGCGGTCAAATTGCCCATGTGGCCGGTGCATACATGGCTGCCTGACGCCCATGTTCAGGCCCCGACCGCTGGCTCGGTTTTGCTGGCGTCGATTTTGCTCAAGCTCGGGGGCTATGGGTTCTTGCGCTTCAGTCTGCCGATGTTTCCGGTCGGTGCCGAGGTCTGGAGCAACCTGATATTATGGCTCTCTGTGATCGCGATCATCTACACATCCTTGGTCGCGCTGGTACAGGTCGATATGAAAAAGCTGATCGCTTACAGTTCAGTCGCGCATATGGGCTTTGTGACCATGGGGATTTTTGCCTTTAATAAACAAGGGCTTGACGGTGCTATTTTCATCATGGTCAGCCACGGGCTGATCGCGGGCGCACTATTTTTACTGGTCGGCGTGATCTACGACCGGATGCACACTCGCGAAATTGCCGCTTATGGCGGGTTGGCGACGCGAATGCCGGCCTATGCGCTGATCTTCATGTTCTTTACCATGGCCAATGTGGGTCTGCCGGGAACCAGCGGGTTCGTGGGCGAGTTTCTGACGCTGGTTGGCATTTTCCAAGTTAATACATGGGTCGCTTTTTTCGCCACCACCGGGGTGATCCTGTCGGCGGGCTATGCGCTGTGGCTCTATCGACGGGTGGTGTTCGGCGATCTGATCAAAGAGAGCCTTAAGAGCATCGCTGATTTGTCCGCGCGCGAGAAATGGATTTTCGCGCCGCTGGTTGCGCTGACGCTGTTGCTGGGCATTTATCCAAGCCTCGTGCTGGATATTATCGGGCCGGCCGTGGACACGCTGTTGAACAATATGGAACCTCAACTTGCGGCGGCCAAGGCCGTGGCGCTGGCGGTAGGTAATTAAGGGTAAATCAAGATGATAAGTTCCGATCTCCAAACCGTATTGCCCGAACTGGTGCTGGCTGTTTACGCCATGGCCGCCTTGATGTGGGCGGTTTATCGCGGCAAGGACGCCGAAGCGCCGATGCTGTTTGGCCTCACTGCGCTGGTACTGGCCGGGATTGGTCTGTGGATTGGGCTTCAGAGTGCGGGCACGACCACCGCGTTTAACGGCGCGTTCATCAATGACGGGTTTGCGCGGTTCACCAAGGTTATCGTGCTGTTTTCCGCCGCGATCGTACTGCTGATGAGCCAGCAATATCTCAAGCGCAACGCTTTGCTGAAATTCGAGTTTCCGATCCTGATTTCGCTGGCAGTGGTTGGCATGATGATGATGATTTCCGCCGGAGATCTGATGTCGCTTTATTTGGGGCTGGAACTGCAATCGCTGGCGCTTTACGTCATCGCTGCTTTTCGTCGCGACTCCGCTCGTTCCACCGAGGCGGGGCTGAAATATTTCGTGCTGGGGGCGCTGTCCTCGGGGTTGCTGCTTTATGGCGCGTCGCTGATCTACGGCTATACCGGCACCACCAGTTTTAGCGGAATTACCGCCGCGATTGGCACTGAGAAACTGTCGCCCGGCCTTCTGATCGGCATGGTTTTCCTCATCACCGGCTTTGCCTTTAAGGTCTCCGCCGTGCCGTTTCACATGTGGGCACCCGATGTTT
This sequence comes from Alphaproteobacteria bacterium, assembly GCA_013151335.1. Lineage (GTDB taxonomy): Bacteria > Pseudomonadota > Alphaproteobacteria > Rhodobacterales > Rhodobacteraceae > UBA5972. Next base: position 3,506 of record JAADIJ010000004.1, on the reverse strand, counting down.
ATGAGGGATCGCCCACTCCGGTTACCGCGTTTTTCGCCACCGCTCCCAAGGCCGCAGCCCTCGCGCTGTTTGCCCGCGTGATGTTTGACGCCTTTGGCGGAGTGACCGGCGAGTGGGGCCAGATCGTGGCGCTGTTGTCGCTCTTGTCGATGTTTCTCGGCGCGATTGCCGCCATTGGCCAGACCAATATTAAACGCCTGATGGCCTATAGTTCGATCGGCCATATGGGCTTTGCGCTGATGGGACTGGCTGCCGGCACGCAAGAAGGTGTGCAGGCGATGCTGATCTATCTGGTGGTCTATGTGACCATGAATATCGGGGTTTTTGCCTTCATTCTTAACATGGAAAAAGACGGGCAGGCGGTGACGGATATCTCCGCGCTCAACATGTATTCGCGGGTTGAGCCGTTGCGGGCCGTGGCCTTGATGGTCCTGATGTTCTCGCTGGCGGGCATTCCGCCTATGGTCGGGTTCTTCAGCAAGTTCTTCGTGCTGAAAGCCGCCGTTAACGCCGATCTGGCGTGGCTGGCAATCGGCGGCGTTATCGCCAGTGTGATTGGCGCGTTTTATTACCTGCGCATCATTTATCTGATGTATTTTGGCGAGCCGAAAGAGGCGCTCGATGGCTCTATGCCGGCTTTCCACTGGGCGGCATTGATGGCGTCGGCCTTTGTGATGGTCGCCGGTGCAATCAACCTGTTTGGGGTTGAATCGCTGGCCGGTGCTGCCGCGGCGACTTTGCTGAAATAGATGCGGGATTGGCCGCAAGGCGTTCAAAAGAGGCTTTATCCCTCGCTTGACAGCACCATGGCTGAAGCCGCGCGCCTTGGCGGCGAGATCACTGGACCGACGTGGATTTTCACCGAGCGGCAAACCGACGGCAAGGCTCGACGCGGGCGCGCTTGGATTGATCCGGTTGGCAATTTTGCCGCGACGTTAAGTTTTCGCCCCACAGGCGCGATTGAAACCCGCGCACAACACTCGTTTGTGGCCGCTCTGGCGCTGAGGGATGCGGCGGTTACGGCCGTTGGCGATGATTGCGATCTTAGTCTTAAATGGCCCAATGATGTGTTGCTAAACGGGGGCAAGCTCGCCGGAATTTTGCTGGAAAGCCGTGGCGACATGCTGGCGATTGGCTTTGGCGTTAATCTTGTTGCCGCGCCCGAACCCGCAACGCTTGAAAAACACAGCCTGCCGCCGGTCAGCCTATTGGCGGCGACGGGTGTGCGCCTGCTCGCACGCGATTTTCTTGATCTGCTCGCCCCGGCCTATGCCAAATGGGAGGCGACATTTACCACTTACGGGTTTGGGCCGATCCGCCGCGCGTGGCTTGAACATGCCGCGCGCCTTGGCGAGGTGATCACCGCGCGCACCGGCAATGATCAGGTTACCGGCATTTTTGAGACCATAGACGCGCAAGGCGTGCTGGTCTTAAATGCCAAGGATGGTCGCCACAGCATTGCGGCTGCCGACGTGTTCTTTTAGGGATGCTGCAAGGAAAGGGTGAGGCATATGCTGCTGGCGATTGACGTTGGAAATACCAACACGGTTTTTGCGATACATGACGGGCAGGATTTCGTCGCCGATTGGCGCTGTGCGACCGAGGTGCAGCGCACGGCGGACGAGTATTGGGTGTGGCTCAACACGTTGATAACCCTGCAAGGGGCCGAGCTGGAAATCACCGAGGTGATCGTCTCCTCCGTGGTGCCGCGCGTGGTGTTCAATTTGCGCGTTCTGTGCAACCGCTATTTTGATTGCCGCCCGCTGGTGGTTGGCAAGCCTGAATGCCTGCTGCCGGTGGATGTGCGGGTGGATGCCGATACCCAAGTTGGCGCGGATCGTTTGGTTAACACGGTCGGGGCCTTTAACCAGCTTGGCGGCAATCTGATCGTGGTCGATTTTGGTACGGCAACCACCTTTGATGTGGTCGCCAGCGACGGTGCATATGTGGGCGGGGTGATTGCGCCCGGCGTTAACCTTTCGGTCGAGGCCCTGCATCTGGCGGCTGCCGCCCTGCCGCAGGTTGACGCGACCAAGCCGCAACGGGTGATCGGCACCGACACGGTTGCCTGTATGCAATCGGGGATTTACTGGGGCTATGTGGGGCTGATCGCCAATATCACCGCCGAGATCAAGGCCGAGCATGGCAGCCCAATGAAGGTGATCGCAACTGGCGGGCTTGCGAGCTTGTTTGATCAAGAGAGCGGTCTCTTTGATCTTGTGGATAACGAACTAACCATGAGCGGCCTTGTCGCCATTAACGAATTTAACAGAAAGGCCGGATAATGGCTAAGAACCGGCTAATTTACCTGCCCCTTGGTGGCGCGGGCGAGATCGGAATGAACTGCTACGTTTACGGCTATGGCCCCGAGGATAACGAGCGTTATATCGTCGTCGATACCGGCGTTGCGTTCCCGGATATGGACACATCTCCCGGCGTCAATCTGATCCTCGCCGACATGGATTGGCTGATCGAGCGGCGCGACCGGGTCGAGGCGATTTTCGTCACCCACGCTCATGAAGATCATGTGGGCGCCCTTGGCATGATCCATGGCCGCTTGCCGGTGCCGATCTATGCACGCGCATTTACCGCCGCGATCGCGCGCCTAAAAATGGAGGAGCATGGCCGCGATCTGGATGCAATCCGCGAGGTTGGGGCCTATCCCGAGACCATCAAGGCCGGGCCGTTTGAGGTCAGCTTTTTGCCGGTCTCCCACTCGATCCCCGAAAGCTCGGCCTTGGTGATCGACACGCCCGAGGGGCGCATTGTGCATACGGGTGATTTCAAACTCGACGGCTCGCCGCTGGTTGGCGAGGCGTTTGATCCCGCGCTGTGGAAAAGCGTGGCCAAGGACGGCTTGCTGGCGCTGGTTTGTGACAGCACCAATATATTTTCGCCTCAGCCCGGACGCTCGGAAAGCACGTTGGCAAAGCCGTTGGCCGAGCTGATCCGAGGGGCCGAGGGCTTGGTCGTTGCCACCACTTTTGCCTCCAACGTGGCGCGTCTGAAAACGCTGGCGCAGGCCGGAGTAGACGCCGGACGCTCGGTTCTGGTGATGGGACGCGCGATGAAACGGATGATTTCCGTGGCGCAATCAACCGGCGTTTTGACCGATTTCCCCCCCGTTGTGCCGCAAGAAAACTGGAGCGAGATCGACCGGCGCGACATGATGATCCTCGTCACCGGCTCGCAAGGAGAGCGGCGCGCAGGCTCGGCGCAGATGGCCAATGGTAAATATAACGGGATCACGCTGCGCGAGGGGGACATGTTCTTGTTCTCCAGCAAGACCATCCCCGGAAACGAAACCTCTGTCGCCAGAATTGTCAATAAATTCAGTGTGATGGGCGTCAATGTTGTGGATGACAATGACGGGCTTTACCATGTTTCCGGCCACGCCAACCGCCCGGATATCGAGGCGGTTCATGACCTGATGAAGCCGCAATTCCTGATCCCCATGCATGGCGAGCATCGTCATATGCGCGAACATATGGAGCTGGCGCGCGCCA
>JAADIJ010000186.1 GCA_013151335.1 Alphaproteobacteria bacterium | reverse complement strand
GCGGTACCCGGCGACTCCACCAAAACCTGCTCATTTGGCAGTCATGGGGTCGAAATAGGATCGACGGACGTCTAAAGATGTTAGCTTTTGCTCGGTGAGTTACCACCGTTATCGGTACATTTAAGCTAGTTGCAAATGACAACAAAGCTCCGATGGCTCTGGCTGCGTAAGCGGTCCGAAATATCGAAAACTTAAGTCTTGGTCCTTTGCAGGGCCAAGCGGGGTTCGCAGGCACCTGGCAACAGAAGCCTGCACTTAAATCAGCTTATCATTTTCGCTCAACAAGCTAATTTCGCGTCGGTTACGCTTTCCTTAACCTTAAAAAGCCATATGCTACGACAAAACTCAGCATAGGCGAAATATGAGCGATTCCATCAATTACGGCCACCTGATGCATCAAGCGATGCGCGGGCTGCTGGCGCAGGTTTTACGCGACGTTGCCAAGGACGGGCTGCCCGGCGCGCACCACTTTTTCATCACGTTTGAAACCAAGGCCGAGGGCGTTGATATCCCCGATTGGCTGATTGAGCGCTATCCCGACGAGATGACCATCGTCATGCAGGAATGGTTCGCCAATCTTGTGGTCACTGACGACGAGTTTTCGATCACCCTTAATTTTGGCGACACCGAAGTATCGATGAAAATCCCGTTTGACGCGATCCGCACATTCGTTGACCCGAGTGTCGAGTTCGGCCTGCGCTTTGACGCCACCGAGGACGCAACCGCGCCTGACGAGCCCGAAGAAAGCCCGATGATCGACGCCATTGACGAGCCCGACGAAATCGCCGCCTCCCATGAGGACGCCGAGATTGTCAGTCTGGACAGCTTTCGCAAATAACCACGTTAAAGGAGAGCCCAAACGTGACCAATACCCGCACTGAATCCGACAGTTTCGGCCCTCTTGAGGTGCCCTCGGACAAATACTGGGGCGCACAAACCCAACGTTCGCTGCAAAATTTCCCCATCGGTTGGGAAAAGCAACCGCTCGCCGTCGTTCACGCTCTTGGGGTGATAAAACAGGCCTGCGCGCGCGCCAATATCACCCTTGGCAAGCTCGATACCACGCGAGGTGATGCAATCATTGCCGCCGCGCGCGAGGTGTTTGAGGGCAAGCTTGACGATCATTTTCCGCTGGTGGTGTGGCAGACCGGTTCCGGCACCCAGAGCAATATGAACGCCAATGAGGTGATCTCAAATCGCGCGATCGAGATGCTCGGCGGCGAGATCGGCTCTAAAGATCCGGTTCACCCCAATGACCATTGTAATATGGGCCAAAGCTCCAACGACACCTTCCCGACAGCCATGCATATCGCCTCGGCAATGACCGCGCATGAGGTGCTGTTGCCGGGGCTTGAAAAGCTGCTGGACGCGCTGCGCCAAAAGGCCGAGGCCTTCAAAGATATCATCAAAATCGGCCGTACCCACACGCAAGACGCAACCCCCCTGACGCTGGGTCAGGAGTTTGGTGGCTATGCATTCCAAGTCGAGCAGGGCCATGCGCGGGTGCGCCATGCGCTGAAGAATATCTATGCGCTGGCCCAAGGCGGCACGGCGGTCGGCACCGGGCTTAACACGCCCAAAGGCTGGGACGTGATGGTGGCGACCAACATGGCCGAAATCACCGGCCTGCCGTTTGTGACCGCGCCCAATAAGTTCGAGGCTCTGGCCGCCCATGACGCCATTGTCGAGATGTCAGGCGCCCTCAAAACCGTGGCCGTGAGCCTGTTCAAGATCGCCAACGACATCCGTTTTCTCGGCTCCGGCCCGCGCTGTGGTCTGGGAGAGTTGATCTTGCCGGAAAACGAGCCCGGTTCCTCCATCATGCCGGGCAAGGTTAACCCGACACAGGTTGAGGCGCTGACGCAGGTCTGCGCGCATGTCATGGGCAATGATGCCGCGATTGGTTTTGCCGGCTCGCAAGGGCATTTCGAGCTTAATGTCTATAAGCCGATGATGACCTATAACCTGTTGCAATCAATGCAGTTATTAGGCGATGCCGCCTCGACCTTCACCGATAATTGCGTCGCCGGAATAGAGGCCGACGAGAAGCGGATCGACAAGCTGATGTGGGACAGCCTGATGCTGGTCACCGCCCTTGCGCCTGAAATCGGCTATGACAATGCCACCAAAGTCGCCAAAACCGCGCATAAAAACCACACCACCTTGAAAGAAGAGGCGGTTCGTCTGGGTTTTGTCACCGAAGAGGTTTTTGATCGCGTGGTGCGACCGGAAAACATGATCGGGCCAAAGGCGTAACCATGGGCGAGCTGGTCAACCTGCGCCAAGCTCGCATGCAGAAAAACCGCATGAAGAAACGCCTGCAATCTACTGAGAATGCAGCGAAATTCGGTAGGAATAAACAGCAGCAAACCCGTGACGCCGAGCCGACCGAGCGGGTCACTCGGCTGCTCGATCAAACCAAGCTTGACCGCGATGACTGACGCGCGGCCACAAAAAAGATCGCTGACATTGAACGGCCACCGCACCTCGGTTTCGCTGGAGGACGAGTTTTGGCGCGCCTTTCGCGATATCGCCGAGGCGCGCGGCCAGCCCTATAACACGCTGGCCGAAGAAATCGACACGGCGCGCGGCACCGATATTGGTCTCGCCAGCGCGATCAGGCTTTACGTTTTACGCCACTTTCGCCAACGCTCTTAACGCGGTGTGACCTTCAGCCAAATGCCGTCCTTGGCCCGCACGGTGAGATGGGCGACCGGCATCGGCGCACGGCCCTCAACCACTTCAAGGTGAAAAGCGCGCACCAGCATCGCCAGCAACAGCACCCCTTCGATCATCGCAAATCCCGCACCGGGACAAACCCGAGACCCCGCCGAAAACGGAATATATGCCTCGCGCTGACAGCGCTTATTGGCCTCGCTCTGCCAGCGATCCGGGTCAAAATAATCGGGATTTTCCCAGATATGCTCGTGGCGATGCAGATGCCACGGCGACAGGATAATATGCGACCCGACCTTGATTTCACGATTGCGAAACACCTCTGGGCGAGTTGAGGTGCGGATCATCATCGGCACTGGCGGATAAAGCCGCAGCCCCTCGCGAAACACATCTTTTGCAAAAGACAGTTTCTTAATCATTGTAAACGCAGGCTTTTTTTGCCCCATCACCGCCTCGGCCTCTGCCAACAGACGGGCTTGGGCCTGTTGATCGAGCGCCAAAAGATAGAGACACCAGCCCAAAGCAGAGGCCGAGGTTTCGTGCCCCGCGAGAAAAAATATCGCCACTTGATCCACCATTTCGCCGGTATCAAACGTCTCGCCGGTTTGCGGGTCACGCGTGGTCATAATCTTGGTGGCAAGATCATTTGGCGCGCGCCCTTGGGCAATCGCATCCATGCGCTTTGAGGTCAGCATATTCAGCAACCGGCGGATTTTCCGACCGGTTTTCAAGGTCTCTCGACGATGAAACCGTGGCATCCAGCGCGGCAAATCAATGAAGGACGCGAGATTAAGCAACGGTTGCGTGCGCTGATAGTCGCGAAAGGTATGAAACACGTCACTGGCGGCCTGATCCGAAATCGGTATGGAAAAAAGCGTGCGAAAAATTACATCCGCCGCCATATGCGACGCCTCGGCCTCAACCTCAATCTCGCCCTCACGCGCCAAGGCCGCAAACCGCGCCACCCCGGCTTCGCCCGCGGCAACCATCGCCGGAAACGCATCCTTCAGACGACCGCCCTCAAAGGACGGGTCAATAATGCGCCGCTGCCGCTTCCAAACCTCGCCATTGGTGACAAAAACCGAGTTGCCAAGCAGGTTCTTCAGGCTCTCCGCAATCAGCCGCGCCTTGGGAAAATCGTCAGGCCGCTCTTTTAGCACGGTTTTGACCAGATCAGGCTGGTTCACCAGATAAGAGCGAAAGAACGGTGTGCGAAACTCGGCCATCTTGGCGCGGTAGAGCTTGGCAGGTTGTGACGAGATGATGTCTTTGCGAAACAGCAGTATATGCTTGATAAATGAGGTTTTTTCCGGCCGCGACGCCGGTTTGGGCGGCAAAATAAGCGGCGGTTTCATAGCGTGTCCTTGTAGCGAAATCCAGAGAGCGGTCGACTAATGCGCGACGGTGACGGCGCCTGATCTTTATAGCGGCGCGCCAACGACAGCGGGCCAGCCGTGATTTGGAAATAGTCATACTCAAGCGGGCGATCAAACGCGCAGAGATACTGAAAATGCAGGCGAAAATACCGCCGTTTCAAGGCCTTGAACCGCTCAGGCGAAAGCGACAGACTGAAGGCCGCCGAAATAACCAAAGGCCAAATCTGGCCCTCATCGGGGGCCGCCCCACTCACCCCGACCGGATCGCAAAGCGCAAACGAGCAGCCGTCGCCGGGCGCGGTCACATCAACCCAAGTCAGGCACTGTTGCGTGCTGAGATAGTTGAGATCACGCCGCAAATCATTGGCTTCGGGCAAAAAACTAACCATGGGAACCACCTGCCCCAGCGATAAAAACGCGAGCTTCGGCCCGGTGGTACTGGGCTTTTGACGCCGCAGTAAATCCGCCAGAATACCCACCGCCAGATGGGCACCAGAGGAATGGCCAACCACCAAAACCTCGTCAACATCGCTGTCAAGAGCGTCTGAAATCCGCGCCCCGAACTCAGCCATCCGCTGATCAAGCTCGGGCGGCGTGCGCCCGCGAAACCGGGTCGAAAAGGCGTAGTCATGTAGCAGATAATAGACAAAAAGCCGATTATCTATCCGCCGAAACCACAGCAGCAACCAAACAAAAACCGCGACGGCGATGATTACAGCAGCGGCACTTGGTATGATCTGCGAGAACCCGAACCAGACCAGCGCGCCTAACGCCACGGCGATCACCAGCTGGAGGCAGAGCATGAAAACCGGATAAAGGGCGGCGATTATTGGCCCTTTTCGCAACCGCATCAGGCGAAATAGCGCGCCGGTCGAGACATAGATCCATACCACTTGCGCCAACAAAACAAACGTGCCGGGAATGCTGCGCGTCATCGAGCGGCGCACGATATCAGACCACAGCAAAAACTCGACCGTGGCCTCTGTTTTGGCTTCATCAATCAGGCTCGACACCGACCACGCGTAGGTCTCGCCACCTGATTTACCCTTTAACTCTATGGAATAGTTAGAGATTTCAGCCTGCGCTGCACCCTCGCTGCGGTAAAGCTCGCGGTAACGTCGCGGCAACATCGGGTCATAGCCCGAGATATAAAACACCCGGCGCTTGCGCACATCTTGCTTGTTTGCGGCTGAATTTGTCCCGGTCACGGCCCCTGCTCTCGCGTCTTTTCGTGACCTGCTTAGCCTAAATCGGGCGCGAGATTAAGCGTCTTTTCACCCGATCTGGGCCAGAAACGGAACATTCTCCAAAAGCCAATATGACATGCGCGAGAACAACCCCGTGGCCATCAGCAACCCGACCGCAATCAACAACAGGCCCATGACTTTTTCGACCAGTCCCATATAGGGCTTGAGCCGGTTCATGATCCCCATCGCGCGGTTGATAAACACCGCCGAAAGAATGAACGGCAAGCCCAGCCCGACTGCGTAAACCGCCATCAAAAACGTCCCTCGCCCGATGCTGTCTTCTTGGGCGCTCAGCGACAGAATCGTGCCAAGAATCGGCCCGATACACGGGGTCCAGCCAAAGGCAAATGCCAGCCCCAAAACATAGGCACCAACGGCCGAGCCGCCACGATCGCCTGCGTCAAGCCGCACTTCGCGCATTAGCATGGGAATGCGGAACAGCCCCATGAAATGCAGGCCGAACAGGATGATTACGGCCCCCGAGATTTGCGCGAAAAGTATCTGATTTTGCAGGAAAAACTTGCCGAATACCGAGGCGGTAAATCCGAGGATCAAAAACACCGTCGACAGTCCCAGAACGAAAAATACCGAGGCGATTATGGCGGGTTTACGCGCCGCTTTGTTGTCTGTCATTTCCGCCATGCTGATCCCGCCCATATAGGCCAGATACGGAGGAACGATAGGCAAGACGCATGGGGAGAGAAAACTCAAAATCCCTGCCGCCAGCGCGATGAGTATCGAGATCAGCAGGCCAGCGTCTATCAGATCGATTCCAAACATGGGGACTCCCTTGCATATGTTTTGTGCTCTTTAACCAACTTAAACTATCGGACTCAAGAGATCACTGCGCGCCCGGTCACATTGACGTGGACTAATGTTACAGAGCGCGCTAGTCCGAGCGCATGAGATGGGATGAAGAAATCGTCGCGACCGGACTGCTGTGCCCGTTGCCGGTTCTCAAGGCGCGAAAACGACTGAAGACGATGGCATCTGGCGCGGTTTTGCGCGTGTTGGCCGACGACCCCGCGGCCGTGATCGACATGCCGCATTTTTGCGCCGAGCAGGGACATACCCTGCTTGAGGCCAGCGCACAAAACCCCCAAAGTTACCTCATTCAAAAGGGGTAGACCCTATTGCGCCGCTTGTTGCGTCGGCGTTTCTCCAAGCTCGATGGACCCAAGCAGTTCCTCGCGTCGTTTGGAAAACGCGGTAACGCTGGCCATTTTGACCGGACCAAACCCCTTGATCTGCATCGGCAGGTCGGCAAATTGCTTGGCAAGCTCCAACGTGTTGGCATCCACAAGCTTCAATATCAGGGCGATATCGCGCTCGTATTCACGAATAAGTGCTCGCTCCATCTTCCGCTCGGCACTGCGGCCAAATGGGTCAAGCGGCGTTCCGCGCAGGAATTTGAGCCGGGCGAGCAATCGAAAAGCGCTCAATATCCACGGACCAAACGCGCGTTTCTTGGGTCGACCGTCCGGGCCGGGGCGTGACAGGAGCGGCGGTGCGAGATGAAATGTCAGTCGGGTCTCGCCCTCAAACTCTTGCGCGACCAAAGCCTCGGTTTGCTGGGCGTGAAGGCGTGCCACCTCGTATTCATCCTTATAAGTCAAAAGCTTATGATAGCCATTGGCCACATATGGGGCCAATTCCTCCCCAGCCTTATCGACGAATTTAAGGTATTTGCGGGCAAGGGCTTTCCCCTGATAAGCGCGCAAATGTGTGGCGCGAATTTCAAGTTTTTCCTTGAAACTGTGTTTCATCTGCTCGGGTTTGGCGACCAAAAGCTTGCGCGCCTCCTCTTGGTGAAGCGCCGCCCACCGGCCAAGCTCAAACGCCTTTTTATTGCCCTCAACCGCCGTGCCGTTCAACTCAACCGCTTTGGTGATGGCACCACGACTTAGCGGCACCAGCCCTTTTTGCCACGCCGCGCCAAGGATCATCATGTTGGAAAAAATCGAATCACCCAGCAGTTGGCGCGACAGGGCGGAAACATCCAAAAACTGCACATTCTCGCCGCCAAGCCGCGCCTCAAGCGCCAGCATAAGCCGCGCGCTCGGAAGCTCGAACTCGGCGTTTCGGGTGAACTCGCCGGTGATAATTTCGTGGCTGTTGACCACCGCGCGGGTCCGGCCTTGCTTCATCAACCCGAGGGTTTTACCGCCCGCCGAGACCACCAGATCGCCGCCGATCACCGCGTCAGCCTCGCCAACCGCCACCCGGATCGCGTTGATGTCGTCAGGTCGATTGGCAATCCGGCAATGGATGTGAACAGCGCCGCCTTTTTGCGCCAGCCCCGCCATCTCCATCATCCCCGCGCCCTTGTCATCAAGATGGGCGGCCATGGCGATAATGGCGCCGATGGTCACCACGCCAGTTCCGCCAACGCCTGTGATCACAAAATTATAGGTGCCGTCGATTTCGGGCAAAACAGGGTCAGGCAAGCTCGGTAGATCGACCGATTTGCTAGAGGATTTACGGATTTTCGCGCCGCTGACCGTGACAAATGACGGGCAAAACCCTTCAACGCAGGTGAAATCCTTGTTGCACGAAGATTGATCGATCGCCCGCTTGCGGCCAAACTCGGTTTCAAGCGGCACGATGGAGACGCAGTTTGATTGCACCCCGCAATCGCCGCAGCCCTCGCAAATGTCAGGATTGATAAACACCCGCTTATCAGGGTCAGGAAACAGCCCACGCTTGCGGCGGCGACGCTTTTCGGCGGCACAGGTTTGTACATAAACTATGGCCGATACGCCTTTGATATCACGAAATTTTTTCTGAACCGAAGGCATCATATCGCGCGTATGTTTTTCGACGTCTGGCGGAAATTCAGACAGGTCCAGCTCTTCTTTCGGATCATACACCACCGCCAGATTTTTGACGCCCATCGCCTTTAGTTCACGCACAATCCGCGGCGCGTCCAGATCGCCTTCATTATGCTGCCCGCCGGTCATCGCCACCGCGTCATTATATAAAACCTTGAAGGTGATGTTGGTTTTCGCCGCTAATGCCGCCCTGATTGATTGAACGCCGG
>JAADIJ010000200.1 GCA_013151335.1 Alphaproteobacteria bacterium | reverse complement strand
AACAAGCCGAACGCCAGCAACAACGCCATGGTGCCAAATCCCGCCATTAGCAGGTAAACATAGCCCGCTTTTTGGGTCTCGGCGTGTTTGTGATGGGCCAAAACCAGCGCCCACGACAGCAGCGACATCACCTCCCATGACAGCAAAAAAGAGAACGCATCCGCTGCCAAAATCACCAGCGTCATCGCCGCGAGGAACGGCGGATAAAACGCCAAAACCCGCATAGGATCGGCAGATCCGCGCCCATATCCCACAGCATAAATGCTGATGACGCCACCACCAAGGCCGAGAATTATCAGGAAAAATGCCGCCAACATATCAAGCTCAAAATGCGCACCAACCCATGGCAAACCCAGCGGCAGCACCAACGAGGACGCAGGCAAAATGCCACTCAACGCGCCAAACCCGACCACCGCGATAGAGAGGCAAAGCACTGCGCTAAGCAGATAAATCAGCGTTGAGACCCACGATTTTTGTCGCAATAAAACCGCCAAAGGCCCGGCCAGCAACAGGCTTGCCGCCAGCAAAGCGACAAGATCAACGCCCGAGTTAATGCCCAACATTGGCGGCCTCGCATGGGTCCAGATCAGTCCTAACCAATGTCGGTTTTTCGCGTTTCATGTGCAGTTTCTTAAACCAATTTCTCAAACCAAAACGACGCACTGCATTGGAAAACTTCCAAATTTGTCTGCCGGTTTTAAAGGCAGATCAGGGGCCGTAAAGGCCGATTTTACGGGTGTGACTCCAGTTTATTTTGTCGCTCGTCTGCTGTCAAGTATCGCCAGTTTTTGGGGCAGATACGGCCCTAAAGATCAAGCGACTCCCCCACCAGAGAACGGCGAAAACTATTAAGGTTTTCAAGGGCTTGCAAGACGTTATCACGATTGCGCCCTGCATAGCCGACGATCAGAACCTCGATCAGCGCCAGCGTGGCCGCGTGCAGACTGAACCCGTCGCTCTGGCCGCGCGGGACATGCAAGCAAACGTCGGCTCGCTCGTCAGGCACCACAGGCCCCGGCGCGGTGATTAACAAGCGTGGTATCTCAAGCGCAATCGCGCGATCAAACAGCGCGGTGATCTCGGGGTAAGGCCGGTCATAAGCCAGCGCGATCACCACGTCATCCGCCCGCATCTGCACCAGATCATCGGCGAATTTCAGCCCGGTATTGCCAAGCGCCAGCGCATCCGCCCCCAGCCGCACCAATTGTTGCGCGAAATAGCCCGCCAGATGACCCGAAGGACCGATCCCGAACACCAGTTTGCGCCCAGAGCCGCAAATCAGCGTCAGGAACGCTTCGAACTCGTCGGGCGCAATCCCCGCCTCCATCCCGTCTAGTGCCGCGCGCTGAATCGCCACGATTTTGGAGAGGATCGAGGCCGGTTTACCGCCCACATCGGCCAGCGACGACGACAAGCGCTCAGCGAGCGTCAGATCGCTGCGCAAATCCATCGCCAAAGCGTGGCGCATCCCCTCAAGCCCGCCAAATCCCAGCCGTTTGGCGGTGCGAATGACGGTGGCGTCACTGGTGCCAGCTGCGCGCGCCAGAACTACGGCCGAGGCCATGATTGCGCGCTCGCGATTGGCCAAAATATAGGCCACCACCCGACGCTCTGCCGCCGTCATCGCCTGCGAATTTCGCGCGGCCTGTTGTGAAAAAGAGCCTGTCTCTGCCATTTCCAAAACATAATTGTTGTATTCACAACAGTCAATGTTGTATTATCGACACAAACACAGGGTCACTGAGTCGTATCCGCGACAGCTCCGACACCATATCGGGGACGAAAGTCTATCTGACGGGAGAACGCCATCATGAGCGCAGATTTCTGGACCATAGTCGCCCCTACGGTCGGGGCCGCTTTTATCGCCTCGATCGTCGAGGTGGTTGAGGCATTTACCATCGTTTTGGCGGTTGGCACCACTCGCGGTTGGCGACCGGCGTTGATCGGCACGGGAGCGGCGCTGACGGTTCTCGGCCTGATCATCCTGTTGCTCGGCCCGGTTCTGGACCGCATCCCGATCCATATTCTGCAAGTGTTTGTCGGCGTCTTGCTGCTGTTATTCGGCCTTGGATGGCTGCGAAAAGCATCCCTCAGATCGGCGGGCGTGATACCGCTCCATGATGAGGAAGAGGCCTTCGCCAAGTCAACCGGCGCGCTCGCTTCCCATGAAGGCGACCCCGCAGCCCTGCAATGGATCGCCGGCATCGCCGCCTTCAAAGCGGTGCTGCTTGAGGGGTTAGAAGTGACCTTCATCGTCATCGCAGTTGGAGCGGGTCAAGGACTGCTTTGGGAGGCCTCTTTAGGCGCACTTGCCGCCGCCCTCTTGGTGCTGGCGGTCGGATTTATGGTGCATAAACCCCTGTCGCGGGTGCCGGAAAACACCCTCAAATTCGGGGTTGGCGTGATGCTGTCGGCGTTTGGCGTGTTCTGGACCGGCGAAGGTTTGGGCGCAGTTTGGCCCGGCAAAGACCTGATGCTGTTCGGACTGGCCGCGATCTTCTTGCTGGTCGGATTGCTGGCCGCGCGCCTTGCGCGAAACATCTCTGAAAGGAACGCCGCATGACCATCATATTTGACGTTTTCAAACTGTTGTTCAAAATGTTCGTGGCCGATTTTCGCCTGACCATGGCCGTTTTGGCCGGGGTGGTGATCGTGGCGATTTTGCTCAAAGGGGTTGGCATTGATCCGGTCTGGGGCGGGATGCTGCTCTTGGCAATTTGCGTCGCGGTTCTGTTTGAGACGGTGCTGCGCGAAGCCCGGATCAGGTCGCGCAAATAAGCGACATTCTGCCGCCTTTCAATCGGGCGCGGCGTGGCGGTATGCTTTGGCATGCGAACACGCCCAGATATCGTCACCCACCTCAAACTCGCCCATAGCGTGGTCGATATTGACGAGGCCGGATATTTGCGCGACCCCGCAGATTGGAGCCGCGAGTTTGCCGAGCATGTCGCCCTGCAAGAAGGCATCGAGGCCACCGAGACCCATTGGCAGATCATCGCCTTCATGCGCGCCTATCTTGACGAGCACGGCATCGCGCCGGACAGCCGCTTTACCATCAAATTCTTGGGTAAAACCAACGGCTTGGACAAGACTATGGCTCGACGTCAACTGTTTGACATCTTTCCTTACGGCTATGTCAAACAGGCCTGCAAGATGGCCGGAATGAAACAACCCCGCGCGTGGAGCACGGGGTAGGGTTTCGCTCCGCGGCCCAATAAATCTCCCAATAACAACACGAGGTCAGCCCCCGACCTGGGGGTGCAAAGTGCCCTCCGGGGGGAGGTCTATCGTGGACTGCTTTGCAATCCACTGTCGCCCCAAGAGGATTTGCTTCGCAATTCCCAAGGGGTCGGGCGCTGACCGAACCGCAAACGGTCCGGTCAGCATCTAGTGGATCGAACACAACATTTGAGTCCCTCCGCAAGCACAACATATTTCGCGCAAGCAACTCAAATGTTGTGATAATTTGATCCATCAAGCAAAAACCTAGTGGTTTGAAACGTAAGATTCGATCCACTGGAGTCGGGGCGCGTGACAATCACCGGCCCCAACCGCTAGCCCTCATTAGTCCGCATCATCCTCATAAGCTTCCATCGGCGGGCAAATACACGTCAGATTGCGATCTCCCCACGCGTTATCCACCCGATTGACCGGCGACCAGTATTTGTCGACCCGAAACGCGCCCGGAGGGAAACAAGCCTGCTCGCGCGTGTAAGGATGATCCCAATCGCCAACCAGATCCTCGACCGTGTGCGGCGCATTTTTCAGAGGGTTGTTCTCGGGGTCAATCCGCCCCTCCTCGATATCCTTGCTCTCGGCATGGATCGCCAGCATGGCGTCGCAAAACCGGTCAAGCTCGGCCTTGGTTTCGCTCTCGGTCGGCTCCACCATCAGGGTGCCAACCACAGGAAAGCTCATGGTCGGGGCGTGAAACCCGCAATCAATCAGCCGCTTGGCGATATCATCGACACTGACTCCGGCATCATCCTTCAACGGACGGGTATCGACGATACATTCATGCGCCACCCGCCCTTGCGGACCCTTAAACAGGATCGGATAAGCCCCCTCCAGCCGCTTGGCGATATAGTTGGCATTAAGAATGGCCACACGGGTGGCTTGGGTCAGACCAGCCCCGCCCATCAGCAAGCAATAGGCCCACGAGATCGCCAAAACGCTGGCCGAACCGAACTGCGCCGCTGAGACCGCCCCCTCGCCGTCGCCCCTCGGATCACCCGGCAAAAACGGTGCCAGATGCGCTTTCACCCCAATCGGCCCCATGCCCGGACCACCGCCACCATGGGGAATGGCAAAGGTCTTGTGCAAGTTCAGATGGCTCACATCAGAGCCGATCTCGCCCGGTTTGGCCAAGCCGACCATGGCGTTCATATTGGCCCCGTCGAGATAAACCTGCCCGCCATGCTCGTGGCAAATGTCACAAATCTCCTTAACGCTTTCTTCAAAAACCCCGTGAGTGGAGGGGTAGGTGATCATGCAAGCGCCAAGACTGTCGTGGTGTTTTTCGGCCTTGGCACGGAAATCCTCCACATCAATATCGCCGTTTTCCAGCGTCTTGACGGCAACCACTTTATACCCCGCCATCTGCGCCGAGGCCGGGTTGGTGCCGTGGGCCGAGGTCGGGATCAGACAGATATTGCGCCCATCCTCGCCACGCGAACGGTGATAGCCGGCAATGGCCATCAGCCCGGCAAACTCGCCTTGTGCGCCCGAGTTCGGCTGCATGGAAATCTCGTCATAACCAGTGATCTGACACAGCTTATCGCTGAAATCCACGACCAGCTCTTGATAGCCAAGAGATTGATCTTGCGGCACAAATGGATGCACCTGCGAGAATTCCGGCCATGAGATCGGGATCATTTCGGCGGCGGCGTTGAGCTTCATGGTGCAAGAGCCAAGCGGGATCATCGCCCGATCCAGCGCCAGATCACGATCAGCCAAACGGCGCATATAACGGGTCATTTCACCCTCGGCGCGGTTCATGTGAAACACCGGATGCGTCAGATATTCAGAGGTTCGAAGCAAGCCGTCGCGAATGCGATATTCCGGCGTCAGATCATCATCGGCACGCTCAATCCCGAACGCGCTCCACACCGCCTCGATAGTTGCCGAGCGGCTGCGCTCATCAAGCGAGATGCCGATGCGCGTCGTTCCGACCCGACGAAGGTTAACCCCTTGGGCCACAGCCGCGCGCATGATGACGTTTTGCATCGCCCCCACATCGACCGTGATGGTGTCAAAGAAATGCGCCTGCTCGATTTTGAGACCAGCGCTCTCCAGCCCCCGCGCCAGTCGCACGGTTTTGCGGTGGATACGCTGGGCGATGGCCTTCAGCCCCTCCGGCCCGTGCATCACCCCGTAAAACGAGGCCATCACCGCCAGCAAAGCCTGCGCGGTGCAAACGTTCGACGTGGCTTTTTCACGCCGGATATGCTGCTCGCGCGTTTGCAGCGCCAGCCGGTAAGCGCGGTTGCCGTGACTGTCGATTGACACGCCAACAATGCGCCCAGGCATCGAGCGTTTATGGGCGTCCTTGGTCGCCATATAGGCCGCGTGCGGACCGCCAAACCCTTCGGGCACGCCAAACCGCTGGGTCGAGCCAACGGCGATGTCGGCCCCCATTGCGCCCGGCTCTTTCAAAAGCGTCAGCGCCAGCGGATCAGCGGCCATCACAGCCACCGCTTTTTCGCCGTGAAGGGCCGCAATCTGCTTGCTGAAATCCATCAAAAACCCGTGGGTTCCGGGGTATTGGAACAACGCGCCAAACACCTCGGCGGGGTTAAGATCGGTCACAGGATCGCCGATAACCAGCTCGATCCCGGCAGGGGCCGCGCGAGTTTTCATCACCTCGATATTTTGCGGATGACACTGGCCATCAACGAAAAACACATGCGATTTGGATTTGGCAATCCGCTTGGCCATCGCCATCGCCTCGGCACAAGCCGTGGCCTCATCAAGCAGCGAGGCATTGGCGATTTCAAGACCCGTCAGATCGCTAATCATAGTCTGGAAATTTAGCAAAGCCTCCAGCCGCCCTTGGCTGATTTCCGGCTGATAGGGCGTGTAAGCGGTATACCACGCAGGGTTTTCCAAAATATTGCGCTGGATCGCCGGAGGGGTAATCGTGCCATAATACCCCTGCCCGATCAGGCTGGTCATATGGGCATTTTTATTGGCCACGCCGCGCATATGCAGCAGCATGTCACGCTCAGACTTGGCCCGTCCCCAGTCCAGCGGAGCGCGCTGGCGGATGCTTTCGGGCACGGTTTGGTCGATCAACTCATCGAGGCTTGAAACGCCAAGCGTCTTGAGCATCGCCGCCATTTCGTCGGGCGACGGGCCGATATGACGGCGATTGGCGAAATCATAGGGCAGATAGTGGTTTGGCTCAAAACTCATGGCGCGCTCCATTGCGTGTTGGCCCTGCGGATCGGCAAGGCCCGTTAGATGTTGTCGATTTTGCGCCCGATCAGGCGGGCGCTAGGCCTAATCCAGCAGCGCTTTATAGGCCGCCTCGTCAAGCAGATCATCCATGTCAGAGGGGTTGTCGAGCTTCATCTTGAAGAACCATGCCGCCCCGGTTGGGTCCTCGTTAACCAGTGTCGGATTGTCCACCAGCGATACGTTCACCTCGACGATTTCGCCGTCCAGCGGGGCGAGAATGTCCGAGGCGGCTTTCACGCTTTCGATCACCACCACCTCGTCATCCTTGGCCACTTTAGTGCCAGCTTCGGGCAGCTCTAAAAACACCAGATCGCCCAATGCGGTCGCGGCGTGTTCGGTGATGCCCACAGCAACCAGATCGCCGTCGGCCCGCAACCATTCATGCTCTTCGGTAAACTTCATATCTCTTCTCCTGTTGGTGTTTGTTATGGGGTGTTAACGTTTGAAATTGGCCGGTGTGAACGGCATTGCACTGATGGTCGCAGGCACGCGCTTGCCGCGCAGCTCGGCATAGATGACGGTGCCGATTTTGCTGTGCTCGGTCGTGACATAGCCCATGGACATCGGCCCGTTTATAGTCGGGCCAAAGCCGCCGGAGGTGACCTCGCCGATTGGTTCGGCACTGGTTTCATCGGCGAACAGCTTGGTGTGATCGCGCATGGGCGCGCGGCTGCCGGGGATCAGGCCGATGCGTTTGCGCGCTGCTCCATTGGCAAATTCGCCAAGAATTCGCGCAGCCCCCGGAAAGTCTCCGGCCCGCTCGCCACCCTCACGCCGCACCTTTTGAATGGCCCATGTTAAAGAGGCCTCGTTGGGCGACGTGGTCTCGTCAATGTCATGCCCATAAAGGCAAAGCCCGCCTTCAAGACGCAATGAATCCCGTGCGCCAAGCCCAATCGGTTCGACCTCGTCCATCGCCAGCAGCGCGTTAACAAACGCCTCGGCATCACCGTCAGGCAGCGAAATCTCGTAACCATCCTCGCCGGTATAGCCCGAGCGCGAGACCCAAATCTCGACCCCGTCGGCATCAAGCACTGCCACATCCATGAACTTCATCTCGGCCACTTCAGGGGCAAGCCGTGCTAGCGCCATTTCGGCCTTTGGTCCTTGCAAGGCCACCAGCGCGCGGCCCGCGATCATCTCAAGCGTGCAAGTCTCGCCAAGATGCGCCTGCATATGCGCAAAATCGGCGTCCTTACAGGCGGCGTTGACCACCAAAAACAAATGATCCCCGCGATTGGCGATCATTAAATCGTCGCGAATACCACCAGCCTCGTTGGTGAAAAAACCGTAGCGCTGCCGGTTTTTGCCAAGGCCCAGCACGTTGACGGGAACCAAGCTTTCAAGTGCCAGCGCCGCGTCAGCCGTATTGCCCGATTTGGCGCGCAAAATCACCTGCCCCATGTGGCTGACATCAAACAAGCCCGCCCCGGCGCGACACGCCAGATGCTCTTTGAGCACCCCCATCGGGTATTGGACCGGCATCTCGTAACCCGCGAAAGGCACCATTTTCGCCCCGAGCGCCACATGTAAATCATAAAGTGCTGTGCGTTTCAGATCGGAGATTTGCTCATCGGACATAGCGTCACCTTCAAAACCGGGCCGGTGAGGTTCTTTGGGCGAACTCCGGCATCGTCAAAATGGCGCGCCCAACCGGCCGCACCGCGATGCCCCCTCTGTTCTTTGGCCTGAGATCGCTATCCCTTCGGCGGGCGCATGTCGCGCCACTCTCCAGAGTTGTGTTGATCAGGATCGGTCCGGTTGCCTGAGAGTTTCCGGGGCGGTTGCTCCTTCGGCATCAAAGGGGCGGACCCCTCCAAATTCTCCCGATTCTGATGCGGTGGACATTAGTATACCGAAATTTCCAAAGCAACCGACTTGTGGAGGGGGACGGCTTTTCAGTATACCCGACGAAAACCCCGGATCACCCATGACAAATTCTTATTTTTTCGGCTACGGCTCGCTGGTCAATC
>JAADIJ010000208.1 GCA_013151335.1 Alphaproteobacteria bacterium | reverse complement strand
AGCCAGCGCGATATCGCAAGCGAGCTTGGCGTCAGCCTTGGCGGTATCAACTACTGCCTTAATGCACTGGTTGAAAAGGGCTACGTCAAGATGCGCAACTTCCATGAGTCGAATGACAAACGCAAATACGTGTATCTCCTGACGCCCAAGGGAATTGCCGAAAAGACAGCGCTTACCGGGCGGTTTTTGGCGCGCAAGATGCGCGAGTATGAGGCGCTGAAGGCGGAGATTGAGGCGGTGCGGGAAGAAATGGATTCAGAGGTGGATGAGAAACTCGGATATGATTCAGCACACCTCTCAGTTGAATAGTTTTTTGACGGCCGGTTTGTGTTGCCAAGCATTTAAGGCCGGAAATCGTCTCAGGTGCTGAAATCCAGACAATTTGAGCAAAATGATTAGCCAGAGATCATGACCGAGAAAACCAGAATCGCCGTAGTAGGGTTGGGCTATGTGGGCATGTCAATCTCCGTACTGCTAGGGCAAACTCAGGACGTGGTCGCGCTCGACATCGACGCGGATCGCGTGGCGCGGGTCAATGCTGGTCGGCCCACGGTGATCGATTCGCTGATGGAAGAGGTGATGGGACGCGAGGCACTCTCGCTACGGGCGACGACCGATCCAGTCAAAGCCTATCACGGAGCCGAGTTCATCGTGGTGGCAACGCCCACCGATTATGACCCTGAAAAGAACTATTTCGATACCAGTTCGGTCGAGCAAGTGATCAACCAGGCGCGGACGCACAACTCTGACGCCGCCATCATGATCAAGTCCACGGTGCCTGTGGGCTTCACCTTGGGCCAGCGTCAGGCCCGGGGCGATGACGACATCATTTTCTCACCCGAATTCCTGCGTGAAGGTCAGGCACTATACGACAATCTGCACCCCAGCCGCATCGTGGTCGGCGATCAAAGGACTTCGGCGAAGCGCTTTGCCGAGCTTCTGAAGGCGGCCAGCCTAAAGCCTGATGTGCCGGTTCTCCTGACCGGTTCCACAGAGGCCGAGGCTATAAAGCTTTTTGCCAATTCATATCTTGCCATGCGAGTGGCTTTCTTTAATGAGCTAGACAGTTTTGGCCTTTCGCGTAGTTTGGACGTGCGCGAGATAATCAACGGCGTGTGCCTCGATCCGCGTGTGGGAGATGGCTACAACAATCCATCTTTCGGTTACGGCGGCTATTGCCTGCCAAAGGACACCAAGCAGCTGCTTGCGAATTACCAGAACGTGCCACAACACATTATCCGAGGAATTGTCGATGCCAATTCGGCGCGCAAGGATTTAATGGCTGAGCAGATACTCAAACGCGGCGCCAGGGTGGTGGGGGTATACCGGCTAGCGATGAAGCGGGGATCTGATAATACGCGCAACTCGGCGATCCAAGGTGTCATGAAGCGCCTCAAGGCCAAGGGTATCGAGGTGATAGTTTATGAGCCTTTGTTGACGGTGGATCGCTACTACAACTCAGAAGTGATTCGTGATCTGGGCGTGTTTCTAACGCGCGCGGAGCTGATCGTAAGCAACCGGCTTGAAGAGGCGCTGATCCCGGTACGGGACAAGGTATTCACCCGCGACCTTTTTGGGATGAATTGATGATTGCTGGAAAGTTGCTTGGGGTCGACTGAAGCGGTGCAGAAAGAAATGGATTCGAGCTACGGACAATTTCGCGTTCGCATCCGTCATCACGATATGAAGGAGGATAATTTGTGACCAGGGCCGCAAATGTGAGAGTAGCATTGATCGGCTGCGGTCGAATCGCCAAACGCCATTCGCAGCTGTTGGGTGAAAATCAGATTGCAGGTGCGGAACTCGCTGGCGTGTGTGATATTGTCCCTGAGCGGGCCAGGGAAATTGGCGATCAGTATAAAGTGCCTGCCTTCGAAAACTTGTATGACATGATGAAATCGGTTGAACCCAATCTTGCCGTTGTACTAACGGAAAGTGGTAACCACGCGAAAAACGTCATAGATGCTGCTCCATACGGTGCCCACGTCATGGTGGAAAAACCGATGGCGCTAAAATTGTCAGACGCTGACGCCATGATCGAGGCCTGCGACAAAGCGGGTTCCAAATTGTTTGTAATCAAACAGAACCGGTTTAACCTGCCTGTTGTCAGGCTGCGCGAGGCGCTAGTTGTCGGGCGGTTCGGCAAGTTGGTCATGGGAACAGTGCGGGTGCGCTGGTGTCGCCCCCAGGCGTACTATGATCAGGCGCCGTGGAGAGGAACCTGGGCAATGGACGGCGGTGTGCTGACCAATCAGGCAAGCCATCACATTGATCTTCTGGAATGGATGATGGGAGATGTCGTTCGGGTTTCGGCCATGACGCGAACGGCACTTGCCGATATAGAAGCCGAGGATACCGGCATTGCGATCTTGGAATTCAAGAACGGGGCGCTTGGAATCATCGAGGCGACGACGGCGACGCGGCCAAAGGATCTGGAAGGGTCGATTTCGATATTGGGCGAATTGGGCTCGGTCGAAATCGGCGGATTCGCCGTCAATGAAATGAAGACCTGGAACTTCGTTCACCCCGAACCAGAAGATGACATAGTGTTGGAGCGTTATTCTGTCAATCCACCCAATGTTTATGGCTTTGGGCACAAGGCTTACTATGATCACGTTGTAAGGGCAATCCGTGACGGCGGTCCGAACCTCGTGGACGGACTTGAGGGACGAAAAAGCCTAGAGTTGATCAACGCAATTTATGAAGCGGTTGAGACGAGTCAGGCAGTCGACATTCGCTTTAGGCCGAGACATTCACGGCTTGGCGAACACCCAGCAGATTAGCAGAATCGGGACATGACCGGAAAAATGGACAGCCCCTCCAACAAACCCCAAAAGCACATCATTGGTGTTGCGGATGTCGTTTTTGGACAAAACGTAACTCTGGTTGAACCCGTGAATGTCTATGGCTGCCATATCGGCGCCGATGTTTTCATTGGCCCCTTTACGGAAATTCAGAAGAACAGCTTCATTGGTGCCAGAAGCCGCATTCAGTCCCACAGCTTCATTTGCGAAAAAGTTGCGATCGGTGAGGATTGTTTCATCGGCCACGGAGTGATGTTTATCAACGACCTGTTTGAAAATGGCGGGCCGTCCGATGGCCGGGAGGAACTCTGGAAAGAAACGACAATAGGCAATCGCGTATCCATTGGTTCAAATGCCACGCTATTGCCGGTTTTCGTCTGTGACGACACGGTTATTGGGGCCGGAAGCGTTGTCACAAAGGATATTCTGGAACCGGGCATCTATGCTGGAAATCCAGCAAGAATGTTGCGGCCCCTAACCCAAAGCTCTGGAGATTGATGGTGCTAGAGCAAAATGTATCGGTTCCTTTTGCAGACCTTCACAAGCAGTACCTTTCCATCAAGCCGGAGATAGACGCAGCGATCGCGGATGTCATCGAAAATTCCGCATTTATCCGAAGCAAACATGTAGAAAAGTTTGAAGACGCCTTCGCAAGGACGATTGGTGCAGCGCATTGCGTTTCCTGCGCCCACGGTACCGACGCTCTCTATATTGCAATGGTTTCGCTTGGTGTGAAACCCGGAGATGAGGTCATCGTTCCGGCAATGTCGTGGATATCGACCAGCGAGACAGTAACGCAAGCAGGCGGGCGGGTCGTATTTTGTGATATCGATCCTGTCACCTATACTCTTGATCCAAACTGTTTAGATGAAAAGATTTCATCTCGGACAGTCGGAATCATACCCGTGCATCTTTATGGTCAACCCGCTGATATGGATCCGATCATGGCAACAGCGGAAAAGAACGGCCTGTGGGTTCTTGAGGATTGCGCGCAGGCACATCTGGCGCAATACAAGGGACGCACGGTCGGGACCATCGGTAACGCTGGAACCTTTTCCTTCTATCCGGGCAAGAATCTGGGCGCGATGGGCGATGCTGGCGCGATTGTGACCAATGACGCGGCGCTGGCCGATCACATGGCGAAATTCGCCCGGCATGGTGGCCTGCGCAAGGGTGAGCACGAAATCGAGGGTATTAACAGCCGGATGGACGGTCTGCAAGCCGCAATTCTGTCGGTGAAGTTGCGCCATCTGCCCGACTGGACCAAGAGACGCCGGGAGATTGCCGCTTCTTATTGTGAGCGTATGGCGGATATCCCCGGGTTGATCCTGCCCAAAGTACTGCCCGGGCGAAACCATGTCTGGCACCTTTTTGTCGTGCGCCACGAAGACCGGGATGCTTTGGCCCGGAAACTGAAGGCCGAAGGGGTGCAGACGAATATCAATTACCCTTCGGCTCTGCCATTTCTCGCAGCCTACGAATATCTGGGTCACTTCCCGGAAGATTTTTCGAACGCATTTGCCTGTCAATCCAGTATCCTTTCGCTCCCGCTGTTTCCCGAGATGAGTGCGGCACAAATAGGGCGGGTGGCAGGAGCGGTGGAATTTTCCTGCGGGCAACCGGGTTGAACCAGAACAACATGGCAGGCGCGATTTACGGATATGCGGACGTGGGGCGCATGGGGCTGGGGCATGGGCTTCTTGCCTGGGGACGATGTGTTGTCTGGTGCCACGGGCAAGGCGTGCCAGTGATTGCGCCGCAATGGCTCAGGCCGCGCATTGGTCCTTACCTGCGGCGAGAACGCGACAAGCGTATTACCGCCTGTTCCGCACCGGCCGGCAGGTGGGCAGGCTGCGCCGGTTGCGCCTGCTGGCATCGGCACCAAGATTGGCGGCTGAAACGGAATTGCCGCCCCCGGACTTTTCTCCGGAGCATGAAACGGTTGTTGTTTTTCGCAATCTGGTTTCGGGCAATGAGCGCACCTATTTTTGCGAGATTGTCGGGCACAGCGAGATCGTAAGAAAATCACTGATCGACATGACGCGGCCCAAGTATCGTCCTGCTCTGCCGACACATCCCCATATTGCAATCCATGTTCGTGGCGGCGATTTTTCGCAGCCGTCAAGCCTGGAAGAAATCAAGAGCGGACGACACAATCTGCAGATCCCCGCAGATTGGTATGTAAAGATGTTAAAAGGGCTTCGTAAGCGGTTGGGAGATACACTACCAGCCATTGT
Organism: Alphaproteobacteria bacterium; assembly: GCA_013151335.1. Taxonomy (GTDB): domain Bacteria; phylum Pseudomonadota; class Alphaproteobacteria; order Rhodobacterales; family Rhodobacteraceae; genus UBA5972. The sequence continues at coordinate 3,492 of JAADIJ010000208.1, read as the reverse complement.
TTATTCTGACTTCGCCGATGAGGAGTTGGTACCGCTTCTTAGCTTGTTACATGTTAAACGCTCGCCATATCGCGAAGCCATTAGCGACATGCTTGCAATGAGTCAGGCCAATGCAATCATTTCATCGGGTTCGGGTTTCAGCCGCTGGGCGAGTTACTTGGGACAAGTCCCCCGCCTGTGCTTTCCCGGCCAGCGCACCGTGCGCACCCTGGGTCCGGTTGTGGACGGCACGGACATGGAGCCCGAGTGCGAGGTGGCGGGAGAAATTCCAGAGGGGTTCTATTCGCATGTCCTGTCGCGGGCATTGGTGGCTGGGGGGGCGCTAAGGGTGTGATGCACAAAGTGCGGCGACACAGCGCAGGCCCAATTTCATCCAGATGGTATCTTGACCTGACGGCATGGACAGCCGCTTTGGCGGTCTCCGGGTATCCGGTCATCGGATTGATCTCTACCTTTCTGGGGATTACCGACGACAGCATCAGTGTCCCGTTCAGAATATTCGTGGTTGCTTTAGCCATGGTAGCGTTCCTGCAAGGCAAAGTCCGCGGTGGAATTCGCCCTGTCGATGGCTGGCTGGCCTTTTTTTTCGTCATCTATATGTTTAGATTGTTGTGGGACGCTTTCGTTATGGAAGTCACGGGTGCCGATTCCGCGCTCTTGGCTTTCAGCGTTACAGTTCTGGTGCCAGTGATTGTACTGGCATTGACTGCCAACGCTTGGAATGACCGAAATGTCGCCATGTGTTTTGTGGTGGTTGGTACGATTGTCAGCGCTGGAGGTATCTGGCTTAGTCAATCCGGGATAGTGGACATTACATACTTTGAGGAGACCGGCCGATTAGGCTTTACTAAAATTAACCCCATTTCCCTAGGTCATGTGGGCGTTACAACGGTTCTTGCTTCAATTGTCTTATTTGTCAGATCAAGTTCAAATTCTTCGAAAGGTTTCGCATTGGCTTGCGCCGGTATATCACTCGCCATGATATATTTTGCCGCGTCCCGCGGTCCTGTTGTTGCGTTCATTGCGAGTATCATCGCCTATATTCTCTTCAGCGGCAGATGGAAATATGCTATATTTGCTTTTGTGGTAATTTATGTGTCTATCTTAGTGCTTTCAACCATCAATATATATACATTACTTGAGCATCTGCGACTTACAAGTATTATAACAAATAGAGATACATCTGCAGTTGCAAGATTAGAAGTATACGATGAAGCGTTCGAAGCGTTCAAGCAATATCCGATTTTTGGCCGCTCGTTTGCATTGCCTGTCAGTGGGGGGTGGGTACACAATATATTCCTTGAATCTGCGATGGCATTAGGTGTGATTGGCTTGGCAACAATCATCATTGTAATCATAAGGTCGTTTGTTTCGAGTATACGGGCGTTTCGCTCGGGTAATACCATGGCGGCATTCCTGTTCCTGCAATTCGTGGTCGCTGCCCAGTTCTCCGGTGCATTGTGGGGATGGCCAGGCCTGTGGATAGGTGTGGCTCTGGTAAATGCGGGCCGAAGGAAACGGGGCCGAGTACGGCAGGTTCCCCGGCCTGTCATGCGTGTTGCGGCACACGCAAGTGGCCATATCGGCCGCACCAACAGGTCATTTTGAACAGCCTTTGTCTCCAAATCGTGAGATATCAGGCATTTGCTGAACCTAGCGGCGCTTGCCTTGGCGGATGATTTGAAAATCCGGCCGCTGCCGGGCCGTATTGGCGACCTACTCATGCACCGTGGCTCCTTCACCGGGGATGCGTTTGTCATTCTTGCAGGCAGTGGGGCTGCAAAGCTGATTGTATTGGCCTCGATGCCGTTCATTACACGACTTTACGGGGCGTCCGACTACGGCGTGTGGGTGATCGTCCTGACGCTTGCCAGCTTTTTGATACCATTGGCCACCATGCGCTACGATCTGGCGGTGGTGCTCGCGCCCACCCGCCGGATTGCCGCAGCCCTTGTGCTGGCTATCGGTGTTTTCACGCTGGCCGTCGCCATCGGTGCGGCATTGATCCTGTTGTGGACGCCGAGCGATGTTCTGAAGGTGGTTACCGGACTTGCAGCAGACCGGCAAAACATACTGGTGCTGGTTCCACTGGTTGTTGTGGTGCTGGCGTCACAGGCCGCTTTGCAAGCCTGGGCCACGCGGGAGCACCAGTTCGTCGCGCTTAGTCTGGCGGCGCTCGTCCAGGCCGTTGTAACCGCTGCGGCCTTTCTCCTGCTGCCGCTCCTTTTGGTTCCAAACGCGGAGGCCGCGGCATCTGCGGCAATTCTGGGTCTGTTGTCAGGGCAGGTGACTTTGACGGTGAGCGGGGGAACGGGGCTGTTTGTAGCCGCCCGCCAGCGCCTGCTGCGGGTTGCCGCGTTCCACGGACTGCGCCGCTACAAGGTTTACGCGTTTTATGTCGTTCCTTATTCGCTCAGCGCGGGGATTACCGAACGGGTCATCCAACTGGTGCTGGCCAGTGCCTATTCGCTGGGAACGCTTGGTGCCTTTTTTGTCGCCCGTCAGATAATGTCAGCACCGGCCATGCTGCTTGGAAATACTTTGCGTCAGGTACTGTTCGCCCATGCCGCGCGACAGGACAACAGGCAGGAAACCAAACAACGCGTCGGCAGAATTCTAAAGCTGGTCGTGACGCTGCTCATGCCGGCAATGGGGTTCGGGCTGATATGGCTGAAGCCTGCGGTTACCATTCTTCTCGGCGACCGCTGGCCGCTTCTTCCCGAATTTGCTTGGTGGTTGCTGTTCATGGGCGGTTCGCTACTGCTCATCGCCGGGCTTGATCGCATTTTCGACGTGCTGGGCCAGCAAAGGGTCAGTGTGGCGCTGCGGATCGGTTCGGACCTGCTTTTAATCGGCGCAACGCTGGTTTCGCTGGCATTGGGTGTCGGTCCGGTCAGTTTCGTGGCAACAATTTCCCTCGTTTCAACGCTTACCAATCTGGTGTCGCTATGGGTCGTTCTCAGATTGCTGGGGTTCGATTGGCGGGAAATCACCGCATTGCCGGTGCGGCTCGTCGCTGGTATCACGTTCTGGGGCGCCACCAATTTCGGGCTGGACAGTTTGGATTTGGGATTGACGGGGTTTGTTGTCGCAAGCGCGCTGCTTGTCGCCGCACTTGCACCGGCCATACTAAAGACAGCAAAATCAGTCCGGTTGTCCGTTGGCCAATCCCGCCAGTCCGCATCAACCCAAAAGCCCAAGTGAGCCGAAACAGTTTCCGCCATGGCACGTATTCTTTCCGGTCATCCCTTATTGCAAAAATATGACAAGCGCATGCCTGCCCCCCTGCGCATCGCCTAGCTCATGCGCTCGGCCTCGCGCGACAATGCCGGTGTGTTCGTGGCGCCTAAAGCGTGTTGCGTTTATTCGCCCTCATACCCAGCAGCTTTGAAGTAGTTTTGGCATTCGGTTATTGAGTATAGGTCACAGATTTTGCCAAGTGCGTCAGTGATGGCGTCAAAGGTTCTGGCAGCATGTTTGCGCAGCAAGGCC
>JAADIJ010000219.1:12077-12708 GCA_013151335.1 Alphaproteobacteria bacterium | reverse complement strand
CCTTGAAACCAGTTTTCCCTTGAGAGCCGTGGAAGACCACCACGTTGATAGGCTGGGCGTGGAAGTGCAGTAATGCATGGAGCTTACCAGTACTAATAGCTCGATTGGCTTGATCGTTCTCATTATTCAATGCTCGTTGCTTCAGGTAACGAAGGTCTTGAGTAGTGACAAACATAGCGTTTCCGGTTGGAAGCGCGTCAAATCAAAGAAAAGAACCCGACTACAAAATCCAGAAATTTTCGCAACCGTTGTTCTTGGTTGACTTGGTGGTTATGGCGAGGCGCCCAGAACCCGATCCCATTCCGAACTCGAGCGTTAAATGCCTCAGCGCCGATGGTACTGTGTCTTAAGGCACGGGAGAGTAGGTCGCTGCCAAGTCTACCAAGAACAATGGAACCATTTTCGAGACAAGAAAAAGCCCCTGCCGGTAACGGTGGGGGCTTTTTTTGTTTCTTGCGGGGATTGGGGGGTTCGCGAGAGCTCGTCATAGGGGCTGTATCTGCTTCCCTTCCTGGTGCTGCCCAGGTGTCCGGTCGAAAACCGGAAGCCAGATCAGGCTCTGCCTCCCTCCCCCTTCGCGGGGAGGATCGGGGTGGGGGGAGTTACGAGATACCGCTGCGCATTGAGTGCA
>JAADIJ010000219.1:0-12060 GCA_013151335.1 Alphaproteobacteria bacterium | reverse complement strand
TCAGGTTCAAGTCTGGCAGGAAACTCCCTAGTTGAGGTCTCCCGGAGAGAGAAGAGGAGATGCTTGCTTGCCTTCGTCGTCGCCAGGTTTAGATTTTTCTATCGGCCTTGGTGCCGCCGGGATCCAGGGTTTCACCCCGGCTACGGCTTGCCCATAAAAGTCAAGCAGGCCCGCCTCCAGTCGTTCAATAAACTTCTTGCTTCCCGAAAAATCACCGGCCAAGCCGTCATGCAGGCGTACTTCTAGATAGTTGGGGGGAATCTTGCTGTCATCATCAACACTTTGCGGGTTTTCTCTAAGGACATTGATTTCAAATGGTCGAATGGGTTTTTTGCCCGGATAATGCAGCAGCAATTGAATGCGAGGGTCAGCAACATTACCGAGTTGCCGCAATAACCAGTTGCTGCGAGCACGGGCGGACTTGCGGTCACCGGGGGCTTTAAGTTTTGTCGATATAGAAATGGTTTTTCTGGCAAGGTTCACCGTGATGTAAACAGGGGAAGGTGCATCTGGCACGTCAAGCTCGCAGTACAGTGAATTGGATTGAAGCAATAGATCGAGCGTTTCCTTTTGCCTGGTTTGGGAGTCTTCTTGGCTCCTGCGTGGCAGTTTCAGCGTTACGTGTCTGCCGACCTCACGGGAGAGGATTAAGCACAAGTCCTTTTGTTCCTGATGCCACGCAACGACTGTTTCCAACAGGTGCTGGTCGTTTCTGGAGGGTGGGGTTCCACTGGAAAAAGCCTTGACCAGATTACGCCAACCCCGGTTCATCTGGGTAAAACCGGATACTCCGGTTGAGCTATGGGAAAGGTAACGCTGCTACTCGCGCATGATTGAGATCCGGTCGTTGTCTCCAACATCCTCCCGGCTGAGCATCAGGTCCACATGAGTTGAAATCATCGACCAGCTAAGGTGAAACAAATCCACCTTGCGCAACAATGTGGCACGCACCACCAGCGGGGAATGGGCGGGATTGGCCGAGAAATCGTTGGATATTGTGAGTACCGCATCAATGCCCTCGGATCGGGCGAGTTTCAGATAGGCTTCCACTTGCTCTTTCTTAAGTGTGGCGCTCCGTGATTTCGCTTCTATAAGCAGGCGAAATTCCCGTTTTCCGGTTGTCAGTATGACAAGGCCGTCGGGCCGGTTAGCCGGTTGCGCATCGTCGTTTGAAAAAACAACTTCGGTCAGCGCTCGGGCTTTTGTGGTTTTGCCGACTCTGGCACCCATCGGATTGAACAGGGCTCTGGCGAATTCAGGTACAATGGTAATGGCAGCAAGAACGGGAGACAACAGGCGAGTTTCAGTGTTTGAGTCCTTGGCAACCGGTATTAGGCGGGCATTATCGCCTTGCTGGAGATAGTCCGGTAGTGTTGTCATGTTGTCCCTCTGAATTATGGCCACTGCATTTAGAAGATCAGTACTAAACTAGGAAATAGAATTCCCATCGAAATTACATTGATAGACTGAGAAATGCAAAAAGACGCTTGAGCGAACTGATACTGTATTATGGAATCGCAGTGTCGGTTTGCTAAATGCATAAAAAGAGGTTACGGGCCGGATCCCCTCGCATTCTCTCATCATGCATGCCTGTAACGGCCAAGGCGAGCACAATATCTCGCACACAGGCGACAGCGCAAACAGGAGTTTTTCGATCCGCAATTTCTGTAAAGGCGATACGGTGACAGTTCACGAAATACACGGGTAAATCCGTGCGCTGAAACATCTCGCGCGGGTTCTTGGTAGAAACCATATCAAGTAAACAGGCACCGTAATTCTGTCACCGTAACTCAAGAACAAGAGAGCTTTTTGCTGTGGCCGCGGGGTTGGTCTAGCGAGAGCTCGTCGCGTGGGTTGTATCTGCCTCCCCCCCCTTCGCGGTGGGATCTCGGGGAAGGGGAAAAATCTACATAATCCTGATTCACCGAGAATGGGCGACGAAGTTTTCTTGATCCGTGGGGGTATTGCCGGATGTGGGGGGGCCTGGCGGCGAGCAAGTTAAGCCATCTTACATCAAAAGGAGATCTGAGATGAGCACTGATACAAACAAACAAAAAGCCCGCGCTTTTTACGAATACTCCGACAAACTCGATTATGCCGCATGGCTTGCGGCAATGACGCCGGGCGTGGTTGTGCATGCCAACGGCGGCGATGCCATGGACCGGGAGCAATTTGAAGGCATGCACCGGGGGATGATGGACGCATTTTCCAATGGTCGTCACATCATCGACAGTCAGGTGGCCGAAGGCGACTGGGTGGCTACGCGCCTGACCTGGACAGCGATGCATGTGGGTGACTTTAACGGGGTTCCCGCCAGCAACCGGCCGGTGCGCATTGCCGGTGCCGGTTATGACCGGTTCAAGGATGGCAAGATTGTCGAGCACCAGGCCCATTTCGACGTGATGGGGCTGATGATCCAGATCGGCGCGATTCCCGCCGCGGCCTAGGACACGCGAAAAACAATCGAAATATCCAAGTCGAGATAACCTTCGGGAGAACACCCCATGAAAAGATTTATTACAACTGTAATCTGCATCGGCCTCTCTTTTGGTCTGCCAGTCGCGGCACTGGCAGAAGACGATGCAAAGACCTCCACTGATGACATTGCCATTTATGCGACGATGAATGTCACCCAGGAAAATTTCGCGGCGTTCGAGGCTGCGTTGGGCCCTATCATCGATATTGTCCAGGGTGAAGAGGGCACGCTGATCTATGACTACCTTCGGGCGGGCGATACGGTTTATCTTTATGAGCGTTACGAAGACACCGCCGCGTTTATGGCCCACCTTGAAAATACCGGCGCGCTTGTTGGCGAACTGTTTGCGGTAGCAGAGATCACGTCCGTAATCGCGATGACACCGATCCCGGACGAGTTGAAGCCTGTTCTGGAGAAGTTCCAGGCGACCATGACAGCGCCGATTACCAGCAAGTCTGACTGAATTCATCTGTCAATAAACGCAAGCAGGTCGATAACCCGGCCTGCTTGCCCAATTCGTGACCCGCCCCACATTGTTCCACCGTCCCTTGACCCCCGGTGCCGATATTGGTCTTTATCGGCAAATATTTCTGTTCCCGGAGGGCACTTTGGAACCAACACGCGTTCGATTGGCGGAAATTTTAACTTCGCTGGCTTTGGCCATTGATATTGGTCTGGGTGTGCCGATGCAGACCGTGCACAGAACGGCGTTGATCGCGGTGCGTCTGGCGCGGGTGGCTGGTCTTGATGATGAAGACATAATCGCAACGTATTATCTGGCGATCCTGCGTTATGTCGGCTGCTCCACCACTGCACACGCGACATCCCGGTTTGTCGACGAACTGGCGCTCGGCAACCTTCTGGTTGTGACCGACGAAGAAATGATACCAGAGCTTGCGCGCGTACTTGCAGCCGTCATGCCCGAAGCCCAGGCGCAGGCGGCGGCCCAACAGATGGGTGCGGCGTTTGGCTCTGATGGAATGGCCCAACACCACCGCAACCACTGCGAAGCCGCCGAGCTGATTGCAAAACGGCTCGGGCTGGGGGCGCGCGTTGTAGACGGGCTTACCCACACTTACGAACGCTGGGATGGGGTAAGCACCCAGAAGCTGGCCCATGGTGAGGAAATCAGCCTGCCGATGCGTGTCGTACAGGTCGCATATCAGGTGGGACAGGACAGCATCAGCCGCAGCGGGGTTGAGATTGCCGAGCGTGTCCGCGTACGGGCAGGCAAACAGCTTGACCCGACTTTTTCGGCGCTGATCGCCGAGGACCCGGAATATTTCCTCGCCGGCATGTACGACAAGGATCTGACCCAGGACGTGCTGGACACGGAGCCGGGCGGCCCGATCTGGCTGACGGGCGACGAGATTGACAATGGCCTCAGTGCAATCGCTGATTTCGGCGACTTTAAGTCCCCCCATATGCTTGGCCATTCGCGCCGCGTTGCAGCTGTCGCCGGGGCGGCGGCCCGGGCAGCGAGCATGCCCGCGTCCGACGTTGCACAGCTGGGTCACGCGGCGCTGGTTCACGACATCGGCCGGGTCGGGGTGCAGTCGAGCCTTCTTAGCAAGTCCGGCACGTTGACCCGGGCAGAACATGAACGCATCCGGCTGCACAGCTATCTTACCGAGCGCATCTTTGCCGCCAGCCCGGTGCTTGGGCCATTGGGAGCGCTCGGCTCGGCCCATCACGAAAAGCTCGATGGCTCGGGTTATCATCACGGATATGCAGCGCCGGCCCTGTCGGCAAAGGCGCGGCTTTTGGCTGCGGCCAATGCCTGGTGCGCGCTTACCGAGACACGCCCGCATCGCCAGCAGATGACCGAGGCCGAGGCCGCCTCTGCGCTGTCGGCCCAGGCAAAGGACAAACTGTTCGACCGCAAGGCGGTGGACGCGGTTCTAACGGCCGCTGGGCAGAAAGGGTCGCGTACGCGCCGGGCCGCGGCCATTGCGTTGTCGGAAAGGGAAATCGAGGTGCTGCAACATGTCGTTCGCGAACAAACCAACGCAGCCATCGCCGTGACGCTGGGGATTTCGCCCAAGACGGTGGAGCGCCACGTCACCCACATCTACGACAAGCTCGGTGTCTCGACCCGGGCCGGCGCTGCAATCTATGCGTTGGAGAACGGCCTTTCTTGAACGGTCGGGGTTCGGGTTACGGTGCATTATCAATTACCGCGACAGGTCACAACATTCACGGGTAATTCCGTGCTCCGAAATGTCTCGCAGGGGTTCTTGGTCGAAACCATATCAAGTAAACGGTCACCGTAAACTGAGTGGAAGCAACGCACGCCGGGCATTAGTTGTTCTGAACCTCCCGGGAACCGATTGCCAACACCAGTTTGACTCCCAAAGCTCCAGCGCTTAGCGTTTCTATTGAAAAAGCGGAGGACGGGATGACAGATACCAAGAGCAGGTCGGGCGCCACGGTGCCGTGGTACTTATGGTTGCTCGGCGGGGTGGCCGTGTTGTGGAATGGCCTGGGCGTTGTCTTGTGGGGCGGCACCAGTTTCATGCCCGCCACTTTCCTTGCCGATACACCGCCGGAACAGCTTGAATATGTAAGCGGTTTGCCAGGCTGGAGCACGTTTGCATGGGGGCTGGGTGTGTTGGCTGGTTTTGTTGGGTCAATCCTGCTTTTGTTGCGCAATAAGCTGGCGGAACTGGTTTTCGTGCTTTCCCTTGTTGGCGCGGTTGCCAACACGATGGTCTATTTCACCAACCCGCCGCCGGAGGGATTCTTCAGCCTACCGCTGACGCTGTTTATCATCGGATTTGCCTGTTTTATTCTCTGGTTTGCCCACATTATGAAGCGGCGCGGCGTGCTGCGCTGATCGTACTGGCAATTGCAATTGCGGTAGTCCCGGTTGCAATTACGGTGAATTACGAATTGGAATTACAGGTCTGCCGATAATTGTGTGCATTTTGTAAACTGTCACCGTAACTCAACAATGGTTCTGCCCATTAAATTCTACACGCCTTTCAGCGCTGGAATTTTCCACTCAAAGCCAACAAGTTCTTCACTTTTTTCCCAAAGAGCGGTTTGCTTGGCCTGATCCAATGCATGATCGACAACGATGGCGTCGCCGACAGGGCCACGCGATTCCGACAATCTTTTCGGCCCGTAGTATCCGCCGCGTTTCGCCTCGACACCTGCCGCTGCCAAAACAGTTGGAATTGCACCTTTTGCAGATGGCTGGGCCATCAATGGGCCTATGACTTTATAGAGCAATTTTAACAGGCCTTTTGGCCCGGTGCTTCCCAATTGGGTGTAGGCAAATCCGGGGTGGCAGGCAATGCAAATGGCCTTGGAGCCGCTGGCCTGCAATCGTCGGTCCAATTCAATCGCGAACATCAGGTTGGCTAGCTTGCTGTGACTATAGGCATTAGTTGGGCTGTGTTTTATGTCGGACATAAAATCTTCCAGGTTAAGCTCCCCGAATTTATGCGCAATGCTTGACACCACAACAATCCGCCCCTCTGCGGCTTCAACCAAGTCAAGCAATAGGCCGCTCAAAAGAAAATGCCCCAGGTGGTTTGACGCCATTTGCAGATCAAAGCCATCAACGGTTTTTGATTGCGGGGTCTGCATGATGCCCGCATTATTGATCAGGCCATTGATTTTCCCACAGATTTTGCGCACCTCTTCGGCGCCCTTGCGCACAGAACTTAAATCGCTGAGGTCCATTTCAACCAGATCAACCTTCCCGTTAATCTCGCTGGCAAGTGCTGCCTGGGCGGGTTCGGCCTTGGCAGGTGTGCGGCACACCATAACAATATCCGCGCCAGCCTTTCCAAGGTATCTGGCTGCTTCAAAGCCAATCCCCGAATTTGCACCGGTGATTACATATGTCTTACCAGAAAGATCCGGCAGCTGGTCGGGCGTCCAGTTTTTGAAACCGGAGTCAAACAAAGGTGTTGGCATGGGTTTTAGTTCCGTTGGATTGAGTTGCATTAAGAGGGAGGTGTTGTTACTATATTTACAATATCGACACTTAATGTCAAGAACGTAAAATGACAGACGCCCAGATCGCCCGCGAAATACTGATGGTCTTTATTCGTTACGGATTCAAAAAAACATCGATGGCAGACATCTCCCGTGCAGCAGGTCTGTCACGCCAGTCGATCTACAACCGCTTTGGCTCAAAAGAAGCGGTGTTTGAATGGGTGGTGGAAATCTCAACGAGCGAAATGCTCCTCCAGGTGCGCACTGTGCTGAGCGCACCAAAACAAAAGCCATTGGAAACGCTGGTGATGGTCTATGACATCTGTCTGGGCAACTATGTTCCCCTTAGTTCCGGCACGGGCCACGGCGCAGAAATAATGGATTTATCCATTGCCTCCAAAAGCGCCTCAGCTTCCACGAGCGAAAAAGAATTCGCAAGTTCGGTTGCTGAATTTATCTTGGAATGTGGCTTGGCAAAGAACATCTCGTCTGCGCAAAACAAGGTTTTCGTCCTTAACATTGCGTCTAAAGGTTTGTTTTTAGTTGCAAAGTCAACGGAGGAATTTTCGCAAAACATGCGGCGCATCATTGCTACGACATTGGGGTAAAAAAACCCAAACAAAAGTAACGACGCCATTTGGCGGAATTGTTTTGTGCACAACTACGGTGACAGATTACTAGGGTCCAGACTCATTCAGGGATGGAGCATGATTTGCGCCATACCGGCAAGCGGCGCGGCGGATTTGGCGCCTGAATGCGTTAACCAGCCTGTCTGGCGCGAGGACGAAAAAGCGTGCTTGTGGTGTTAGGCACCAGCCTGCCGGCGCGAGGCAAGACAGAGCCGCCCACTTTGCCTGTTCAGACCCCAAATCCAACTCGCGTCACGCCCGAAACCTGAATGAGTATGGACCCTGGGGTCCAGACCCATAAATGCACAAAACAAGATCGCGGGCCGGGTCCCGTTCCTTGTCTCGCATCATGCGCACCTGTTATATTCGAAGCGCGCATTATGTCTCGCGATCAAGAGACGGGGATAAGATGAAAGATTTCGTCGGGAATACCGCAATGCTCGGCGCAATCGCGCTGGTCATCATCTCCCTTTCCATTGGTGCCCTGGCGGCACAAGACGGCACGTGGTCTTTCACCGACAATCCGCATCCGGACATCACCGATTTCACGCCTGAAGAATTTGATGTCTTTACTGACATTCTCCAAAAAACAACAGGGTCTGGAACACCAGAGGAAAGGTGCGTGACGATTATAGACGCCGAGTATCGAATGTATAATGCGCGCTATCCACTCTTTGAGAAAACAGACAGTGGCCTCGGCAGATTGAGCGCGTGGAAAGTTCATTTGGCGGAGACCACCGCGGGGTTTGGCGGGTGCCTGCCTAGTGTTCCCCTGGCAGAATTGCTGGATTTGGACAATGCAAGAGACGTTGAAGGGAGTTTCTTTTTCTGTGGTCGGCTTTCCCGGACGCCGCGAAATTCCACCGAGCGCCAAGCGGTAAAACTGCTCGATGAATTGATGTACTATTCAGAAGTGGGCCCAACCACTGGCCTGTATGGCTTGGCCGTCGCCAATCAACTTGTATCATTTGTGGAGTTGAGTGCCGATATTGACTATTTTCTTCGTCGGTCCATAGGGCAAGCCATCAGCGAGGCCTTGCCGGAACTGGACACCAGCCAGATAGAACCCCTGCTTGATGAGGAACGCATCGCCTTTCTCAAACAGGCCGTCGAGAACCGCGACTTTGCCGCCGTGCTGGAAACCACGCCCGCCTGCGCCCCGCGTTGACGGGCCAAACTGGCGGGTAGGCGGGCGTTGCTCGCCGCCAAACCACTGCTAGCCAAAACAATTGAGCGCGTTCATTTCAGCCGCATTGGCCTGCCGGCTGCGACGAAAATCTTCGAGAGCATTTCGATGACCTTCAAGGGTCACTTCGGCGATTCTGCGTTTATCATACAGCTGGGAAATTGCAGCTCTAGCGTTCGCCATTTCGGCCAAGAGAAGGGCTTGTTTAGGTGATGGGCGCCGCTGCAATATGTCGGTCGCAACAACAATACTAAGCTTGTCCTTTAGTTTAGACAAAAATTCATGAAGCCGCGACAACTGTCCGCGAATATCGGAAATGGTGTTTTTTGCCCGGGTTTCCTTCGCGCGTTCCTTTTTCAAAACTCTGACGATTTCCCGTTCTGTCCGGCGAAGTTCCCGGCACCGGTCCGGGTCCCATTCCTTGTCTCGCATCATGCGCACCTGATGGTCAAGGCACGCATTATGTCTCGCCCTCAAGCGACGGGGATAAGATGAAAGATTTCGTCGGGAATACCGCAAAGCTCGGCGCAATCGCACTGGCCGCCGTATCGCTTTTGATCGGCATGGAATCTGCGGCACAAGACGGCACTTGGTCTTTCACCGACAACCCGCATCCGACCTATTCTGACTTAACCCTGGATGAATATGAGCAGACCCAACTGCTGATCTCGACCACCATTGACGAAAAGTTCTGCAAGCCGGTAATTGAGTTAGCCTATAACATTTATAACGCGCACTATCCGGAATTTCGACAAGTCGGCGATGCAAGTACCAGGTTTAGCGATTGGAAGAAAGTTATAGAAAATAGGAATGGAATTTCGCTTGCGTACTGCTTGTATAATTTTCCATCAGACGATTTCGCCAATTTCTATACCGCCAACAGGCTGGAGGCGGATTTTTACTTCTGCGGCCGGTACTCCAGACCCCCGCGAACGGCTCGGGAGCGGGAAGCCGTGATGCTGATTGATGAAATAGTGGAGAATACGGAGGCTGGCTCGGGCGGGGCCCTATTTGCGTTTTACCTATCCAGCAAATTAGAGGGCCTGTTCGAAGTGAACGCTGACGTTGAGTATTTCCTTCGAAAATTCATGCAGGCGGCGGATATACTTGGCCCCCAGGATTGGGACACCAATGCCCTCGAACCGTTGCTTGACGAGGAGCGCATCGCCTTTCTCAAACAGGCTGTAGAGAACCGCGACTTCGCCGCTGTGCTGGAAACCACTCCCCCCTGCGCCCCGCGCTGACCGGTTGCCGCACCGGCGCTACGCGCCATCCACGATAAGCACCGTGCAGGTGGCGTTAGCGTGCCGACGCCCGCCCGCTGCTTCGTCACGTGCGTATATTTCAAATTGACCGGGGTGGCCGCAGCCGAAGATTGACACCGATACGTTCAGGCGCTGGTTGTCGTCGTCCATATCTTTCGACCATGCCGTCAATACCCTCGAACGGGCCGTCGGTGTCTGCAGGGCGCCGTTCTCGCCTCCGAAGTACTGCGCCATAGGGGCAGAGTTCTCATGAAGTCGCCGATTTGATCACCTGGGGTCCGGACCCTGGAAATTTGCAAGACCAACTTGCAGCGATGAGCATCGACGCAAACGCGCGATCCGGATTATCTTTCCTCATCGCCAGCCCGCGACATCTGGCGAAACAATTGCACGAAACAGACCGCAACACGGCCCATAGGAAACACCCTTTGGCCGAGCCAAAAAACCTGTCCCGTTCCCGGGGCGTCAAACAAAAGCAGAGTGTAAAAATGAATATTTATCCCGAAATGGCAGCCGCGATGAGAGCCGACGATGTCGCTCGGTACGTCGCCCTTCTTCACGAGGATTTTCGGTACATCAGGCACAAATCCAATGACTCGCTGAACCGCGATCAGATGTCCGCGCTGCTGGGCAAGGTGTGGGGCGGCGGAAATCGCACGATCGAAGACATGCGCTGCGTCTATGAAAATGAAGACATTCTTGTGATGCACACGCGTCTGAAATTCAAGAGCGGTTCGCGGGAGGGGGCGATGATCGTCAACCTGAAAAGCGACGGCAAGGTCATAACGGCGGAATCGGGTGTATCGGACCTGACCTGATCCGGCGCAGATCACGGGCGAGCGAAACGAGGTTCGATGTGACCCATTTCTACAAATGGCCACCAATGGAATTGACAGGCCGGAAAACCCGCTCAGGCGGGTTTTTCACTGCGCCGGTCTCACTGTTCCGGTCGTTGTCCGCTCAGGTCGTTGCGCCGTGCCACAAAATATTCGATCAGCAGATCAAGCACCGCCCTGAGCCGTGCCGACCCGCGCGCAGATTGGTGGTAGACGATACAGCATGCCATCTGATCTATCGGCTCGTCAAAGACCCGGATGACGCCGGGTGTGGTATCGCCCACCGTGCAAAAAAGCGCACCGATACCCCGCCCCGACGCGATCAGATTGCGGGCCATGTCGATGCTGTCAACTCGAACGGCGAGTTGGGCGGGATCGGCGAATTCTTCGATCCATTTGAACGCCGGCAAGTGCAGGAACACGTCATTGTAGCGCACAAGCTTGTGTTGCCGGACCTCAGCAAATGACGAGGGGTGGCCATACGCAGACAGGTATGATTTTGCGGCATATACGCATGATCCCAGATCAAATCTGTGCGCAACCACCAGATCAAGATCGTTGGGCCGAAGGCTGCGGATCGCAATATCTGCCTCGCCCCTGGCCAGGTCAGCAGGAGCACGACCCGAAAGAAGTTCAATGCCAAGATCCGGATGAGCCTGCGAAACCGTGTTCTGAAATGTATCGAGAAAGTAGATCACCGCAGGTGAGCACGCGATCCTGATGATGCCCTGCAAGTCGGTTCGAGCCAAACGCACCGCCGTCGATGCTTCGGTCACGGCCTTATCCATGGCCTGGGCAGCGGCAAGGGCAGCTTTTCCCTCGGTAGTGAATGTGAATTCGCGCCCGCCACGCACAATCAATACCGCGCCCATCGCCTTTTCTGTGGCAGTCAGGCGGCGGCTGACTGTGGACGCATCAACAGCGAGAATCCGGGCCGCCCCCGCCACGGACCCACTTTGTCCAAGCGCAAGAATTACCTTCAGATCACTCCATTCTGGTTCAGCCATCCGGCGGAGACCCCTTTGTCGTCGAAAGTAACAAAGAAAAGAAACGTTCGCCAGCTAGCGACCCGTGCCTCCTTGGTCCTCAAAGCAGACGATCCGGGATTTCCAAAGGCTGAAACGTCAGCCCTGCCTGGACACCTGTGTGTATTCCAGTTCAACCGGAGTGGGGCGCCCGAAGATCAACACCGACACTTTCAGACGCTGATTGCCGTCATCCACACCCACGACCATGCCGCCAAATTCTTCGAACCCATTACGGTGACAGTTTACTAGGGTCCGGACCCATAAACGGAGATGAAATGGTATGAGCCAATTTGTTCACATAACAGGCGCAAGAGCGATGGAAACCAATTGGTTTTCGAGCTCTTGGTACGCATTAGGTGGACAAATTGGCCATAACCCCTTGGTCGCTCAATTGGCTGCAATCTGCTGTGTCGAAGGCCTCAACCGGGATATAGACCCGCTTTTCGCCCTTCTTCGTGCATCTTTTTGCCTATTGAAGCGCCATATCGCCCCCGTTTATGAGTCTGGACCCTAAATGCATTCAATCGTTTGACCGTAACAGGGGGGTTCGAGCAAATCAATTTTCTGGTTGTACAATTGCGGTGATCAACGGGTCACTCTGATCCGCTTGTGGCAGCCCGTCACAAATCTGCACATGGCCCGCTTTGTTGGCTGCGAAAGTATGCCCGATGGCGGGCGGGCATCGGTTGATA
>JAADIJ010000027.1 GCA_013151335.1 Alphaproteobacteria bacterium | reverse complement strand
GTATCCACCGATGACGTTTATGGCGATGATCCCACCTGTGTGGCGGCGCGTGTTCAACCCGAAAGTTCGCGCGTGGCGGCAGAAATTCTACCCCGAGATCGAGGATTGGACCCCTTACAAGACATGGGCATATCCTGTGCCAAAAAATGCGGAGTGATTGTTCTTGAAAAGAAACCGGGCGGGGAATTGCTCCAAGATTTAGAGAAGGGGCAGGGCGGTTAATTCCGGCGCTACGAAATCACTCGTTCACACCAATCGCGGATTGCGCCGGCCTCTGGCGGCAGGATCTCGGCCAAACCATCGGCGAAAGCGTCAAAGGCCGGGCGGCTGGAGGCTCCAACGCCGATGAGCACTGGAACGCCTGCGGTAAGGGCCGCACCGATTGCGTTACGAAACCCGCGCCCTTCGGCCTCTTCCGGTCCAAACTTGTTCAGGATAAAAATCTGCGTGCCCTCAAGCGGGCGTTTTTCCACCTCGCCAACTGCGCGCGCTATTGCGCCGGGGTCAAGCCTGCAAGCATCCGACCCTTCGCCCAGATCCTGCGTAATCGGTATGACTGGCCCGTCGGGAAGCACCTGCACCGCCATATCACAGGCGCATGAAGCGTCCTGCTCTTGTTCAAGCACCTTTACAATACCGGTAAGGCGCACCCCCTTTAACTGCAAGAATGCTGCCGTGTCCGAGATCAACCGGTCGGTTTCCCCACGATTTTTTGAGCTAACAACTGCGATTTTCATATTCATATTCCTTTGTGGATCGCTCCGGACCAACGCGCCCCACAAGTACGGTTCAGGTCTCCATCAGGCAGGCGACCATTGACGTGCATTTGCGCGAGAGAAGGGTCAGCCCGCAGTTTTTCGACCCTCTTATAGTGCTCATTTGATCCGATGTCAGGTGCATAAATACGGAATAAATACGGAATAAATACTGAATAAATACGGCGCGATGAGGCGTCGCCTGAGAGCGGGATCAAGCGATCAACACGGTTGAGTTTATCTACGAGCATGCCACCGATACCATCCCGATATTCGGCCTCAGGTTTGTTAAGGAAATTCTGAACAGCGCGGTCGTGCTGCAAAGAGATTATCGACCGGCGCTTAAATGAGCGGCTCCGGGCATTTTCAGGCCACTTTCACGTCCGTTTATGTGTAACATATTTGAATCTTTATATAAATTGTTCCATGGAGCAACAAGCCCAGAGGATCTCATCGTTAGGTGAAATCCACTATGGCGCGGCGAAGACAAGGTCGAGCAGGGCTGCCAAATCAAAATCATCGTCTGCGGATTTGGTCACCATTGCTTCGATGCTGTCGGCGCGCGCCTTGCCCAGGGTATTATCGGTGAAAAGATGAAACTTAGCACTGATTTCCTCGTCGGAGAGCGCATTATCAGGATCGCCGCGCGGGGTGTAGGGTTGGGATTTCAGCTCGGTTCCGTCGGTTAAATACAAGGTCACATCCGCCCAGCGTTTGCGCGTGCTTATCTTGGTGTAATGGGCGGATTCCTTAATTGATGTGGCGCGGCTGATGCGTTGAATTTCCGGGTCGGCAAGTACGGATGGCTGCAACTCCTCAAGGCCAATTTTTCCGCGCACGGCCATAATGGCAAACGGGTATGCCAAAGCATAAGTCAACTCATCAATCGATTCCGGCGCGTGCCCGGCCAGTCGGGTGGCGTAGTGGAAGGTCGAGATTTGGGCGCGCTCGATCTGGCTGCTGGTCAGGTTATGCTCTGTCATCAAATCGGAAACCGCATCAATGGCCGGATGCGCCCAGCGGCACACTGGATAGGCTTTGTAATGGGTATTGCTGATCTCCCAACGCGTACCAAGATCGCTCCAAAATGGTGCGGCTTCGTCACTATCGACCGTAATGGCAGGCGCGCCGGTGAACCCTTCGGCCGCCAGATAGGCCGCACTGACCCCTGTCGGTGCGCCCCAGCCAACACCGTCTCGCAGCATGGTCGGGTGATCAATACAGCGCAGCATTTGGCTTCGTGGCCCGTGATATTCAGCAATACCAACGGCATGGCGTAATTGGCTCTCATTGAGGCCCAGCAGTCTGGCCCCGGCTGCCGCAACCCCGACGGCGGTCCATGCGCCGGAGGTGTGGTAATCGGGCGTGGTCGCATGCAGGGTCAAACCGGAGCGATAGGAAACCTCATAGCCAATCGTCAGCGCGGCGATCAAATCACGGCCTGAAACCGGTTGGCCCGCGTTGACCAAGGCATCGATAATGGCCAGAACCCCCGGCAAAACCGCCGATCCGGCATGGCCTTTTACCGCTGAATACCCGTCATGGGCATCAATGGAGTCGATGGTAAACGCGCCCGCCATCGCCGCCCCCATGGGGCTGGTTTTCTGGCCGCCGAACAACATATGCGCTGCTGGCGTGGTCTCTGCGCATGGCATATGCGCGGCGGTAAATTTCTTCACTATTGCCGAGATCTCTGACTGGCTGCCGATGGCAGCAACACCGATTGTGTCCAGCAAGCTTCGATGCATGGTCTTCAATACCTCGGCTGGTATGTCTTCATAGCCGAGATTTAGAACAAATTCGCCAAAAGCTTTTTTCATCATCCGCCCCCTTCACAAGTTTGAAAAAGTATTGTCGGTCATTGATGTTTGCGCAACATATGCAAATTCACCTCGCCAAAAATAAATTTCATCCGTGAAGCAGGACCAAGATCGGGCGAGAGAGAGCACTGTTACTTTTTTCATGACCACATGAATATTGTTCGTTTGCTGACTATGGAGTTAGGCTTCAGCCTGATAGTCGCAATAAACAAATGCCTTTTGGCCAATAAAAACCTGCTTTCCAACGATTTAGAGCACAGATTTTGTTGATATTCGGCCATGAGCGCGTAGTTTGGGATGCAATAACTCTGGCTGGTGCTCGGTGCCACTCGAAATCCAGTCCCGCAACATGCTGTTGTGGAAATATAATAAATGAAACCTTAAGGAGAGAATTATGAGACTCTACACAAAACTGATAGCCGGCGCGATTATGGCCTCGGTATCGTCGTTTAGCCCGGTTTGGGCGGGCGAAGCGCTTGATCGTGTGATGAACAAGGGCGTGTTGACTGTTGCAACCGACGCCAACTGGGCACCGCAATCTTTCTTGAACGATAACAACAAGATGGACGGCTTTGACGTCGATGTCGCAAAAGAAATCGCGCGCCGCATGGGGGTAGGTATTAAGTTTGTGACCCCGTCCTGGACAATCATCACAGCCGGTAAATGGGCTGGCCGCTGGGACATCTCTGTTGGTTCCATGACACCGACCAAGGCGCGCGGCGAAGTGCTTAGCTTCCCCGGCATATATTATTTCACCCCGGCTAGTTTTGCGGTGCAAACAGATTCGCCCATAACAGACAAGCTGCAACTGAATGGCAAAACAATCTGCGCAACCACCGCAAGCACTTATGAATTGTACCTGCAGCATGATTTGACAATCGACGCCATTGGAACGCCGCCGTTCAAATATGATGTGACCCCCGGCAAAATCTCGTCAATGAAAGACACCTCGACCTGCCTGAATGACGTGCGTCTTGGTGCTGGTGTGCGCGTGGATGGTATGATCGGCTCACTTCCCGCCTTGGTCGCCGCCAAAAAAGCCGGTCTCCCGATCCGTGTGGTCGGCACGCCCGCTTTTTATGAGCCGCTTTCGGTTGCGATTGACAAGGGCGATACCGAGTTTGATGCAAAACTCGGCAAGATCATCGCCGCGATGCACGCTGACGGAACTCTGTCGAAAATGTCGATGAAATGGTATGGCATCGACTATAGCGCCGGCGTCAAATAACCAAAAAAGCGACACTCAGCAACAGATTAGGGGTAAAAATGTACGCAGATAATGTCATAGGGGATAAGTTAATCCACAAACCAAAGTTTATCTTGGGTTTGCTGGCTGTGGCATTTCTCGCGTTCTTTACCTTTAATCTGGCTGGGACAATGTTCGGTGAATTCCTTCGGCCCGTCATTGGCGAGCCGAAGGAGAGCGGCCTTTATGGTCGCTCCGCCGTCGCACTGGTGTTGGCAGTCCTGTTTGTTGGCAACCTGTTCCTTATCAGTTTCGCGAATATAAAAGTGCAAGTCGCCATCGTCTGGATCGAGTTGCTCTTGCTATTTTTGGCTTTTTTCTACTCATTCAATCTAAAATTCTCGTTCATCCAGTCCAAAATCGGATTTATGATCACCCAGGGTCTGTTTACGACCCTTTATATTTCGGCAGTGTCCATAGCGATTGCCTCGTTGATCGCCATCGTTGGCGCTGTTGCCAAGCTGTCTAATAACGGGTTCGCCTATGGCATCGCCAGTTTTTATACCTCGCTTTTTCGTGGCTTGCCGCTTTTGATGCAGGTGTTCCTGATCTATATGGGATTGCCGCAAATCGGCTATGTAATCGACGCGGTTCCTGCCGGTATCATTGCGTTATCGCTGTGCTACGGGGCCTATATGACCGAGATTTTCAGGGCGGGCATTCAAAGTGTTCCACGGGGCCAATGGGAGGCCTCTCGCTCGCAGGGCTTCAAGTTCGGGCTGACCATGCGCCGCATTATCTTGCCACAAGCCATTCCGCTGATCATCCCACCGACCGGCAACCAGTTTATCGCCATGCTGAAAGACAGCTCGCTTGTCTCTGTCATCGGCGTCTGGGAGCTGATGTTTCTGGCCCGCACCTTGGGGCAAAAGGAATTCCGCCAAATGGAAATGTTGATTACAGCGGCATTCATCTACTGGGGCATGACGATGGTTCTGGAGGTTATCCAGTCCCGAATTGAGAAACATTACCGCAAAAAAGGTCAGCAATGATGAGTAACGTTAATCAAAAAATCGCTCCTGATGATCTGGTGATATCAATGCAAGGGGTCAGCAAATGGTTCGGTGCGTTCCAAGCGCTGAACGACATCAACCTGTCGGTAAAACAGGGCGAGCGCATCGTGATTTGTGGCCCGTCTGGCTCTGGCAAGTCCACATTGATCCGGTGTCTGAACCGGCTGGAAGCCCATCAAAAGGGTAAAATTCTAATCGGCGGCATTGAGATGCACCAAAAGATGAAAAATATCGATAAGGTGAGACAAGACATCGGCATGGTGTTTCAACACTTTAACCTGTATCCGCACATGACCGTGCTTGAAAACTGTATGGCTGGCCCGAATTGGGTGCGCGGCGTATCCAAATCCGACGCCAAAGATCGGGCAATGGCGATGCTTGAACGGGTGAAAATCCCCGAGCAGGCCGACAAATATCCGTCACAGCTATCAGGTGGACAGCAACAGCGCGTCGCCATCGCCAGAAGCCTGTGTATGCAACCCAAGGTTATGCTGTTTGACGAGCCGACCTCCGCGCTCGACCCCGAGATGGTGGCCGAGGTTCTTGAAACGATGGTTGAGCTTGCCGAGAGCGGGATGACCATGATTTGTGTGACCCACGAGATGGGTTTTGCGCGCAAAGTTGGCGATCTCGTCGTTTTCATGGATGAAGGACAAATTGTTGAACGCAACAATCCAACCGACTTCTTTGAAAACCCGCAATCAGACAGGACCAAGCTATTTTTGAGTCAGATTTTGTCGCATTAGGCATATGAACTGGCAGTTCGTGGCAAACGTGCCACGCCGCATATGCTTTTGTTGGCAACACACGGATCAACCCGTCCGATGGACACAATAGGGATCAGTTTTCAGGAGATAGTAAATGCGGTTTTCACCCCTCACCCAGCGATTGGGCGGCGACGGCGCGAATGCATGGCGGATACATTCAGAGGCCCTGCGCGCTCGTGCAGAGGGCAAGGATGTGATCGTCATGAGTGTTGGCGATTCAGAATTTGACACCCCCTCCGGCATTGTCGACGCCTGCATTTCGGCGCTTCATTCCGGCGACACCCATTACACCGAAGTGGCCGGACGCCACCGATTGCGCAGTGCAATCGCAAATAATCACCAGCAAAAAACCGGCGTTCAGACGACCGCCGAGAATGTGATTGTCAGCGCCGGGTGCCAGAATGCACTATTTATCGCGGCGCAAATTGCGCTTTCTCCGGGCGATGAAGTCATTGTATTTGAGCCAATGTATGTAACCTATGAGGCGGTCTTTCAGGCCCCGGGGGCGACAATTGTTCCAGTTCCATGCCCTGCCGAGCTTGGCTTTCGCCCCGATCTTGCCGCCTTGCGTGCGGCGATAACCGCTAAAACAACGGCGGTGGTGTTTGCTAACCCCGTCAATCCTACGGGTGTGGTTTTCCCGCCCGAGGATCTCGCGGTCATTGCCGAAGTGGCCCGACAAAACGATCTGTGGGTGATTGCCGACGAGGTTTATGCCGATCTTTTATTTGAAGGGGAGCATGTTTCGATAGCGTCTCTGGAAGGTATGAAAGAGCGGGCCATCACCGTGAGCAGCCTGTCAAAATCCCACGCCATGACCGGCTGGCGCTCTGGTTGGGCAATCGCGCCTGAACCCTTCGTGCAAGAGATGGAGAAACTGGCGCTTTGCTCGACCTACGGCCTGCCGGGGTTCATTCAAGAAGCCGCGGCCTTTGCGTTGGAAAACCGGATCGACAAACTAGATGAAATGCGCAGCGCCTTCATGGATCGGCGCGATTTGGCTATGAAGGCGTTGCAAAATGCGCCGGGGCTGGAATGTTGGCACGCGCAAGCCGGCATGTTCCTGATCGTAGACGTGCGCAAAACCGGCCTGTCCGGAGAGCAATTCGTCGAGCGCCTATATGCCGAGACTGGAGTATCGGTGCTGAACGGTGCCGCATTTGGCCCCAGCACAAACGGGACTGTGCGCATGAGCTTTGCCGTACCGGAAGAAACCTTGCAGGAAGGATGCGCGCGCATTCAGGCCTTTACCAAGCGCCTGCAAAAAGAAACCGGCGGGCAAAAATGAGCACGCTCCACATGATATGATTTAAGGGCTACGGCTATGACTCTTGGCGAATATTTAGTAAAACTTCTGGAAGAATACCATGTGGACACGGTGTTCGGAATTCCGGGTGTGCACACGGTAGAAATGTATCGCGGCTTGGCTGGCTCTGCCATTAAACACATCACGCCGCGCCACGAACAAGGGGCCGGATTCATGGCCGATGGCTATGCGCGCACCAGCGGCAAACCCGGCGTGGCCTTTGTCATTACGGGGCCGGGTCTGACCAATATTGTGACCGCGATGGGGCAGGCATTTGCCGATTCCATTCCCATGCTGGTGATTTCGGCGGTAAATCACATTGGCGATATCGGCCACGGTGAAGGCGAGCTTCACGAGAGTCCTAATCAAGGGCAACTGGTCGCTCAAGTGGCGGCCAGCAGCTTTCGAGTGCTGACGCCATCCGACCTCCCCAAGGCCATCGCCCGCGCTTTTGCGATTTTTGAAGGCGCGCGCCCGCGACCCGTGCATATTGAAATTCCGGTGAATTTATTTGCGGCAAATGCTGACGATCTTGAGGTCAAGCGAGCCGCCATAATTCATCCGCCGCGCCCCTCAGAGCAGGCCGTCAGGCAGGCGGCCAAGCTGTGCGATGCGGCAAAGCATCCGGTTATATTGCTGGGTGGCGGCGCACGCGGGGCGGGGCAGGCGGCGCGGGAGCTTGCCGAACATCTGGATGCCCCGGTGGTCATGACCATAAACGGGCGCGGGCTGGTTCCGGCGGGTCATCCGTTGGAGGTCTCGGCCAGTCCGTCACTGCAAGCCGTCCGCGAGTTGATCCAAAACGCCGATCTGGTGTTGGCTTTTGGCACGGAACTGGGGCGCACAGATTACAATATGTTTGATGGTACCCCGTTCTCGGTTCCCGCCCCACTGATCCGCTCGGACATTGATCCGGTTCAGATCGCGCGCAACCAGCCCAGCACAATCGCGCTGGTCGGCGACGCGGGGGCGGCACTGCGCGACCTTCTTTCTGCGCTTGAACCGACACCGAAAAAAGCTGATGGCGCGGCTCGGGCGAAAGCCACACGCGAGGCCGCACTGGCCGAGCAGGACCAAAAATATCGAGCGTTAATCGCTGTCCTTGAGGGCATACTTGCCGCTGTGCCGGATGCGGTGGTGGTCGGAGATTCCACTCAGCTGACGTATGCGGGCAATCTTTACCTTCCGATCAGCAACTCGGCGCGCTGGTTTAACTCGGCCTGTGGCTTTGGCGCGCTCGGCTATGCGCTGCCAGCCGCAATAGGCGCACGCGCGGCGCAACCGCAACGTCCGGTGATTTGCATCGCTGGCGATGGTGGGCTGCAATTTACCCTTGGCGAGCTGGGAACGGCCATGGAGGTTGGCGGACCGCTTGTCATCCTGTGCTGGAATAACCACGGTTTTGGCGAGATTAAATCAAGCATGATCCATCGAAACGTCACGCCGATTGGGGTGGATTTGCATACACCTGATTTTGTTGGTCTCGCCAAAGCCTATGGCTTGGAAGCCTTGGCCCCGACTGCGCCGGGTGAGCTTGGGGCAATCTTGCGCGAAGCAGTTGCCTCGGGAAAGCCGACGATGATCGAGATTGAGGAAGCGTTGTTTCTGAAAGATGTTGACTGACCTTTGCGTGTCGCATGAAAATTTTTTGGTGCTGCAAGACAGAAAAAACCTAAAAAACACAACCAACACTCTTGAGCAGGTGAAATTTATTTGACACGGTGTCGCCGTTCACAGACATTCCAAACGACGATGCGCCAAACTCCGGCGCACGCCCAATTTGGAATTGGAGACCTCAATGGCGAGAAAGCTACCCCCGTTTGCCTCTGTGCGGTTTGAGGCGGCGGCCCGCCATTGCAGCTTTAAGCAAGCCGGTCACGAACTGACATTGACACCTTCGGCGATAAGCCATCAGGTCAAATCTCTTGAGGATTTCTTTGGTCTCTTGTTGTTTTATCGCCATCACAGCCGACTGGAACTGACAGATGCCGGCACTCAGTATTTGCAGGATTTAACCAAAATTCTGGACCAGTTGGAGGTCGCAACCAGCCGTGTGGTCTCTTCGCAAGAAACCTCGGCTCTGACCATCAACTTGTTCCCCTCGCTGGCGTCAACATGGCTGGTGGCGCGCATCCCGTCGCTGAGAGAGGAACATCCCGAAATAAATCTGCGCCTGATCACGTCGATTGAGCCGCTTGATTTCAAAAGCTCGGAAATCGATTTTGCTATCCGGTATTTGAAAAAAAGCGAAGTGAGAAAAAGCATCAAATCGGGTTTCAAGGTGGATTTGCTGATGAACGAAACCATCATTCCGGTTTGCAGCAATGACTATATCAAGGTCAGCGCGCCCCTGATCGAAGCCGCCGATGTAGTGGGCCACGCTTTGATATTTTGCGACACTGAAGCCGACGAGTGGCAGCTTTGGTGTGACGCGGTCGGGGTTGTCTATGACGAGCACCCGCAGCGTGTGGTGGTTGACAATCGTGCGTTGGCGATCAAAGCCGCGGTGGACGGACTTGGCATTGCGATGGGGCGCACACCCATTCACGACGACTATATCACGCGCGGCCGCCTGATCACGCCGCTCCCGTTCGAACTGGCCACGGGATACGCGTATTATCTGGTTTATACTGAGCGTAAGGGGCAAATGCGCAGTGCGCAAAACTTCCGCAAATGGTTGTTGGGCGCAAGTGCCGCGCGCGGGTTGGAAACGCAAACCGGAATGGATGTCTGAAGCGTCGGGCATTTGACTGAACGCGATTCACCACCACCAAAATACTATTAACGTGTTTGAAAGCGAGTTTGGTCCTGACCCAAGGTCAAACTATGGTCGCCTTGGTGTGTTTCCAGCGCAGCCTTGGTGCCTGACCTGACCCAGGCCCACACTGTATTTTGCCTACAGACCAAGGATATTCAGAGGTGGTCGCTGTAGCTGGCCCGACAAGCCACTGAAAGGCCCTCGGCTGTCGGGTCAGGCATTTAAAAAGAAATACCGGCCAATGCCATAAGCGTAGAGGAGCGAGAACATGATGTTGAGGTATTTAAGTTGTGGCTCCGTGCGTAGCCAGCCGCAATAAACCCATATCAAACAAAAGGGTAAGCTGATCACCATCGCGGCCAATTGCCAGCCCTGCACCACGCTGATCGCACTGAAAAAGCCAAGTATGACCGCAAGCCATTTCAACGCCTGCTCGAAAGCTGCATTCGATAATTGCCTCATAAGGAAACTTTCATGAAACCAGCGCTGTTAACCCAGCGTTCTGGTACAAAAAGCGTAACTGAATGTGCCTGCGAGTTCAATACTGCCTGTGATTGATCGAAACGGCTGGCACCGTTGGTTGCTGAATCGCCTGACCTTGCAATAATCAATAAGCGTGCAAGTAAATCTCCGCGTATTTGATGCTGCACCAGGGGCGCTCTATGATTGCACGGTAGGTGTCTGGAACAATCACCAAAAGGCGAGACCTTGTCATGGTATTGCCTTCTTTCCGGCAATAGTGCCGATTTCGAGCAGAAAATCCACTTGCCCCAGCTGTTCAGTTTTCCCGAGCCACCTCACACTCACTCGCCCCGATCGAGAAACGTGTCACGCTGGTGCCCAAGAAACAGGGGAAATATCCGACCTTCGTGTGGCGGTTGTCGCCGGGGGCTGACATGAGCAAAACCGCCGCACTTTATGCACGCTTGTTGGCCAATGCGGTCGATCAGGGCAAGGGTGCGGTCGCGTCAGTCAAGGTGTGTTTGGCCAGCTCGCTTGGGTGTTCGCGCTGCGCCAGATCGCGGTGGTGCCAGATCACGGCTTGGCAATGACGGCGGCAAAAGGGCGATGTGCGGGCAGCGTATAACCGGTTGCGGGTCCGCCCAGAAAGAATACGGCATACTCGGCGACGGACCTTGAAGACGCTTGGAGGGCCGAGATGGTCATCTGTGCTAATTTAATGTCAGATTGATATCTGAGGATTGTCATAACGCAGCGCTAAAGGCTAACATTCAAAAAATCCGGCATAACAAATTTGCTGGAAAACCGGGGGGGAATTTTTGGCCTATGAACTGGAGAACCTGATCTCTGACTGTCGCACGGCTTTACAGCCGGGTCGATCAAAAGAAGCCTTGGAAAAGGTTTGCGATGCGATGAAGCGGATTTTGCAAAATCCCGAATTTGTTGAACAACATTTCGGCGCGCATCTGGAAGTAGCCCGGACCACGCTCCACCACGATCCTGATCTGGATTTTTACATTTACGCGCATATACCGAACGGCGCGATTATGAGCCCGCCTCACGTCCATGCTAGCGCTTGGGCGGCTTACGGACAAGCTATTGATAACACCGGGATGACCGATTGGGTTATTCCTGAAGGCGAGGCTCTGCCCAAACCTGTGAGAACCTACAGTATGACGCCTGGCACAGCCGGATTCTACGATGTGGGCGAACTGCATTCGATCGACATGCCCGCAACGTCGCGGTTTTTGCGGATCACCGCGACCGATATTGATCCGCTGCCATGCCGATATTTCGGCGAGGTTGACACCCGCAAGTCCATTGCCGAAAGCCTGACATGACAATAGATTTCCACGCCCATTGGGTGCCTGAAGAGTTGGCGAATGCTTTGCGTAAACGCTCAATTCCGCCGCATATTGCAATGACCGACGCGGGCGAGCAGTTTCATATGCCCGTCGGTAGTTTGCCTTATGACGACATATTCAGCGACCTTACTGCACGCCTGCAATTTATGGATAAACATGGCATCCAGACCCAAGTTTTGTCGTTGCCATGCCTGTTCGGACTAGACAGCCGACCCGCAGCCGAGGCGCTACCTCTGTTGAGCGTGTTTAACGACGCGACGGCTGCTGCGGCAAAGAGAAACCCCGACAGATTCGTGGGGCTGGCCTCGCTGCCGTTCGATGACATTCAACTGGCAGCGCAAGAATATCGGCGCGCGCGCCGCGAGCTT
>JAADIJ010000194.1 GCA_013151335.1 Alphaproteobacteria bacterium | reverse complement strand
CTATTCCCCCTTCGGGGGGCTCATCTTTCGGGAGGATAAAACTATAGCCGATTCTTTCGCGCTAAAGCACTCCCGTCTGGAAGACGGGGGGGTTGAACCAACGAGTGGATACTCAAGCCGCGCTTCAACGCCAAACGCGGCAGCGGTGCCTGCGCAAATCGCCTGCAAGCGCGCAACCACCATCGCCTGGACCTCTTTTTCAGGGTGCGCACTGTGCCGCCGACAAAGGCCTCCGAGGGGATAATATTGTCCGCAGTGCCGGTGTGAATCTCGGTGATCGAGATCACCAGATTGTCGAGCGCCGCCACATTTCTCGACGAAATCGTCTGGATCGCCTGTGCGATTTGCACGGCAACCACGACCGGATCATTAGCCCCTTCGGGCATGGCTCCATGTCCACCGGTGCCCTCTATTTGGATTTCAAACGTGTCGGCAGCGGCCAGAACCGGGCCGGAATTGGCCATAAAAACCCCGAGCGGAACCCCCGGCGCATTGTGAAACCCAAACACCTGTTTGATGGCAAAATTATCCATGATCCCTTCATCACACATCACTTTGCCACCTGCGCCACCCTCCTCGGCGGGTTGAAAAATCAGCGCGACCCGGCCCGAAAAATTCCGCGTTTCCGCCAGATAACGCGCGGCCCCCAGCAACATGGTCGTGTGCCCGTCATGGCCGCAAGCATGCATTTTACCGGGGTTTTTGGATTTATAGGCGTGGTCCAGCACCTCCTGAATGGGCAGCGCATCCATGTCCGCACGCAAGCCAATCGTCGGCCCCTCGCCGTGGCCATTGATGATGGCGACCAGCCCGGTCTGCGCGATCCCCTCGTGAATTTCGTCAACCCCGAACTCGTGCAAACGCTCGGCCACGAAAGCGGCGGTCTCAACGCAGTCAAATGTCAGCTCCGGGTTGGCATGGATGTGCTGACGCCATGTCTTCATGTCCTCATGAAACTCGGCGATTCGGTTGATGATCGGCATTGGCGTGGACTCCCCGGAAAACATCGCTAGATTGTGCGAACCTCGCTTATTTTGATCGGTTGGACAATGAAAAAATCCCCTGCGAAAAAAACCCACGACGCCAGCCAAGCCTTGTGTCTAGACCCCAACGGCGGCTTGGCGCGTCTGTTGGAGATAATGATCCGCCTGCGCGATCCAGAAACCGGCTGCCCGTGGGATATAGAGCAGGATTTCGCCTCGATCGCCCCTTACACAATCGAGGAGGCATACGAGGTTGCCGACGCAATTGAGCAAGGTCAACACTCTGATTTAGAAGGAGAACTCGGAGATTTACTGCTTCAGGTCGTCTATCATACACAGATGGGGGCCGAGGCCGGATTGTTTGATTTCGCCTCCGTTACCAAGGCGATTTCCGACAAGATGGTCCACCGGCATCCGCATGTTTTTGGCGACGAGGACCGGGATAAATCCGCCCGTCAACAGACCCGCGACTGGGAGAAAATCAAGGCCGCAGAACGGGCCGAAAAGGGTCAAACAGAGCCGGGAACGCTTGACGGAATTGCGCTCAACCTGCCAGCATTGACGCGTGCAACCAAGTTGCAAAAACGTGCCGCAAGAGTTGGGTTTGACTGGCCATCCACCGATCAGGTGATCGCCAAAATCGCCGAGGAATCCGCCGAGTTGGTCGAGGCGCACGAGACCAAAACCAAGGCTGACGCAGAGGAAGAGTTTGGCGATTTGCTGTTCGTCGTCGCCAATCTCGCGCGTCATCTCGACATCGATCCCGAGGAAGCTCTGCGCGCTGCCAACTCGAAATTCATCCGCCGTTTTGAGGGTGTCGAGGCTCTGCTGCGCGACAAAGGAAAGACGCCGCAAATGTCTGATCTCGCCGAAATGGATGCGCTGTGGGATCAGGTGAAATCGCGTGAAAAGTTACCCGAGTAGTTTAATCAGGTATTGACTTCGACAAACCGGCGGATGTAGCGTCCCGCCATGTGAAATCCCAAAAAGGCCACTCCAATGTTGTTACGTCTCTTCGCCGTCCTCGTATTTATATTCGGGGAAACTCTCGCGCTTCAGGCTGCTGAAGTGAACGTCTATTCCTACCGACAGCCCGAGTTGGTCAAGCCGCTGTTTGACGCCTTCACCGCCAAGACCGGCATCAAGGTAAACGTCGCGTTTCTCAACAAAGGTATGATCGAAAAGCTGGTCGCCGAGGGTAAACGCAGCCCCGCCGACGTGGTTCTCACCGTCGATGTCGCGCGCCTTGAGGCCGTGGTTCGCGCGGGGGTGACGCAGCCTGTTGTTTCAAAAGTCCTCGACCAAAACATCCCCGAAAACTTTCGCGATCCCAACAATAACTGGTTTGGCCTCACGACCCGCGCGCGGGTAGTTTTCGCCTCCAAAGAGCGGGTGAAGCCCGGCGAAGTCACCACCTATGAGGATCTTGCAAGCCCGAAATGGCGCGGTCGTATCTGCATCCGCTCGGGCATGCACCCCTATAATCTGGCGCTGTTTTCGGCCTATATCGCCCATCACGGCGAGGCGGCGACCCGCACTTGGCTCACAGGTATTCGCGACAATCTCGCGCGCAAACCGCAGGGCAATGATCGCGGTCAGATCAAGGCGATCTGGTCGGGGCAATGCGATATTTCGCTGGGCAACACCTATTATATGGGCGAGATGCTGCAAAAGTCCGACCAGGTCGTGTGGGCCGATGCGGTGAACATCGTTTTCCCGAAATTCGAGGGCGGCGGCACCCATGTGAACATCTCTGGCATGGCGATGACAAAGGCGGCTCCTAACCCCGCTAATGCGCTGAAATTGATGGAGTTTTTGTCCTCCGGCGAGGCGCAATCCATCTATGCCAACACCAATTTCGAGTACCCCTTGCTGGCCGGTGCCAAGGTCTCTCCGCTGGTTGCGTCATGGGGAAAATTCACGCCTGATAACATCAATCTAGGCCAGTTGGCGCAGTTTCGCAGCACCGCTTTGAAGCTGGTGGAGGACGTGCATTTTGATAACTAAGCGCGGGTGATGATGGCGCTGGACAAGCGCTTGATGACGCGGCAATCTGGTGGCTTCAATAATGTCAGGACAACAGATGCCGCGTAAAATCATCATCGATACCGATCCCGGTCAGGACGACGCCGTCGCCATTTTATTGGCGCTGGCCTCGCCCGAACTGGAGGTGCTGGGGGTCACGGCGGTTGCCGGAAATGTTCCGCTCGCGCTGACGGAACTTAACGCCCGCAAAATCTGCGAGTTGGCAGGCCGACCGGATATGTTGGTGTTTGCGGGATGCGCCGAGCCCCTCTCGCGCAAGCTTGTCACCGCCGAGCATGTACATGGGCGCACGGGGCTTGACGGGCCGGTTTTACCTGCGCCGACGATGCCGCTTCAATCGCAGCATGGCGTTGATTTTATTATTGAAACCGTCAGAAAACAGCCATCCGGCACAGTCACACTTTGCACGCTTGGCCCCCTGACAAATATCGCCACCGCCTTGCAACGCGCGCCCGATATTGCCGATAAAATCCAAGAGATCATACTGATGGGCGGAGCCTATTTCGAGGTTGGCAATATCACCCCGACAGCCGAATTTAACATTTACGTCGATCCAGAAGCCGCTGATATCGTGATGAAATCAGGCATTCCGGTGGTGATGATGCCGCTTGACGTCACCCATAAAGCGCTGACCACACGGGCCCGCATCGACGCGTTTCGCAAACTTGGCACCCCCGTTGGAACCGCCGTTGCCAATCTCACCGACTTTTTTGAGCGCTTTGACATGGAGAAATACGGCTCTGACGGCGCACCCTTACATGACCCATGCGTGATCGCCTATCTCGTCAAACCCGAGCTTTTCAAGGGCAGAAACATCAATGTCGAAATAGAGATCACCTCTGATCTGACCCTCGGCATGACCGTCGCCGATTGGTGGGGGGTGACGGATCGCTCAGCGAACGCGCTGTTTGTCGGAGACCTTGATGCGGACGGATTTTACGCCTTGCTGGCCGAGCGTTTGGCCCGTCTCTGAGGTAAAGTCATGGACATTTGACCGGGTTTTGCCGTAATCCGGCGAGGCAATCCTTACCAAACCGGAGCCGTTATGACCCTTTTGCAAATAGCCGCATTGCTGATCGTTCTGGCGGGCGCGTTTGGATCGATAAACTATTTCTTCCTGCGCCTGCCCCAATCTATCGGCATCTTGATCGTCGCCCTTTTGGCCTCGCTGGCGATGATGGGACTTGACTATTTATTTCCGCAATTTGGCGTGGCCACCTCCATTCGCGCGGGCATCAAAGATTTGAATTTCTCCAAAACCCTGCTCGACGGCATGTTGGGATTGTTGTTATTTGCCGGCGCGCTGCATGTAAAACTCGGCGATTTGCGCCAGCAAGCGTGGGTCGTTGCACTGATGGCCACCATCGGCGTCGGCCTTTCGACGTTGGTCGCGGGGTATGGGTTTTCGCTGGTCACCGGCATCCCTCTCATGATCGCGCTGATATTTGGCGCGCTGATTTCGCCAACCGATCCGGTCGCCGTGCTCGGGGTTTTGCGCGGCGCAAATTTGCAAAAATCGCTTGAAACCAAGATCGCGGGCGAGAGCCTGTTCAATGACGGGGTCGGCTATGTGGTGTTTCTGGTGCTGGTCGGCCTCTCGTTTCCCGAGGCGGGCGGCGGCGAAACCGGCGTGCTAGAAACCCTCCGTCTGTTCACGCAAGAGTTCGTCGGCGGTGCCCTGCTTGGCGCGGGCCTTGGCTGGCTGACGTTTCAGGTGATGAAGCGTATTGACGATTATGCACTGGAGGTTTTGATCTCGCTCGGCCTGGCATTCGGCGGCTATGAGCTGGCGGTTTCGCTGCATATGTCCGGCCCGATCATGGCCGTGGTCGCCGGGCTGTTCATTGGCGATGTGGGGATGAAACATGGAATGTCCGAGCAAACCCGCGACTATCTCGACGCATTCTGGAAGCTGATCGACGAGATATTGAACGCGATCCTGTTCCTGATGATCGGCATCGAAGTGCTCGCGCTGGCGTTCTCCATGGATGCAATTCGCGCCGGAATATGGGCGATTGGCCTGTCGCTGCTGGCGCGACTGGTGGCCGTGGCCTTGCCGGTTTTACTGCTGAAACCATTTCGAAATTTCTCGCGTGGCGTGATCCCGATCATGACATGGGGAGGGCTCAAGGGCGGAATTTCGGTCGCCCTCGCGCTCTCGCTGCCCGAAAACGAATATAAACCCTTGATCCTGACCGCGACCTATATCGTCGTCTTGTTTTCGATCATCTTTCAAGGCCTCACGGTCGCCCCTTTGGCCCGCCGGATCGGGCGCGCGCCGGAGCTGCTGTGATGCGCGACAATTTTCGGCTTTTTAACCCTCGCCTCATCGGTTAAGACGCCATTAACACGCCAACGAGGATCACCGTGACTGACGACACGATCATAGACCGCTGCGAGGCCAAGGGTTTGCGGATGACGGGGCAACGCCGGATTATCGCGCAAGTTCTGGACGACGCGCGCGACCATCCCGATGTCGAGGAGATTTATGCTCGCGCCTCTAAAATCGACACCGCGATTTCGCTGGCGACGGTTTACCGTACCGTCAAACTTTTTGACGAGGTCGGGATCGTGGACCGGCTAGAGTTCGGCGACGGGCGTGCGCGATACGAGGACGCGGATCGTGACCATCACGACCATCTGTTCGACCTGCGCACTGGCGCGGTGATTGAATTTGTCGAACCGGAGATCGAAGCGCTGCAAGAGAAAATCGCCCAAAAGCTGGGATATCGGCTGATGGGACATAAAATGGAGCTGTTTGGCGTCCCTCTGGACGACATTAAACCCGAAAAAGACGCATAAAGGTCAGAGAAAATGAGTGCAATAATCGACATCTTCGCCCGCGAAATTCTCGACAGCCGGGGCAATCCGACCGTTGAGGTTGACGTAACGCTCGAAAACGGAGCACTGGCACGCGCGGCGGTTCCCTCGGGGGCCTCAACCGGCGCGCATGAAGCGGTCGAGCTTCGCGATGGCGACAAAAGTCGTTACGGCGGCAAAGGGGTTTTGAAAGCGGTCGAGGCCGTGAACGGTGAAATCGCCGAATGTCTGCTCGGCGTCGAAGTTGGCGAGCAAGTGGCGATTGACGCCGCCATGATTGACCTTGATGGCACTGAGAACAAAGGTCGCCTCGGGGCCAACGCCATTCTCGGCGTCTCTCTGGCGGTGGCAAAAGCGGCGGCGAGTTACGCGACACAACCGCTTTATCGCTATGTGGGCGGCACCTCGGCGCGGGTTTTGCCGGTGCCGATGATGAACATCATTAACGGCGGCGAACATGCCGATAACCCGATTGATATTCAGGAATTCATGATCATGCCAGTGTCGGCAGACACGGTTGCCGACGCGGTGCGCATGGGCTCTGAGATATTTCATACCCTGAAAGGCGAGCTGTCCGCCGCCGGTCTTAACACCGGAATTGGCGATGAGGGAGGTTTCGCGCCCAACCTTAGCTCGACCACCGATGCGCTTGATTTCATTATGAAATCCATCGAAAAATCCGGATATAAACCCGGCGAGGATATTCATCTGGCGATGGATTGCGCCGCAACCGAGTATTTCCAGGACGGCAAATATCACATGAAGGGCGAGGGCAAAATCCTGACCTCAGAGGAGAACGCGGCCTATCTGGCAGCGCTTGTGGCCCAATATCCGATCATCTCGATCGAGGACGGCATGTCCGAGGATGACTGGACCGGTTGGAGGGTTCTGACCGAGCTTCTAGGCGACAAGGTTCAGCTCGTGGGCGACGATCTGTTCGTCACCAACCCCGTGCGGATTGCCAAGGGCATCGATGAGGGTTGCGCCAATTCTCTGCTGGTCAAGGTCAACCAGATCGGCACGCTGACCGAGACGCTCGCCGCCGTCGATATGGCCCATCGCGCGAGCTTTACTTGCGTGATGTCGCACCGCTCCGGCGAGACCGAGGACACGACCATTGCCGATCTGGCCGTGGCCACCAATTGCGGCCAGATCAAAACCGGCTCGCTCGCGCGCACCGACCGGTTGGCGAAATATAACCAGCTTATCCGCATTGAAGAAGATCTCGGCGAAAGTGCCCAATATGCGGGTCGTTCGATCCTGCGCTGATCTATCTGGGCTGACTAATCCGCCCCCCGCTCATGGGTTTGGGAGCGCCGGTTGTGCCCGGCGCCGACAGGCTCTGGCGGTTTTTCACCCGCACTGCGAGATAGGCAAAAGCCTGCGCTTCCAGCATATCGCCGTCCATGCCCGCCTTGTCGATATCCTCAACCGGCATGGGCAGATCTTGGCGCAGCAATGCCATCAGATGGGTGTTTTTGCGACCCCCACCACAGACCAGAACCTTGACGGGTTGCCTCGGCAGTTCGGTGATCGCGCGCGTAATACTGGCAACGCTCGCGGCGGCCAAAGTCGCCAGACCGTCAACATCGCTCAGATGTTTAACCGCATCGACCAAGCCGATAAATTCGTTTCTATCCAACGACTTGGGAGGGTGTTTATCAAAATACGGGTGGCGCATAAAGCCGTTAACTATGGTGTCATCGGCCTGACCTAGCGCGGCCATCGCCCCGCCATAATCACAAGCAAGCCCGGTGCGGGCGTGAATAAAATCATCCATCAATGCGTTGGCAGGCCCAGTGTCAAACGCCAGCAGGGCCTGATCTTGGTCAGGGGTTTTGGCCTCTGGATCGACAAAAGTCAGGTTGCCAACCCCGCCGAGATTAAGAAAACAAACCCCGCCAAGTGCAAAACGGCGCGCCAGCGCGAAGTGGTAAAACGGGGCCAGAGGGGCTCCCTGCCCGCCCGCTTTAACGTCCTGACTGCGAAAATCCCACGCGACCGGCAAGCCAATCGCGCGCGCAAGTGCACCGCCGTCACCAACCTGATGCGTGCGCGCGCCGTCAGGGTCATGGGCCAAAGTCTGGCCGTGAAACCCGACCAGCGCCACGCCGCTAAACCGCGAGATCAGATGTTGGTGGGCGGCGCGAACCACCTCCTCGGCCTTGAGCACGCCTTCGTCGCCCGGCCATTGACCCTGCGCTGCCGCGATTATCTGCTTGTCGGCGACGCTGTAGGGGCGAAATCCGGTAGCTCCGAACTCAAACACCTCGACCCCGTCGGTTAAAACCATCGCAGCGTCTACCCCGTCCATCGACGTGCCGGACATACATCCAAGCGCCCAAATTGCGTCTTGTTCGGCCATGACCCTTCCCTTTCCTGCCCCTTTGTTTATAGAGGCTGCAAACCAAACGCCAATGGACAAACCAGATGACCTATCACCCAAAATCCGATTTTCTGCACGAGATGCAAACCCGTGGGTTTCTGGCCGACTGCACCGATCTTCAGGGGTTGGACGACGCACTAATGGCAGGGGTTACGCCGGCCTATATCGGGTTTGACGCCACGGCCAAATCTTTGCATGTGGGCAGTCTGATCCAGATCATGATGTTTCGCTGGCTGCAAAAAACCGGGCATAAACCGCTGGTTTTGATGGGTGGCGGGACGACCAAAGTTGGCGACCCGAGCTTTCGCGCTGATGAGCGACCGTTGCTGACGCAAGAGCAGATCGACGCCAATATTGCCGGGATCAAGCAGGTTTTCTCAAACTACGTGCGGTTCGGCGATGACGCTAGCGGTGCGGTGATGGTTAACAATGATGAGTGGCTCAGCGGGCTGAATTACCTGGAGTTTCTGCGCGACATTGGCCGCCACTTCTCGGTCAACCGGATGCTCAGCTTTGAAAGTGTTAAAAGCCGGCTTGATCGCGA
>JAADIJ010000132.1 GCA_013151335.1 Alphaproteobacteria bacterium | reverse complement strand
AGCTCGCGCAGATAATCCTCCGTTTCGGGCCGCCCCGTCACAGCAGCAACCTCATAGCCGAGATTGGCCAAAATCGCCGTGGCAACCGAGCCGACACCCCCTGCCGCGCCTGTCACCAAAACCGGCCCCTGATCGGGTTTAAGCCCGTGATCTTCCAGCGCCATCACCGCCAACATTGCAGTAAATCCGGCGGTTCCGACCGCCATCGCCTGACGCGTACTTAGCCCGTCAGGCAGCGGCACCAGCCAGTCGGCGCGCAAGCCCGCACGTTGACTAAAACCGCCCCAATGAGCCTCGCCCACACGCCAACCAGTCGA
The DNA here is from genome assembly GCA_013151335.1 of Alphaproteobacteria bacterium. GTDB lineage: Bacteria > Pseudomonadota > Alphaproteobacteria > Rhodobacterales > Rhodobacteraceae > UBA5972. Next base: position 8,469 of record JAADIJ010000132.1, on the reverse strand, counting down.
GACCACCTTGTCGCCAACTTTATAGCGTGCGTCGCTCGAGCTCTCTACCGTTCCGGCCAGATCAATCCCCGGCACATGGGGGAATTTGCGCACCAGACCACCGCCTCCGGGGGCGAGGCACAGGCCGTCCTTATAGTTAACGGTCGAATACTCCACCGCCACCACCACGTCAGCTTGCGGCAGATCGCCAAGCTCCAGCGGCGTGATCGCGGCACTGGTTTTACCGTCGTCATCCTTGGTGATGACCAATGCTTCAAAGCCCATGTCTTTATCTCCCATTTAGGTCGCCTATTTAGGTCCGTGCCAGTCGATCTGGCAAATCTCGGCCGAGCGGCCGTCAAAGTCCCACACCCGACCAAACGCACGCACCCGCCCTTTGGTCGCGGTGGCCACGGTGATGTCGGGGCCCATCCAATACTCGGTGTTTGTGACCACAATATCCTCGCCTTCGCGCGCACCAGTGACCGGCACGACTGCCCCGTCAATGGCGCGGCCAACTACCAGACGGCGGGTCTTGCCCTCGGTCTCAAACGACACCGGAGCACGCTCTGCCCCCAAGAATTCCGACACCAAAATCTTGAACAATCCAGTGGTCCCGCGCGCTTCGCCCGAGAATATCCGCACCAGCCCCGTGTAAGCCTCCTCACTGGCGCGCTCGTCTACATAGACGGCAGCTTTCCAGCCTCCCCGCGCCATTCGACCCGGGATTTCGAGCACCAAACCGATGTTAAGACCGGAGATATCCTCGTCGCCATAATGGCCTTGATCAATGCGAACGCCAGCCCATGCCTGACATATCCCCTCTGTCGGCGGGTGCTTGCCAAGGCTGACCACGCAGGGGCAAAAGACCGTGCAATTGCAGTTCAGGATCAGCTCGCCCTTGATCGCCCACGCCGTCAAAGCGTCGCTTTTTTGCGGGGTTTTGGTGCTTTGTTCAGCCATCATATCGGCCTCCTTCTTTCAGTTTATAGTACAGCTTTCAAACGGCCATCAGCAGCGAGGCGAGTGATGCCCCCAGCAAAAATACCCCCAAAGGGCGCGAGATATATCGTCCAAGCTCGGGCAGTTTTTCGACCACCATCAACGCGGTCGCGATCCCCATCCACAGCAAATTCATGGTGCCGCCAACGAAGGCCAGCGCCATCAAGGCCCAGCAACAGCCAAGGCAGATCACCCCGAGATGCACGCCCATCTTTGCCGCCCCAAGCGAACCCGGTTGCCAATGCCCCATGAAAAATGTCATCGGTGAGCGGCATTGGCTGAGGCAGGCGCCTTTAAGTCGCGAAAACTGGTAAATCCCCGCCAGCGCCAACAAGCCCGCGTTAAAGCCCCAAGAAAGACTGGAGCCGCCCGGACCGAGCACCCCAAGCCGCGCAAGCCCGATTTGCAAAGTGGCAGCGACCGCCGAATAACCGAGCCAAACCGACAAATAGCCCGCCACCAACGAGGCGAAAGTGCGCGCGCTCGCGGCCTCGGTATGGCCAAGATCGCGGTAGGTTCTCAGCGTCGGCACAAGCGTCGGGGCCATCATGGCGGCGGTCATCAGACCCCACATGGCAAACACCAGCCAATAGGTGGCCTGCGCGTTTACCTGAAGCAAAAACAACCCCGCCCATGCCGCGAGGATCAGGGCGAAAAAACCCAGCCAGACCGCTCCCCTAACATGTGAAAAAACCGCAGTTCGCATGGTTGTGCTCTTAAAAATCATCCCGCCATTTGGGGGGTATTTTGACGTTTCAATGCACTCAATACCTCGCTAAACTAAATGTCAAACATTTAATTGTCTGACAATTGGATCAAGCTATGGGTGTGAAAACATCGCTAAACTCAAAAGGCGAATTATCGGCGCAAATCGCCGAGGCAATCAGGGCGGCGATCATATCAGGCGCACTGCCGTTTGAGCATCGCCTACCCTCGGAGGCCGAGCTTTCAGACCAGTTCAACGTCTCGCGCCCCACGGTTCGCGAGGCTCTCAAACGGCTTGCCGCGCAAAACCTGATCCGCACTTTGCGCGGCGCGACCGGCGGGGCATTTGTTAACCGTCTGAGCTTTGAAGAGGCCTACGCCCAGCAAATCACCACCTCGACCTTGCTTTTAAGCATGAATGACGTGAGTTTCGAGACCGCCTGCGAAGCACGTTATGCGTTGGAGCGCGCTTGTCTCAAACTATCGGCAACCCGCCGCTTGCCCGACCATCTGGCGACCATGCGCGCGGAAATTCATCGTCAGGGCCAGCCCGGATTGTCGGACGAAAGCTTTTGCAACAGCGATGTGGCATTTCACCGCGCGCTGGTTGATGGCGCGGGCAATCCGGTGCTGTCTTATCAGTTGGCAGGCGCTGTTGAGGCGATGCAGCCTTTGATGAACATGATCACTTTTACCGCCCGAAGTCGCGAGAAAATCATTTGTTTTCATACGGATATCGCAGATGCCATCGAGGGTGGCGACGCTAAAAAGGCCAATACCGCCCTGAATGCGCTGGCGGAATATACCATCGCACTGGCCCATAATGTCTCGGATCGTCATCGCCAAAACCAGTCAGGCGTGGACAGTGATCAGTCGGAGATCACACGCTCCAGCAGCACCGAGCCCACGGAATAGCCGGCCCCGAACGAGCAGATCAGGCCGATCTCGCCATGCTCTAAATCGTCGGAATATTTAGAGAACGCGATGATCGAACCGGCAGAGGACGTGTTGGCGTAATCTTGCAAAATATTGGGCTGTTCGCCCGCCTCGGGAATGCGTCCCAACACCTTGCGGCCAATGAAATCATTCATCGCCTTGTTGGCCTGATGCAGCCACAATCGCTTGATCCGGTCGGCGGGCACTTCGGAGTGATCCAGATGCGCGTGGATGTGCGAGGCCACCAGCGGCAGCACCTCTTTGAACACTTTTCGGCCCACCTGCATGAACTGCATATCGCGCCGATCCGCCACGCCGTCAGGGCGCGAACGGCGTAAAAAACCGTTATTATTGCGGATGTTATTGGAAAACTGCGTGGCGCATTTGGTCGAGCGGATCAGATAATGATCGCCGGTGGCCTCCTCTGCGCGCTCGATCACGGTCGCGGTGCAAACATCGCCAAAGATGAAGTGACAATCGCGATCGCGCCACTCCAGATGGCCCGAGCAAATCTCGGGATTAACCACGATCGCGCGGCGAACCGAGCCGGACCTGACCATGTCCGAGGCGGCCTGAATACCGAAGGTGGCCGAGGAGCAGGCGACATTCATGTCAAACGCGAACCCCTTGGCCCCAAGCAGTTGCTGCACCTCGATGGAAACCGCGGGATAAGCGCGCTCCATATTGCTGGCGGCGCAGATGATCAGGTCGATTTCGCTGGCGTCAATCCCCGCCTGAGCCAGCGCTTTGGTGCAGGCGTCAATGGCCATTTCCGCCATCACCCCCGGCTCGTCATCGCTGCGCTGGCGCAGCATCGGGTGCATGATGTCAGGGTTCAAAATACCTTCTTTATCAAGAACATAGCGCTGCTCAATCCCGGATGCGTTAAAGATGAACTCAGATGAGGAATGGGCCATCGGCGTGGCCTCACCAGCCGCGATAGCCTCGGCGTTTTTGGCGTTTTGCTTGTCCGCATAAGCGTTAAACGCCACCACCAGCTCGTCATTGGTAATGATCTGGCTTGGGGTGAAAACACCGGTGCCGGTGATCGCGGTTTGATACATTTTAAAGCTCCAGTCGGGTTCGTTCTGATCTAAACGCAGGCAGATAAACCAGCGCGCACAGAGGACGTTTCACCCAACCTATACCTTGTTGGGCGGGGTTTCACCTGAAAAAAAGGCGCGGATATTCTCTACCGCCATCAGACCCATTTCAGTTCGCACATCCAGCGCGTTAGTGCCCAAATGCGGCAGCAACACCACGTTTTCCAGCGAGATCAAAGCGGCGGGAACGTGCGGCTCATGCTCGTAAACATCAAGGCCAGCCCCCGCCAGCGCCTTGGTTTTCAGCGCATCAATGAGCGCCGCCTCATCAATCACATCGCCGCGCGCAGTGTTGATCAAAATACTGGTGGGACGCGCCCGCGCCAGCACCTCGCGCGAGATCAGATGGCGGTTCTCAGCCCCTCCCGGCACGTTAACCGAAATTACATCACTTTGCGCCATAACGTCACCAATACTGCCAAGCTGACGCGCGCGAATGCCGAGATCCTTAACTACGGAGCGATTATAAAATACCACATCCATACCAAAACCGAAATGCGCGCGCCGGGCCACCGCCTGACCAATACGCCCCATGCCGATCACGCCCAGCGTCTTGCCCGAGACGTGCATCCCCAGCATCTGTGTGGGGTTCCAGCCGGCCCATTTATTGGCGCGCACCAGCCGCTCGCCCTCACCCGCGCGCCGCGCGGCCATCAGCATCAGGGTGATGGCGATATCGGCGGTGGCATCGGTTACCGCGCCAGGCGTGTTGGTGACCGTGAGACCGCGCGCGCGCGCAGCCCCCACATCAATATGGTTATATCCAACCCCGAAATTGGCCAACAAACGGCAGCGTTGATTTGCCAGCCCTGCCAGCGTTTCAGCCCCGAGATCGTCGCCAAGCGTGGGCAAAATGGCGTCATATTTGTCAAGACAAACCCTCGCCGCGTCGGGCGTCAAAGCGGAGTTATCAGGCGCGACCGTCACCTCGGCGATTTTGCGCGCGGCCTCGATCACCGGCTCTGGCAGCGGTCGGCTGATATAAAGGAGAGGTTTTTTCATCAAAACATCCGCGCGCCCGGCGCGACCTCTTGATCAAGCGATAGCAAAACCACCGCACCATCCGCGTCTGGCACGCCGAGAACCAAAACCTCGGACATGAATTTCCCGATCTGGCGCGGCGGGAAATTGACCACCGCCATGACCATCCGCCCCTCAAGCGCCGAAGCGTCGTAATGTTCGGTCAACTGCGCCGAGGTTTTTTTGATGCCAAGCTCGGGCCCAAAATCGACCCACAGCTTGAGCGCGGGTTTTCGCGCCTCGGGGTAAGGCTCGGCCCTCATCACGCGTCCGGCGCGGATGTCTACCTTGAGAAAATCGTCAAACTCAATGAGGCTCATGATGTTTTTCCCAATTCACGACTGCGCGCGGCGGCGGCCTTCACGGTGCGGCTCAGAAGGGGTGAAAGGCCGGTTTTTTGGTCCATCAACACCGACAAAGCCGCCGCCGTGGTCCCTCCCGGCGAGGTCACGTTCACGCGCAGCTCCGATGGGGTTTGGTCGGCATTTTCCGCCAAATCTCCAGCCCCGGCGACCGTACTCAACGCCAGTTTCATCGCCAAGGCGGCAGGCAAGCCCTGCTCCTCGCCAGCTGCGGCCAAGGTCTCGATCAGATGGAAAACATAGGCCGGACCGGAGCCGGAAACAGCGGTAACCCCGTCCATCTCGGCCTCGTTCTGAAGGCGAACGGTTTGGCCAACGGTTTGAAGCAGCGTCTCGGCCAAGACCATGCCTTCCTCATCAACCCGCGCGTTGCCGATCAGCGCGGTGATACTATGCCCGACCGCCGCCGGAGTGTTCGGCATGGCGCGAATAATCGGCGTTTGCGGCCCCAGAGCGGTCTCAAACGCGGCAATCGGAGTGCCAGCAGCGATCGACAAAAAGATAGTTGAGCCGTCACCCAACGCCTGCACGCGCGGCAACGCATCCAGAATGACCTGCGGCTTGACCGCGATCACAGCGATTGCCGGACGGTCGGGCAGCGCGGCATTCAGCCCAAGTCCGCCTGCGCGCAGCCCCAAAAGCCACTCCGCCGGCGCGGGCTCGAGCACGGTGATGCTGCCTGCCTCGACCCCCGAGTCAAGCCAGCCTGCCAACAGCGCCGACCCCATCTTGCCACAACCGACCAGCACCAAACCTTGCGCTTTAATCTTGTTGATACTCATGAATTACCCCACTTGATATTTTCAATGCAGGTTAGCGAAATTCAATCCGGTGTCACGGTCAAATTTCCCATTAAGTCGCTCCGACACGCCGCTCTGCACCAATCGCAAAAATTCCGCCCAGCCGGGGAAATTGCGCATATATCCCCTTGCGCATCCCGCCGAACTGCGTATAACCCACGTCACATCGGATGCGGGCGTAGCTCAGGGGTAGAGCGCAACCTTGCCAAGGTTGAAGTCGAGAGTTCGAATCTCTTCGCCCGCTCCAATAATCCTTCTCATAGCCATCCATATCACTTAATAACCCCTTATATTTATGGGTTTAGTGTGATACAGCTTCTCATAGCATCACAGGGAATTACATAGATTTCCGTCCATTTGTTGGACAGATGTTGGACAAGAGAGGTGTTTTGCCCCTTACTGACGCACAAATTAGGTCACTCAAACCGGGGACAAAGCGAATCCGCCGTTCTGATGGCGCGGGGCTCTATTTGGACGTGATGCCATCGGGTCGCAAGGTCTTCAGGTTAGCCTATCGGTATGAAGACAAACAGCGAACATTGTTATTTGGCGACTATCCTAAGACCCGCCTGGCTGACGCGAGAATAATGGTCGCACAAGTCAAATCCTCCTTACGCAATGGTATTGACCCACAAGCACCAGAATCCGAACCAGAGGTCCAATCGGCAAAGATTACCCTGTGGAAAACAGTGGCGCACGACTATCTGAAACTGAGGCAGCAAAACGGTGCAGCTCCAAGGACCATGGTGAAACTTGACCGTCAGATTGGTGTAACTATCAATGCGGTCGGCAACCAATCAATTGAAAATATCACAGCACAAAATATTTTGGATGTCGTGAACCCAATTGCTGAAAAGGGTCAGGTTGAAAACGCGCACGAAATCAGGTCGCGTTTTTCGCAAATATTTCGATACGCAGTTGCCCGAGGCGTAGCGACCCACGATCCTGCCGCGGTGACAATTGATGCAATGGTCAAGCGTCGGCGTGGAGAATTTTCCGGTGTTACAGACCCAAAAAGTGTTGGTGCCCTGATGCGTGCAATACAAGGATACCAAAATCAGAACCCAGTGGTCGGAGCCGCCCTTTTGCTTTCTGCTTATCTGTTTCCTCGAAATTCTGAACTTCGAGGAATGCTGTGGGATGAAATAGACTGGGAGCACAAAATCTGGGAAATTCCGGCTGGGCGAATGAAAATGAAACGGAATCACCTTATTCCACTGCCAATTCAAGCCATTGAAGTAATTAAAGGAATACAAGAGTGGAACTTTGGATCACCCCTTGTATTTCCCTCGCCCCGTGATCGTAATCGAATGGTGTCGGATATGACTTTCAATTCAGCGTTGCGCCGTCTTGGATATACAAACGACATCCACGTTCATCACGGATTTCGGACCACCGCCAGCACCAACCTTAATGAAATGGGCTGGAATGCCGACTGGATCGAACGGCAGCTTGCGCATGTTCCGGCTAACAAAGTTCGATCATCTTACAACAAGGCAGAGTATTTGGATGGACGGGTTGAGATGATGCAGGCTTATGCAGATTGGTTAGACAAACAATCGACCACAGCATCATAATCCGCGTGTCGGGGGGCTCAAGTTCCTCGGAAATCCCTTCTTCCCGCGACAGCTGTCGCAGGGCCTATGTCACGCCGTCTGATGTCTACTTCGGACGTGCCCAAGCCATTCTAAACAAAAGGGAAAGGATCAAACGCAAAACACTCGAAACCCGGCGCTTGCAATACCGCAAACTCGCCGCATAATGAAACCAACCAGATGAGCCAGATACTCACTTAAATTACGCGGCCTCTGGAACCAAAAAACCTGACGACGGACACCATCTGACCCCGATCGTGAACCGGCTGGCACGCATCACCGCCCCATCATCAGCCCCGGCCTCTAGCGGCTGGTTACCTCATACCCACAGGCAATCGCAAACATGCGTTCACGGATCATCGTGGTGTGATCGTGGATGATGCGTCCCGGGTCGCGCGCATCATGCAGGCAAGACGCCAGCATGCCGGAAAAGTTCACGTCCCGTTAAATCTCTCGCAGCAACAGTACACCGTAACCAGCCGCTAGAGGCCGCCTTATTTTCCGATTTGCCCGGGTTTATGATCCGTCTTTAACGACGTCGTTATGGACGTGTTTTATTGGGGAGCGGGTTATGCGTGACCTGGCTCTGTGTCGATTGCCGGACATAGACGATAGCGCGACGCTGCAACAGGGCAGCAGGTAGGGGCTGGGTGACAGTGAGATCATTGTTCATCGCTCCCCGCCTCCAGGCTGATGCCTGCTGCTGAGAGCAGGAGTTGAGCCAGCATTCGCCTGAGCTGACCGCGTTCGTTGTCCGTCAGATTCGCCGTCACCCTCGGATGAAATGGCAAGGGAAGTTGCGTCGGTTCGATGCTCTGTTCCGGGATCATGCCCAGCCTCCTTCGATGAGTCGCTCTCATCGAAGCTTCGCCGAAAACCGTGCGAAATCAGAATCCCATGCAGATCCAGAAGAGCTGGCAATGAAATAACTGGCGGTCCCTGCGTCATCGCCTTGCAAATGGACGCA
>JAADIJ010000185.1 GCA_013151335.1 Alphaproteobacteria bacterium | reverse complement strand
TGGGGGCAACGGTGCTGATGGTCTCCGAGGTCGATGTGGGCGCATTTCGCGCGCTTTCGGCGACCTTATCGCTGGCAATTACCTTGGCAGTTGCGGTCGGCACCAACCGCAAGGGCGTGGCGGTTTAGAAATATTTTTGTTGCTTTTTTGTTAAATAGAATATTTATTCCATCTTATCAGCGCTCATGTTGCCGATTCTGTTCGTCCAAGCCCCGCCAAAGAGCCGGGAAACTACGGCACAAAGCAGCCGCGCGCGAGATGTACATTTAGGGAGATTACACATGAAGAAGTTACTAACCGCCATTGCCGCGGCCACAATGCTGCTTGGGGCTTCGGCAACCATCGCCAGCGCTGAGGGCGAACGCTTTGTTCTGATCAGCCACGCCCCCGACAGCGACAGTTGGTGGAATGTCATCAAAAACGCCATCAAAATCGCGGGCGACCAGATGGGTGTCACCGTCGAGTACCGCAACCCGCCCACGGGCGATCTGGCCGATATGGCCCGCATCGTTCAGCAGGCCGCGGCCTCCAAGCCGGATGGCATTATCGTCACCATTGCCGATTTTGACGTCCTGAAAGGGCCGATCACCGATGCTGTCGATCAAGGTATTCCGGTGATTACCATCAACTCCGGCACAGCCAAACAGTCGGCCGAACTGGGCGCGCTGATGCATGTTGGCCAGCCTGAATATACCGCCGGTAACGAAGCTGGCAAACGGGCCGCAAAGGCAGGCGTCAAATCGTTCCTTTGCGTTAATCACTATATCACCAACCCGGCCTCGGTACAGCGTTGCAAAGGCTTTGCCGACGCCATCGGTGCGGATCTGAAGTCCAGCATGATCGACAGTGGCCAAGACCCCGCCGAGATCAAGAACAAGGTGCTGGCCTATCTTTCGGCCCACCCGAAAACCGATGCGATCCTGACGCTTGGGCCGACCTCGGCGCTTCCGACTTTGGCAGCACTGGACCAGGCCAGCCTGTCCGGTGAGATCTATTTCGGCACCTTTGATCTCTCGCCCGAGATCGCCGCCGCAATCAAGGACGGCACTATCGTCTTTGCCATCGACCAACAGCCCTACTTGCAGGGCTATCTGCCAGTGGTGATCCTGACCAACTATGTGCGTTACGGCGTGCTGCCGTCGGGCAACATCAACTCTGGCCCCGGCTTTATCACCAAGGACAACATTTCTCTGGTCGAAAAATACGCCGGTGTTTACCGTTAACCACTACGACTAACCACCACGACTCGGGGAGCGGCGCTAACCTGCCGCTCTCCCACCAAAAAATCATAAAAACAGGGGTTTGACGTGATGTCCGACGAGAGGGTGAAACAGGTCTCAAAGTTGAGACATATCATGATCCGTCCAGAGCTGGGCGCGATCTCGGGGGCCGTGCTGGTCTTTGTGTTCTTTTTGATGATTGCTGGCGACAGCGGCATGTTCGCGCCCGCCGGTATCCAGAACTGGACCGTGGTCAGCGCCCAATTCGCAATTATTGCCGTGGGCGCTTGCCTGCTGATGATCGCCGGAGAGTTCGATTTGTCAGTCGGCTCGATGATCGGTTTTGCCGGTATCATCATCGCTATTTTATCGGTGCAATGGGGCTGGCCGGTATGGCTGGCGATCATGACCGCCTTTGTGGTCTGCGTCTCAATCGGCGCGCTGAACGGCTTTCTGGTGATAAAAACCGGCTTGCCCAGTTTCATCGTCACGCTGGCCTTTCTTTACATCCTGCGCGGGCTGACTATCTGGCTGGCGATCCTGACCACCCAGAAAACCGTGATTGGCGGCGTCAAGAAAGTGGCCGAGGGCGACTGGCTGGCACCGGTGTTCGGGGGCAAGATATTCGGCGGGCTCTTCCAGACCATGGCCGACTGGGGTTGGCTCGAAACTTTCAGCCGAGGCAAGCGCATGGGCGAACCCATCGTCAACGGCATCCCGATGTTGGTAGTCTGGGCTTTGGGCCTGATCATATTCGGCCAGTTCCTGCTAACCAAGACCCGCTTTGGCAACTGGATTTTCGCCGCCGGAGGTGATGCTCAGGCGGCGCGCTATGTCGGGGTTCCGGTCAACCGGGTCAAGATCCTGATGTTCATGTTCACGGCCTTCACAGCGGCCGTTTTTGCCACCGCGCAGGTGATGGAGTTTGGCTCCGCCGCTGCCGACCGTGGTCTGCTCAAGGAATTTGAGGCGATCATCTCGGTGGTCATTGGCGGCGCTTTACTGACCGGCGGTTACGGCTCGGTCGTGGGGGCGGCGCTGGGAGCGCTGATCTTTGGCGTGGTGCAGCAGGGGTTGTTCTTTGCCGGTGCCGAAAGCTCGCTGTTTCGGGTATTTCTTGGCACCATCCTGATCCTTGCGGTAATCCTGAACACCTATATCCGCCGTATTATCACGGGAGAACGCTGATGACTGCGCCGCTGATTGAAATGAAGAATATCGAGAAACATTTTGGCTCGGTGATCGCGCTGGGCGGGGTCTCCTTTGACGTTCGCGCGGGTGAATGTCATTGCCTGCTGGGCGATAATGGCGCCGGAAAATCGACCTTTATCAAGACCATGGCCGGGGTGCATAAACCGTCTGCAGGGACTATCCTGTTTGAAGGTGTCGAGATGGATTTCAAAAGCCCGCGCGACGCCATGACGGCGGGGATTGCCACTGTTTATCAAGACCTTGCGATGATCCCCTTAATGAGCGTCACCCGCAATTTCTGGATGGGCAACGAGCCGATCAAGAAAGTCGGCCCCTTCAAGATCATGGATTTCGCGCGGGCCAATCAGGTCACTATGGACGAGATGAAAAAGATGGGCATAAACTTGCGCGAACCCGATCAGGCCGTGGGCACCCTGTCGGGCGGCGAGCGCCAGACGGTGGCGATTGCGCGCGCGGTCTATTTCGGGGCCAAGGTGCTGATCTTGGACGAGCCCACCTCCGCCCTTGGGGTGCGCCAGACCTCAAACGTGCTGGCCACCATCGACAAGGTACGCAAGAGCGGCATCGCCGTGGTTTTCATCACCCATAACGTGCGCCATGCGCTGGCAGTCGGCGACCGCTTTACTGTCCTGAACCGGGGCAAGACCCTTGGCACCGCCGAGCGCGGCCAGATCACCCCCGAGGAGCTACAGGACTTGATGGCGGGCGGCGAAGAACTGGCAACACTCGAAGGCTCGCTCGGGGGGACTGTATGAGCCTTGATGTTATCACTATTGGCCGCTCATCTGTCGATCTTTACGGCGCGCAGGTGGGGGGGCGGCTCGAGGATATGGGGTCATTTGACAAGTATATCGGTGGCTCGCCTACCAATATGGCCACCGGAACCGCGCGGCTGGGGCTGAAATCGGCGCTGATCACACGGGTTGGCGACGAGCATATGGGGCGCTTTATCCGCGAGCAATTACTGCGCGAAGGCGTGGACGTGCGCGGCGTTGTGACCGATCCTGAGCGGCTGACCGCGCTGGTGCTGCTGGGGATTCGCGACCACGAGCGCTTTCCGCTGATTTTCTACCGTGAAAACTGCGCCGACATGGCGTTGTGCGAGGATGACATTGACGCGGATTTCATCGCCGAAAGCCGCTGCGTGACCGTGACCGGCACCCATCTGAGCCACCCCCGCACCGAAGCGGCCGTGCTAAAGGCGCTGAACCTCGCACGCGAGGGCGGCGCTCGCCGCGCACTGGACATAGATTACCGCCCCAACCTGTGGGGGCTGGCCGGTCATGGCGATGGCGAAAGCCGTTTTGTGGCCTCGGGCGCGGTCAGCGAAAAACTGCAATCAACGCTGCATCTGTTTGATTTGATCGTCGGCACCGAGGAAGAATTCCACATCGCTGGCGGCACCACCGACACTATCGCAGCCCTCAGACGAGTGCGCGAGCTGACCTCTGCCACGCTGGTTTGCAAACGCGGCCCCATGGGGGCGGCGGCGTTTGAAGGCGCGATTCCCGACAGGCTGGATGACGGCACCAGCGGGCCGGGCTTTCCTATCGAGGTTTTCAACGTGCTTGGTGCGGGCGACGGTTTCATGAGCGGCCTTTTGACCGGCTGGCTGCGTGATCAGAGCTGGGAAACCGCGCTGACATGGGCCAATGCCTGCGGCGCGCTGGCGGTCTCGCGCCACGGCTGCACCCCGGCCTATCCAAGCTGGGACGAGCTGCAATATTTCCTACGCGTCGGTATTCGCGCCCCGGCCTTGCGCCATGACGCAGCACTCGAGCAAATCCACTGGTCGAGCACGCGCACCGGCAACTGGCCGACCATGCGGGTGTTCGCCTTTGACCACCGCTTGCAAATGGAGGCGTTGGCCGATGAATGTGGCGTTGATCGCGCGCGCATCGGCCCTTTCAAGCAGCTTTGCCTCGCCGCAGCCCGACAGGTTGCCAATGGTCGCGCTGGCTATGGTGTGCTGTGCGACAGCCGTTTGGGGCGCGCGGCGCTCTACGGCGCAGCCGATACCGGCCTATGGATTGGGCGTCCGGTGGAATGGCCCGGCTCGCGGCCCCTGACGCTGGAGCCCGAGATCGGCGCTGATTATGGCGGCCTGACCGAATGGCCGCGCGACCAAGTGGTTAAGGTGCTGTGCTTTTACCACCCCGATGACGCCGACACCATCAAACTGCCGCAGGAAGACGTGCTTAAGCGCCTGTTCGCCAGCGCCCGGCGCAACCGGCTGGAGTTCCTGCTTGAGGTCATCCCCTCAAAGGTGGCCCCGAATGATGACGACACAGGAGCGCGGATCATCCAGCGCATCTATGATATCGGCATCTTCCCCGACTGGTGGAAACTGGAGCCAACCGAAAGCGACGCGGCGTGGACTGCGACTTGCGAGGCGATCAAGCGCAATGACCCCCATTGTCGGGGCATCGTGATGTTGGGGCTTGACGCGCCCGCCGACCGCCTTGCCGCCAGCTTCAGTGCCGCCGCACGCCACGATCTGGTCAAGGGCTTTGCCGTCGGGCGCACGATTTTCGCCGATACCGCGCGCAGTTGGCTGACAGGCGCGATAAACGACGCACAAGCCGTCGCCGAGATGGCCGATAAATACGCCGCTCTGTGCCAGACATGGGACGACGCACGAGATGGCGCCCGAAACAACACCCAAGATAATGCCCGAGACAACACCCAAGACAATGCCCAAAACGGATGCAAGACATGACCACCATCAGACTGACCGCCGCCCAAGCCATGATACGTTATCTCTGCAACCAGATGAACGACGCGGGAGCGCCCTTTATTGCTGGCTGCTGGGCGATATTCGGCCACGGCAATGTCGCCGGTCTGGGCGAAGCGCTGCATGGCGCGGGCGACCTGATGCCCACCTGGCGCGGCCATAACGAGCAAACCATGGCCCATGCGGCCATCGCCTATGCCAAGACGCTCAATCGCGACCGCGCGATGATGGTCACGAGCTCAATCGGCCCCGGAGCCACCAACATGGTGACAGCGGCAGCCCTCGCGCATGTGAACCGGTTGCCGATACTGCTGGTGCCGGGTGATGTGTTCGCCAGCCGCGCCCCCGATCCCGTGTTGCAACAGATCGAAGACTTTGGCGACAGCACGATCAGCGCCAATGATTGTTTTCGCCCCGTCAGCCGCTATTTCGACCGCATCACGCGGCCCGAGCAATTGCTGACGGCCTTGCCCCGCGCCATGGCCACCATGACTGATCCCGAGAATTGCGGCCCCGCCACGCTGGCGTTTTGCCAAGACGTGCAGGCGCAGGCATATGACTGGCCGCTCAGCTTTTTTGAGCCGAAAACCTGGCACCAGCGCCGGCCGCGCGCCGACAGACGCCAACTGGCCGAGGCAACAGACGCGATCCGCGCCGCCAAGCGCCCGCTGATCATCGCTGGCGGTGGCGTGCATTATTCCGGGGCATGCGAAGCGTTGCGCGAATTTGCCGAAAAACACGCCATCCCGGTGGCCGAGACACAAGCCGGAAAATCGGCGCTGGCATGGGATCATCCGCTGAACCTCGGCTCGATCGGGGTAACCGGCACGTCCGCCGCCAACACAGTGGCCGAAACCGCCGATCTGGTGATCGGTATCGGCACCCGGTTTCAGGATTTCACCACTGGAAGCTGGGCACTGTTTAGGAACCCCGACCGCCGCATCCTGTCGCTCAATATCACCGCCTATGACAGTGCCAAGCACAATGCAATTGCGCTGGTGGCCGATGCGCGTGCCGGTCTGGAAGACCTAAGCTCGGCGCTTGGCGATCACTGCGCAACACCGCCCGATGCCTCGCTGAAAGAGGCATGGATCGCGTCTGTTGACGCCGTCACGGCTCCTCCACAGGGTAACATCCTGCCAAGCGACGCGCAGGTAATCGGCGCTGTGCAGCGCAGTTTAGGCGACGACGCCATCGTGGTTTGCGCCGCCGGTGGCCTGCCCGGAGAGCTGCACAAACTGTGGAAAACCGCGCGCCCGAACGGCTATCACGTTGAATACGGCTATTCCTGCATGGGCTACGAGATCGCCGCAGCGCTTGGCGTCAAGATGGCGCGGCCCGAGCGTGAGGTGGTGGTGATGGTCGGCGATGGCTCGTACATGATGGCCAATTCCGAACTGGCCACCAGCGTCATGCTGGGGCTAAAGATCATCGTCGTGCTGCTGGATAATCGCGGCTTTGGCTGCATCAATCGCTTGCAGATCGCCACCGGCAATGAAAGTTTCAACAACCTCTTGGACACGGCCCGCCATGTGGTGCCGTCGCAGATCGACTTTGCCGCTCATGCAGCCTCGATGGGGGCGCTTTCCGAACAGGTGGCCACGGTTGGCGAGATGGAAGAGGCGATGGTGCGCGCGCGTGCTGCCGAGCGCTCCTATGTCATCGTCATCGACACCGATCCCTTGGCGACCACTGACGCTGGCGGCACTTGGTGGGATGTGGCGGTGCCCGAGGTTTCGCCACGAAATCAAGTTAATGTCGCTCGACAAGCCTATGAACTTGCAACGAAATCACAGCGTAAAGCTGATTAAAACAGGAATACCGACTTGATAGTTTACGGCACCAATCCCATTGCATGGTCTAATGATGACGACCATTCGCTTGGCGCGGATATCTCGCTGGAGCAATGCCTGTCCGAGGCCGGAAAAATCGGCTTTGACGGCATTGAGAAAGGCCACAAGATGCCGAGCGATCCGGCAGCGTTGCGCGCCGCACTGGAGCCGCACGGGTTGCGGTTCATCTCGGGCTGGCATTCGCTGAATTTGCTGGCCCAGTCCGTGGCTGATGAAAAGCGCGCGATCCAGCCGCATCTGGACCTGCTGACGGCGATGGGTTGCGCGGTTTGCATCGTCTGTGAGACCTCAAACGCGATCCACGGCGCGGATGATGTGGCGCTGAATGACAGCCCGGCAATCTCGCCCGACGAGATGATTGAGTTTGGCGCGCAAGTCGAGGAAATTGCAGCATATTGCGGCGATCAAGGGATCACTTTGGCCTACCATCACCACATGGGCACCGTGGTTGAGACCGCGACCGAGATTGACGCCTTCATGGCTGCGACCGGCCCCACCACCAAGCTGTTGCTGGACACGGGACACGCCTGGTTTGCGGGGGTCGATCCGGTCGAGTTGGCGCGTAAATATATGCCCCGCGTCGCCCATCTCCACGCCAAGAACGTGCGTCCCGACATTGCCGCGCAGGTGCGCGATCAAGGGCTATCCTTTCTTGAGGGCGTGCGGCGCGGCGTGTTCACGGTGCCGGGCGATGGTGAGGGCGCGATTGATTTTGAGCCGGTGTTGGTGATTGCCGCCGAGCATAGCTATCAAGGCTGGCTGGTGATCGAGGCCGAGCAGGATCCAAGCGTGCGTAACCCGTTGGAATATCAGAGCATGGGCTTGACCGCGTTGCGCGCCATGGCCGGGGCGGCTGGTCTGACAAACCCGAACTGACAAAGCGGGGTTTCACCCCTGCACCCCCAGGATATTTAGACCAAAAAGAAAGAGAAACCGATGGCAAACTTGTTGAGAAAACCGACCCAAGCCTCGGGTAAGGTTCATGATATTACGCCTGCGGATGCGGGTTGGGGCTATGTCGGCTTTGGTCTTTACCGGCTGGAGGCGGGCCAGAGCGTGGGTGAGAAAACCGGCAACACCGAAGCCATTCTGGTACTGGTCGAGGGCAAGGCCGAAATTAGCGGCAACGGGCAGAATTTTGGTGAACTTGGCGACCGGATGGACGTGTTTGAGCGCACCCCGCCCCATTGCGTTTATATCCCGAACAACTCTGAGTGGAGCGCGACTGCAACCTCGCCCTGTACGCTGGCAGTGTGCGCCGCACCTAGCTTGGGCGAGCACAAAGCGGCTGTGATCGGCCCGGCGGGCATTTCGCTGGAGCAACGTGGCAAGGGTGCAAATACGCGCTATATCCACAACATTGCCATGGAAAACCGCGATTGCGCCGATCATCTGCTGGTGACCGAAGTATTCACCCCGTCCGGAAATTGGTCATCCTATCCGCCGCACCGCCATGATACCGAAGATTTCCCCCATATGACCTATCTGGAGGAAACCTATTACCACCGCTTGAATCCGGCGCAAGGTTTCGGCTTTCAACGGGTTTTCACCGAGGACGGCACGCTGGATGAGACCATGGCCGTGGCTAATGGCGACGTGGTGCTAGTACCAAAGGGCCACCACCCTTGCGCCGCGCCCTACGGGTACGAAATGTATTATCTGAACGTCATGGCAGGCCCTCTGCGCAAGTGGCGCTTTCAAAATCACCCGGATCATGATTGGATTTTTCAACGCGACAAGGATTAAGCGCTGGGATTAAGCGCTGGTCCCGGCTCTTTGATCTACCCGCCGTACCGGCCTGTATCCCCAGTTTCGCCCTTATTGACCTGCCTTCCAAAAGCCGGACCATTTGAAAGGAACCTCTGTTCGTTTAGC
Organism: Alphaproteobacteria bacterium; assembly: GCA_013151335.1. GTDB lineage: Bacteria > Pseudomonadota > Alphaproteobacteria > Rhodobacterales > Rhodobacteraceae > UBA5972. Next base: position 5,783 of record JAADIJ010000185.1, on the reverse strand, counting down.
GGCGCTGGCGATCGAAGCTTTTGCCCCACCTATGGGCAGTTTTAAATGTGGTCGAGATTTTGCGGCCTCTTGGCCTGGTTCCTCGGCAGCATTCGTCTGGCGGCAAGATCCGGCTGGGGCGGGTCTCAAAGCCAGGGCAGGCTGACATTCGCCGACTTTTGATCATTGGAGCAATGACACGGCTAAATTGGCTTGGGCGGAAGTCGATCCAGCCAGGCTCGTGTCTGGCGCGAATGTTGGAAAGAAATCCCCGGATGCTGGTGGCGATCGCATTGGCAAACAAAATGGCGCGAGCGATTTGGGCCATGATGACGAAGAATGAGGATTATAGAAATCCGACGCAGGCCGCAGTAGCATGAATCTAGCTCTGCGCACAGCAATCTGACGTCGGTGAAGGAGGTGTGAGAAGTCGATGACCTGAATGGGCAACTTGATCAAATAAATCTGGATCGGGAAAACCAGTACTACCGGCAGAGCTGCAAAGCTCGCGCGTCAGATTTGGCCCTGATCCGCAGATCACCATACCGGCCAACGGCTTCTAACATGCCGCACTCAAAGGCCTGATAGAAGACCGCACTCGAACACAAGCCCGCAGCATCAGAACTCTCTTGCACCACGGGCGGCAACCATAGAAGCTGGTAGTGGTTTACTTATATGAAGATTTACTGCGCAGCTAGTGGCTGATGAGGTCGCCCACTTTGCCGACGCAGCGCATCCCGAATACCGGACGCGCCCGATATTCGGTTGGGTCAACATGAGCACGAACCCGGTCGGAAATACCTCCAGCGAGCGCCAGCGCGTTAACATTCATAGCGTTCTTTGCCTTGAAAACTTTGACGCTCCGTTTGTTGGGGGGACCTCGTGTTTCGTCAGAAATCTCATGAAAATGGTGCGCAATTTTGGGGCGGATTGAACCCCGTTACTTTCACCAGACGTTAGGAGCTTGCTTCTGGCAATCCCTTTCTGCAGCCCTATTATTCCGACCTCGACCCCGTCGAAATGGTATTCTCAAAGCTAAAGGTCCATCTGCGAAGAATGGGGCAAGAACATTCGACGCTCTCTGTCACGCCCTTGGGGACATTTGTAACCTGTTCAACCCAGATGAATGCTGGAACTTTCTCAAGGCTACAGGCCATGCCTCAGATTAAATGCATATGCTTTAAAATTCAGCCCAAATATCATTGGCGGCTTTTGGTTTGGCGTTTGTTCGGCGTGCTGATTGGACGTTGGGTTCGGTATCGGCCACGGAGTCCTTGGTCCAGGCTATGACCGTGCTGTCAGGGTCGTGTCGTTTGGGGTTGGATTGATTGTCGCGAAAGTTGAAAAAGCTTACCAAGTCAATCAGCGAAGCGGATTGGCGGGTCAGTTCGTGCGAAGCCGATGCGCTATCATCCGCCAGTGCCGCATTTTGTTGGGTTAATTCGTCCATCTGGCACACAGCACCCGACACCTCATCAACGCCGATGGTCTGTTCCTTGCTCGCGTCGGCTATTTCCTCGATCGTACGCGCGACATCGCGCACACCTTCAAGGATTTCGCTCAGAGCCTTGTCGGTTTCGCCCACCAATTGGCTGCCAGTTTCGACGTGATCGGTGCTCTTGGCAATCAGATCCTTGATTGTCTTGGCCCGCGTCACCCGAGCGTTGTGCTAATGTCCGCACTTCGGAGGCGACCACCGCGAACCCTTTGCCTGCGTCACCGGCGCGCGCGGCCTCAACGGCAGCGTTCAGGGCCAGAAGGTTGGTTTGAAAGGCAATCGACTCGATGGTCGCCACAATGGCGCCGATTTCATCGGAGCTTTCGCGGATATCTGACATAGCTTGAACCGTATCAACGACGATACCACGACCCCGTTCAGCCTGTTCGCGGGTTTCAAGGGCCAGCTTGGTGGCTTTGACCGAATTGTCGGCATTGGCTTTGACGGTTGCGGCCATTTCCTCCATCGCTGCCGCGGTTTCCTCTAGGGACGCAGCCTGATTTTCGGCGCGGGCCGAAAGTTTTGTCGAGCCGTCGGAGATTTCTTCTGTTGCTTTATAAATATTTCTGGAGGCGGCGTTCAGTTCCTCAACGAGGCTTTGCAGTTTTTCGATCGTGGCGTTCACTCCTTGCTGGAGCTTTAGGAACGCCCCAGAGAAGTGACCTTCCATTCGCAGGGTCAAATCACCGTCGGCAAGGCCGCCCACGGCACGACCAACTTCGGTGAGGCCGGTCTCGACGGTTGCCAACAACTGGTTGACCGATTGGGCCAGAGACAGGAACTCGTTGGTCGAAAAGTCGGCATCCACCCGCTCGCCAAAATCGCCTTCGCTGGCAGCCGTGACGGTTTTGAGCAGGGAATGTTGCAGATGCTCCATTTCGGTGTTTTTTTGATCAGCCGTCTCCTCGCGGGTGTGCCGCGCCTTTTGTTCTTTTTGCTCGGCCTCGATCCGCGCGACGGCGTTGTCACGAAATACCATCAGTGCCTTGCTTATTTCCCCAAATTCGTTTCGCGTGGGCGCAGGGAGCTCCGCGTTTAGGTTGCCCTGCGCCAGTTCCAGCGTCGCGCGCACCAGATCGCGAAAACTTCGGCTGATGAACATAACGATTATCGCGCAGAACCCGATCAGGGCGATGGTGGCCAGTCCAAGGGCCAACAATGCCTTCAGAAAAGTGGCGTTGACACTATGTCGTTTTGCCCCGACATGGGTCTTCAGATCTTGCTCGAGTAGGTTCTCAAGTTCCTTCAGGCTGCTAATTTTTTTCGTGATCGCGTCGAACCACTGCGCCCCCGTGACGCCTTGCATCTCGCCGGCGGCACCGCCCCGCTGGATGATGGCGCGCATGCGGTTGACCTCGTTCACAGGTGAGCTCTGCATGATACGCTTATAAAATGCGCTCTCTTTGCTGTCGGCCAATGTCAGGAAAACCTGTTGGTATGTGTCCTGCTGATAGGCCAGTTGGCGCAGTCTTTCCAGCCGCTGTGGCGAGAAACGACCTATGGTCAGGCCCGCAGCTCCAACTGCCCGTTCGAGACCAGCCCGTTCCTTGCTCTGCAAGAAATCTTCATATCCGATCAGGGTGGAAACGATCCGCGGATCGGATACGAACCGCGTCAGTTTCACCACGCTTGACAGGATTTCAGTCGTGAGCATCGTGTAGGATTTGAGCGCCGCGCTGCCTGACAGGGTCATGGCATCAACCGAGCGGCGTAGCGCCGTGAGATTGGATAGTGTTGTGGTCATGCGATCTACGTTTTGCAGGAATGCGAGGTTATGTCCCGAGCGTTCAAATATGGCCGCTTGATCGGTGAATTTCTTACGCGCTCCGTCGCTTTGGCCGCGCTGGGCTGAGAGTCGCGAGCTGAATTTCCGGCCACTGCTGCTAAGGAAAACGGCCGTCATCCCACGCTCTTTCTGGATTTCGTCGACCAGATTACCCATCAAGATCGCGAGATCGACCATTTGGCCCAGCTTATGCATTTTGGCGAGTGTCTGTCGGTCCTGCAGGATGGTGCGGGTAGAAACCGCTATAACGACGACCATCGGTGCGATGGCCAGCAGCGCGATGGCATAGGTGACTTTGAGGTTGCGCAGAAATTTCATTGTTGTCTTCTTTCGTGATTCCTTCTTTGAACCATAGGGGCAACAGGTTAAACGGCAATTAATGGCGATTGCGATTGGCGCATGGGATACGCGCATGGGTTGCGCATGGATTTAGGAGTATCTGATAAACCAACTGATAATACAAAGAGGGGCGGCACAAATGCGTCGCCCCCGGTCATATATTATGAGGTTTAGGGTTCAGATATGCTCGTCACCTGTGTCTTCAGGTGCGCGTTTGAACCCGCTGATCATCGCCCGAACAAGGTTTTCGCGATGGTGAAGACTGGCCAGCGCGACTCCGCCAAGATGCAGGACGACCAACAGCAATAACCCGTTGACCGAGACCTTATGGAATGTCTCGACCCAGTCGATCCCGAAATAGCGGTTCGTGGTCATCATATAGCCACTTATACTCGCCGTCACCATGCCGATTATCAGCGCCAGAACCATCGCACCACCTGCCGGATTGTGGCCAATATGGCGACTTTCCTTGCCGCGCGCGATGTCGGCAAGATAGCGAAAAACCGTGCGTGGGCGCCTGACGAAATGCGAGAATCGCGCGTGGCCTGTGCTGCCAATCCCCCAGATCACCCGTAACAGCACCAGCGCGACTGCGGCGTAGCCTGCCCAATGATGCAGGGTGGCCGCCGCAACCGGGGTGAACCAGGCGATGACGAAACTGCTAACCAAGCTCCAGTGAAACAACCGCACCAGTGGATCCCAGACGCGCACCATCAAAGGTCGAGGCTGCGCGTCTGGTATGGAGTGTGCGATCGGCTTAGCCTTCGCCAGCTTCGGCTTTGGCAACCTTCTGGAAGGTCTTGGCGTTATAGGCTGCATTCACCTGATTGCCGTTTTTGTCCACTGAATAGCTCTCATAGCAACCGCCTTCGGTCTTGATGCGGCGCACGGTCAGGCCCTGGGATTTGAGCATGGTCGTCAGCGCGGCTTTGGACTGCCACTGCGAATGCGGCGCATTGGTGCAGGCGGCCCCACCGGCAAATGCGGGAACGGCGAGCAGGGCGGCAATAGCGGCGATAGAAACAGTACGAATCATGGTTGATTTCCTCTTTGCGGGCGGCGCATGGCCGTCTCATTTTGGATTGAATGGCGGCTCATATTGCCTGACCATGGGGAGGACGTAAGATACCAACCTGACAGTAGGCTTAAGCAGAACGCAAAAGTCGTTCAGGTTGAGGTCAGGTTCTCTGAGCTTGAGGGGGAAAGAGTGGCTGGAGATGACGTTTCTGTCTCCGAACTTTCAACTGCTGACACGGGCCATGCAGGATCATGTGGTTCTGTAAGTGCGTCGGTGACAATATGGCGCTTGCGACCGTTGATTTTCTTGCCCACGTCCTTTCCGGTGATTGCAAGCAATCGGCTGTCAGGCAATGCATGCCCCTAAACCCCGCCACTTTCCGTTGTTTTTATGGACTGACTGTCCACAACGCCTGCTGAAATCACTCAACTAGTTTTGATCCTGATCTTAAATGTGCTGTGCCAAAACAGGGGCTGAGCGCGAAAATGCCGGGCTGAAAACTCCACCCCGGCATCGCCGTTCCTAATCGCCGTTCTTACATGGCCGTCGGGGCCTGAACCTGTTTCATCAGGTTGTCATTCCACTTGCCGGAAACCTTGAATATCCCCAGCGCTCCAAGCAGCACGGCCTCGGTCAGGTTGTGGTTCACGTAGGCGTAAACCCCCGGTTGGCGGAAGGTGTAGATCGCCGCTCCTGCCGAGCCACCGCGAATGAACCATGTCTCCAGATCGCGGGCGGGGGCGTCGTTGAACGAGCCTGTCTCCCAGACATAATCGCCATGGCCACCGATCAGGTGCGGGCGGGTGTCGCGGTTGGCCTGCGAGTGGATGATCAAAACCGTCTCGCCCACTTTGGCGGTCATGGCGTTCTCGCCAGCGAGGCCACCTTTTTTGCCGTTAAAAACCAGATGGGTTGGCAACAGTTTGCGCATGGCGTCAAGCGAGTCGGAATAGTCGTCGATCGGCCCGTCATAAGAGATGAAGTCGCCATTTTCGTCGCGCGGCAGATAGAAATCCTGCTCGCCCACATAATAGGCCTTGTCATATGTCAGCGTATTGCCTTGGCCGTCTTTCAGGCCATCGCGCGGCAGGACCATGACAGCGCCGTTCATGCCGTGAACCACGTGGTAGGGGATCATGTCGCCGCCCGGTGCGCAGTGATAG
>JAADIJ010000183.1 GCA_013151335.1 Alphaproteobacteria bacterium | reverse complement strand
AATTCGCTATCCTATATCCCGAACGGTTCAATAAGTGACCCGTGAAACCCGCATGGACTGAACCCCATACACAGAGTTTCAGACACTCCCAGCGAAGGTCTCCCAGCCCTTCATAAGCATTTTGGCTTCGTACCACGATGTTGGAACTTCATCACCCGCGTCCTTGAACTGCTTCATTGCTCGGCGCATTGCAGCAACAGTCCCGTCTCCTACGCCAGTGTATTTTGTGATCTCGGCTTTGCTGTATCCGCCCTCGCTGTCCAGTGTCCAAGCCGCTTCGTACCTTTCTTCCGGTGTCATGGGCAATCTGGTCTTTGCGTTGCCTTCAAGAGCCAGCAGCCGCGCCTGTTTTTGCGTACACCGGTGGATCAGAACCGCAATCTTCTGCTTGTGTCCAGCCTTGAGATAGGCCGCCAACCTGTGGTGTCCGTCGATAACGATCAGCTTTCCTGACTTGGGGTCTTCCCAGACATCCAGAGCGTCCAGTTCGTTTCCCCGACCAATTGCGTCTTTCAAGGCGTCCACATGGTAGTTGGTCAATTCGTCAGTGCGGAACTGGAACAGCCCTGTGTTTGTCGTTATGGCGTTAATAGCCATGCGCCTTTTCATTGGACGGTCAAGCCCTTGCTTTTGTTCAATCATTTGTCATTCCTTGAGTATTTGTAGGTGATTATCCCGATCCGACGCCTATGCAGAATGCATATCTATATGCTGCACCCCCATGCTGCTGTTTCTGCTACCCCTCAGGCAGGCTTTGTCACCATACCCAAGCGATAACCTGAGGACCAACTGAAGGGAAACACGGGCTTCACATATGCGACCCTGCCGTGACACCCACTCCATGCCATCCCTGAAATCATCACCCGCAAGTTATGGGCAACGGCAAGGGCATTCGCTAGGCTGTTGTTATGGCTTGCGCTGGGCCAAATGTGTGCGCTGACCACGCCTTTCCTTCAATGGTGTCCGTTAGATGGTGGGTGTTAATTCCCCGCACCCTCCTGATTTTCCGCACTGTATCCGTCATTTCAGCTCCCGCGAAAGCCGTTGATGCGGCTCAAGTCAAGTCCAGGGTAAGCCAACTTGTCCATTTCAGCCTTGAGGACTTCAAGGTGATAGCCATCCCCATACCGACCCCCTTGCCCCTTCTCAGCATGTCCCTGCAAGGCATTCATGATGCTCCATTCAACCCGGCTATTTCTACAGGCATCTTCAAAGTTATGTCGCAGTGAATGGAACGATGTTTTCTCAGTCTTAGCCCCAATAGCTTTCAAATATGCGCTGAAGTTCTTGGTCATCGCATCGGAATAGTACCCGTAATTTCCGCGTTTCAAACCCGCAAACAGCAGACCCGGGCCGCGTTGCCGTCTCTGGCTGACAAAGCTCAAGAACCCCAGCTTCAACGGGACAGGATGCAGGGGGCTTCTTCTCGTGAGGTTGGTCTTGTTCCTCTGATATTCTCCTTCATCTGTGAGCTTTAAGAATGGGATGCCATCCTCTTCCTGCACGTCGCCTACGTCCAATTGGCAAAGCTCGTTCAACCGCGCACCATTGAACAGGCTAAGGATTGGCAGCCAAAACCACGCAGTATGGCTCATGTCAACTTTCCCCGGTTGGCTGCGGAATTTCTCAGACCTGCAACCTGTGAAAAGGGGGCTGTTGAACAGCTTGTTAAGCTGATCAAGCGACAAAGGGTTGCGTTGATCTTTGGCTTTTGTGTTAACCTTCGCATGCAGCCCTGCCATAAGGTCACCAGCAACCTCGTCGTAGTGCGTTCCCGCCCATATCCAGAAAGCCCCTATCCGGTTCAGGGCCTTGTTGATGGTCGTTGGAGCGATGACTTTCAGCCCGTAAGCTGCGCTCTTCTCCGCTGCTTCAATGATCGCGCCTTTTCTCGTCGCAGGCATCTTGCGCCAGTTAGAAGGCAGCTTGAGCAACAAGGCCTTGAACGCTCTAGCATCAGCTTTCGCGTAGTCATTGATTGGGCGGTCACCTGCGACTTCAACAAATGCTTTGGCCCAGTACATGTAATCGTCAGCCACCTTCGGGGACCATACACCCGTCCGGTTCCGTTCTGTCGCCCACTCGTCAATGGCCTGCGACAGCAGCGGTGATACGGTAGCCCTCAGAGGCCTCCTAGCAGGTTCCTGTGGGGTTGCACAACTTGCCCTTCGCTGCCCTTCGCTGCGCTTCGCCACTATTCCAGAAGCCTCGACGGACGCCTCCTGAAGCGCACGCACCACCATGCGCCAATCAGGTGACTGTGGTGATAGCCTGATGCCAACACCATTCCAAGATAGCACATCCTCTGCCTCGCCACGGAAGAATGCGTCTTGCTTCCCTCTGGCTAGGTTGTGGCGCGAGACCTCCCCCATGTCCTCAACAAGTTCATTGTATTCATCGAATGTCGGTCGGGGTTCAAGGTGTGGTGGCTCGGCAGAAAACCCGCCTATGCTGGGATCATCGGCCTCTTCAAACCCATCCAGCCGGATTTCCTCGTCCTCGTCCACAAGGTGGTGCAAGTAGGCCTGTTTGATATTGGCCAACTGATCGGTGGATAGTTCGTGAACCGCAGGTGCCGATTGTATGTCCAGACGCCTGCGATGTTCGTCAAAGCGTTGGTCAACTTCAACCGCCGCAATTCTGACACGCCTCAAAGCCTCAGCATGATCCTTTGTCTTGAGCGAGAATGTTTCTTCGGCCTTCCCGTAAGTGGCTAGGAGGCCTTTGGGAACGGCAGCACGGTGATAATATGTCGCCCCACGGCGATAGAGTCGGGTATGTCCAGACACCTTGTGAAGTTTCTCCACTGTAACACCTCGCTGGTACAGTCCCTCGGAAAAACCATTTACTAACAGTAACTTGTTGGTAGTAAAGCACTATATGTGAATTTGGTGGAGCCAGGGGGGATCGAACCCCCGACCTCTTGCATGCCATGCAAGCGCTCTCCCATCTGAGCTATGGCCCCTAACCTGTGGGCGAACCGCAAAGTTCGCCCGTGGTTATCTATGTAAACCGGCAGCGCTTATCAAGCAAAAAAGCCGTGCCAATCAGCTTTCATCCGCCTCGCTGGGAACATCGGCAATCTCTTCGAGATTGACCGTATCGTCATCATCCGTTTCAAGCAGATCATCACCGACATCCTCGCCAGCGGGATCATCCTCGTCATCATCGTCCAGCACCACAGTTGCATCTTCGGTGTCTTCGACAACCTCAGGCGCGGGCGCGGGGGTTGCTTTCACAGCCACGGTGGCGCGGGATTTCTGTTGCGTCAGGCTGGCAAGATCAAACGTCGCCCCACAAGAGGGGCAGGTCAGCGGGTCATTTTGCAGGTCATAAAACCGCTCCGAACATTTCGGACAAGCGCGCTTTACGCCCCATTCTTCTTTGGGCATCTCGTTACCTCTGCAAGGTCATATCAGGACAATTGCTGCCAACTGCCACAACCGCCGGACCTTTGTCAAAGGCTTTGACGCCACAGAGGCAAAAACCTGCGCAGCGGTGCAAATTATTATGCCCGTCCTCGCCAGAGCTTTACCCGATTTCGCCGGTGGTTTAACAAGGCGTTATGGCCGACACCATCTCGATAGGAACCCCTCCCATTGCCGTTAGCATCCGTCGCTCAGAGCGGGCGCGTCGCTTTTCTTTGCGCATTTCAAACGCGGATAGCACGGTTAATCTGACCCTGCCCAAACGTGCTGCCATGAACGACGCGCTTGATTTTCTGCACCGCCAAGAAGGTTGGCTGCGCAAAAATCTTGCCGCGCGACCCACCTTGATCCTGCCCAAGTTCGGTGGCCAGTTCCTGTTTCGTGGTGCCGATCTGCAGATACGTCATACACAGGGTCGGAGCGTCAAAATCGCTGCGGGCGCGATTCATGTGCCCGGCGACCCCGACCGGCTCGGGGCCCGGCTTCGAGGGTTTTGCAAGGTTGCAGCACGGGCGCAACTGGTTGATAATGCAGAGTTTTATGCCTACACACTTGGAAAATCTTTGGGCAAAATCACCTTACGAGACACGCGCAGCCGCTGGGGTTCGTGCTCAAGCGAGGGAAATTTGATGTTTTCGTGGCGTCTGATCATGGCTCCGCCCGAGGTGCTCAGCTATGTGGCGGCGCATGAGGTTGCCCATATGATCGAGATGAATCACTCCGCCGATTTCTGGCGTCTGGTCGACAGCCTCCTGCCCGAATATAAATCTCAGCGGCGCTGGTTGAAGGAACATGGTGCCAGTTTGTACGCTTTTCGATTTTGAACGCAGGCCCCCATGGCTTGACCTTTGGGCGGTTTGTGATCACAGTTTAACCATGTCCGCAATAGCCAAACCACCCGACCGAGCCCCCGCCCATGAGCGGGTTTACCGCATCTTACGCCGACAAATCATGCAAGGGGACCTGCCGCCGGGGTTGGCGCTGACTTTGCGCGGGATCGGGCGGAAATTCGAGGTCAGCATGACGCCCGCGCGCGAGGCGGTTCGCCGGTTGGTGGCCGAGGGCGCGTTAACACTTTCTGCGTCAGGCAGGGTGACAACGCCTGAACTTGGCAACGAGCGCATCGAGGAACTGGCCTCGATCCGCGCTTTGTTAGAGCCGGAATTGGCGGCGCGCGCCCTGCCCCGTGCTTACCCGGCGTTGATCCAGCGACTGCAAACTATCAACGCTGCGGGCGAGCAAATGGTCGCAGAGCATGATGCTGCCGGTTATGTCAGGTGCAATCTGGAGTTCCACCGCACCTTATATTTAAGGGCCCAAGCCCCAGCGATGCTGGCGCTGGTCGAAACCATCTGGCTGCAACTTGGCCCGACCATGTGTCGGCTTTATGGGCAAATGGGGCCAGCCAAAAAGCCCGGCCATCACCGCCAGATCATCACGGCGCTAAAGTCCAAAGACGAAACCGCGCTGCGCGAAGCCCTGCGCAATGATGTGACGCAGGGGTTGCGGCTGTTAACGATTTAGGCTCAAGGCCCGATCAAATCACGCGTGGATCGCGCCGTCACCACAGGCGAGGGCTGCTTCGCGCATTGCTTCAGAGAAGGTCGGGTGGGCGTGGCAGGTGCGTGCGATGTCTTCGGCGGCGGCGCCAAATTCCATTGCCACGCAAATCTCGTGGATCAATTCACCGGCACTTGGGCCCATAAGATGGCAGCCGAGAATGCGATCGGTCTTGGCGTCCGCCAAGATTTTCACGAACCCCTCGCCTGCGAAAACCGCTTTGGCGCGTCCATTTCCCATGAAGCTGAACTTGCCAACCTTATAGCTAATGCCTTGTTCTTTCAGCATTTCTTCGGTTGCCCCAACTGACGCAACCTCTGGCGTGGTGTAAATCACGCCGGGGATGACGTCGTAATTTACATGACCGTGTTGCCCGGCAATGGTTTCGGCGACGGCCATGCCTTCGTCCTCTGCTTTATGGGCCAGCATGGGGCCGGTGATGACGTCACCAATGGCCCAGATGCCGTCTATGTTGGTTTTCCAGCCTTGGGTTTCGATCTGGCCGCGCTTGGTTAACGCGACCCCTGCGGCCTCTAGTCCAAGACCGTCGGTGAAGGGGCGGCGACCGGTGGCGACGAGGACGATTTCGGCGTCGAGCGTGGCTTCGCTGTCATTTTTGCGCAGTTTGTAATGCACTTTTGCCTTAGTTTTCAGGGTCTCGACCGATTGCACTGCGGCGCCAAGAATGAATTTAAGCCCTTGTTTTTTCAGGCTTCTTTGCAAGGTTTTGGCGATTTCGGCATCTTGTCCGGGGGTGATGTGGTCCAAGTACTCGACCACGGTGACCTCGGTTCCGAGACGGGCGTAAACCGAGCCCATCTCAAGGCCGATCACGCCTGCGCCGATGACGACCATTGATTTGGGAATCTTGGACAACGCCAGCGCGCCGGTCGAGGAGACCACCATTTTTTCGTCGATCTCAACCCCGGGCAATGACGTGCTGTCAGAGCCGGTGGCGATGACGATATTGGCGGCTTTATGCACGTCAGAACCGACGGTAATCTCGCCCTTGGCGGTGAGTTTGGCCCAGCCTTTAATCCAGTCTACCTTGTTCTTTTTAAACAGAAATTCGATGCCGGCGGTGTTTTGCTTTATAACGGTGTCCTTATAGTCGATCAACTTGGGGAAATCGACTGTCAGGACCTTGCCGATCAGGCCCATTTTGGCGAAATTATGGGTCGCCTCGTGGTAGGAATGAGAGGCGTGAAGCAACGCCTTGGAGGGGATGCAGCCGACATTTAGACAAGTGCCGCCGAGGGTTTCTCGGCCCTCGACACAGGCGGTTTTGAGGCCGAGTTGTGCGCAACGGATGGCACAGACATAGCCGCCGGGACCGCCACCGATGATGATTACGTCATAGTCAGCCATGTCTTTTCCTTTGGTTAATTTCGTACGTTTTGTACGTGTGTTTTGTACAAAACGGAGAAGAATTTAGTGCCAATGCTCGACCCGAAGCACCAGCAAGGGTCAAACGGGTCGATTTGGGGTGCATTTTACAAATCCATCAGCAGACGGCGGGGATCCTCTAGCGCCTCTTTGACGCGCACGAGGAAGGTCACCGCCCCTTTGCCATCGACGATGCGGTGGTCATAGGAAAGCGCCAGATACATCATCGGGCGGATCACGATCTCGCCGTTGACGACCACGGGGCGATCCTGAATTTTATGCATGCCAAGGATGCCAGATTGCGGTGGGTTGAGAATGGGCGATGACATCAGCGAGCCGTAAACCCCGCCATTGGAGATGGTGAAGGTGCCGCCTTGCATGTCGTCCATCGTCAGCTTGCCGTCGCGAGCCTTGGCTCCTAATCCAGCGATGGTTTTCTCGATCTGGGCGAAACCCATTTGATCCGCGTCGCGAATGACCGGCACCACCAAGCCATTCGGGGTGCCAACGGCGACGCCCATGTGGACGAATTGTTTGTAGATGACGTCGGTGCCGTCGATCTCGGCATTGACATCGGGCACCTCGATTAGCGCGTGATTGCAGGCCTTGACAAAAAACGACATGAAGCCGAGCTTGACGCCGTGTTTTTTCAAAAACAGGTCTTTGTATTCACCTCGAAGCGCCATGATCGCCGACATGTCGACCTCGTTATAGGTGGTCAGCATGGCGGCTGTGTTCTGGCTTTCTTTGAGGCGGCGGGCGATGGTTTGGCGCAGGCGGGTCATGCGGACGCGTTGTTGGCGCGAGGTGTCATTTGCGGTGACCGGCGCGCTTGGAGCGGCTGGTGCGCGAATGGGTGCAGGGGCGGCGACGGCTTTTTGCACATCTTCCTTCATGATGCGCCCGTCGCGGCCCGTGCCGGTAACATCGGCAGAGGTCATGCCATGATCGACCATCATCTTTTTGGCCGAGGGGGCATCCTCGACGTCTTTGTTTGACGCGACAGCACTTGCAGGCGTGATGGCGGCGGCTGGGGCAGAGGCTGCGGCCGGGGCGGCTGCGGGTTCGGCTTTTGGCTCGGGTTTTGGAGTGGCCACGGCACCTTCGTTGATGGTGACCAGCAGGGCGTCAACGCCGACGGTTTCACCCTCGGGCGCGACGATCTCGCCCAAGGTTCCGGCGACCGAGGAGGGGACCTCGACCGTAACCTTATCGGTTTCAAGCTCGCACAGCATTTCATCGACGGCAACGGCGTCGCCGGGCTTTTTGAACCAGGTGGCGATGGTGGCTTCGGTGACGCTTTCGCCCAGCGCGGGGACGCGGATTTCTACGGACATGGGCTTATTCCTCTTCAATGCCAAGCGCGGTTTCGACCAGCGCTTGTTGTTGTAATTTATGTTGGGATGCAAGGCCCGTGGCGGGCGAGGCGGCGGCAGCGCGTCCGGCGTAGCTCGGGCGCAAGGTGCTGGCACCGATGCGGCCTAATATCCATTCGATATTGGGCTCAACGAAGGTCCAGCCGCCTTGGTTTTTAGGCTCTTCCTGACACCAGATTATCTCTGCGTGCTTAAAGCGGCCCAGCTCTTTTGACATGGACATGGCCGGGAAGGGGTAAAATTGTTCGAGCCTGAGGATATAGACATCGTCAAGTCCGTCGGCGTCGCGGCGCGCCAAGAGGTCGTAGTAAACCTTGCCCGAGCAGATCACCACGCGGCGGATTTTGTCGTCCGGTCTGAGGGCCACGTCGGACGTGCCTTTTTGGGCATCATCCCAAAGGACGCGGTGAAAGGACGAGCCGGTGGTCATGTCCTCGACCGTGCTGGTCGCGTGTTTGTGGCGCAGCAAGGATTTCGGGGTCATCATAATCAGGGGCTTGCGGAAAGTGCGGTGCATCTGGCGGCGCAGGATGTGGAAATAATTGGCCGGTGTGGTGCAATTGGCGACGATCCAGTTATCCTCGGCCGAGCTTTGCAAGTAACGCTCAAGTCGGGCGGAGGAGTGTTCCGGTCCCTGGCCTTCATAGCCGTGGGGGAGCAGCAGCACGAGGCCCGACATACGCAGCCATTTACGCTCGCCCGAGCTGATGAACTGGTCGATCATGATCTGCGCGCCATTGGCAAAATCGCCGAACTGGGCCTCCCACAGGGTCAGGCCGTTGGGTTCGGCCAATGAGTAGCCGTATTCAAAGCCGAGCACCGCATATTCCGACAGCATGGAATCAATGACTAAATATTTGGCCTGCTCGTCGCGGATATGGTTGAGCGGGTGGTATTTACGCTCGGAATTCTGGTCAATCAGGGCGGAGTGGCGTTGGCTGAAGGTGCCGCGCGCGCTGTCTTGACCGGCCAGTCGCACCGGAAACCCTTCGAGCATCAGGGTGCCAAAGGCCAGCGCCTCGGCTGTGGCCCAGTCGATGCCTTGGCCGGTGGTCAGCATGTTTTCCTTGGCTTTTAGCAGGCGGGTGACGGTTTTATGCAGGGCAATGTCGTCGGGCACGCGGGTCAGGGCGGTGCCGACCTCTTGCAACAGCTCAGGCGGAACCGAGGTTTGGCCGCGCTGATAATCGCCGTGTTTGCTGCCCATATGCGACCAGCGGCCATCAAGCCAGTCGGCCTTGTTGGGGCGGTATTCTTTACCAGCCTCAAACTCTTCGCTGAGATGGGCCTGAAACGAGGCTTTCATCTCTTCAATCTCGCCCTCGGGGATCAGGCCGTCGGCGACCAGACGTTCGGTGTAAAGCGTGAGCGTGGATTTGTGTTTCTTGATATGCTGATACATCAAAGGGTTGGTGAACATCGGCTCGTCGCCCTCGTTATGGCCGAAACGGCGGTAACAGAAGATGTCGAGTACCACGTCTTTGTGGAACTTCTGGCGGAACTCGGTCGCGACTTTAGCGGCGTGAACCACGGCCTCTGGATCGTCGCCATTGACGTGGAAAATCGGCGCTTCGACCATCAGGGCGATGTCGGTCGGATAGGGCGACGAGCGCGAGAAATGCGGGGCGGTGGTGAAACCGATCTGGTTGTTAACCACGATATGCATGGTGCCGCCGGTCTTGTGACCGACCAGACCTGAAAGGCCGAAACATTCCGAAATCACGCCTTGTCCGGCAAAGGCGGCGTCCCCATGCAGAAGGATCGGCAGAACTTTGATGCGGTCGATATCCTGACGCTGGAACTGCTTGGCGCGAACCTTGCCGAGAACCACCGGATTGACCGCCTCAAGGTGGCTGGGATTGGCTGTCAGGCTGAGATGGACTTTGTTGTCGTCAAAAGCGCGATCCGACGAGGCCCCAAGGTGGTATTTCACATCACCCGAGCCTGCAACATCGTCGGGCTTGGAACTACCACCCTGAAACTCGTTAAAAATGGCGCGGTAGGGTTTGGCCATAACGTTGCACAGGACCGACAGACGGCCGCGATGGGGCATGCCGATGACGATCTCCTCGACACCAAGCGCGCCGCCGCGTTTGATGATCTGCTCCATCGCCGGGATCAGCGCCTCGCCGCCGTCAAGGCCGAAGCGTTTGGTGCCCATGTATTTGACGTTGAGGAATTTCTCAAACCCTTCGGCCTGTACCAGTTTGTTGAGGATCGCTTTGCGCCCCTCGCGGGTGAACTGGATTTCCTTGCCGTAACCCTCGATCCGGTCCTTAAGCCAAAGCGCCTCTTCGGGGTTGTGGATGTGCATGTACTGGATGGCGAACGTGCCGCAATACGTCCGTTTAACCAGTGCCAGAATATCGCGCATGGTTGCCAGTTGCAGGCCAAGCACGTTGTCCAGAAAGATCGGGCGATCCATGTCGGCCTCGGTGAAGCCGTAATATTTTGGGTCCAGCCCCGGCAGGTCGGTCTCTTCGCGCAGATGCAAAGGGTCAAGGTCGGCGGCGAGGTGGCCGCGAATGCGGTAGGCGCGGATCAGCATCAGGGCGCGCAGGCTGTCGAGCACGGCCTGTTGCACCTCGGTATCGCTAAGTTCAACCCCTTTGCTGCGCGCGGCGTCCTTGATTTTGTCGGCGGCTTTGGCGGGCTCTGCCGGCCATTGACCGTCAAGGGCGGCGGTCAGGTCGTCATTGGGTTGCGGCGGCCAGTCGGCGCGTTGCCAAGTGGGGCCCTGAGCCTCTAGTTTGATGTCAGTTTTGGCGTCGCCAAGCGATTTGAAATAGCTCTGCCAGCTTTCATCGACTGCCGCCGGATTATCGGCATATCGGGAGTAGAGTTGCTCTACATAGACGGCATTTTGCCCCTCAAGAAAGCTGGAGGCATGGAACTGGTCGTTTGAAGATTGTTCGGTCATGTAGATACCTCTTGGGAGTTGGGACCGTAGGTGTTTGGGGCTGGTTCCGGGCGGACGAAACCGATCCAGAATGTCCAGATTATGCTGGCGAAAGGGGGGAAGAGCGGCGCGTTTGAGTTGGCGGCATCAGGAGCGGATTTATATAGCGCGGCGCTCATGGCTGCGACCTCAGGATGTGGAAGCTGTTCAGATCAACGAAAACATTGACCACAAGCGGCTCTTTGATCAGCGGTTCAATCTTTGAGGCGTTATAAAGGCTCACCACGCGTGTGCCTTTGAGAGCGCCGTTATTGGCCTCAAAACCCTTGTTCCAAATCCACTTAATGGTCGGAAAGTTCTGGTTGGTTTTCCATAAATCCGTGCGGATACCAGTGTAAATCGTGGGAGCCATCGCCCCGATGCGGCAGAGAACCGAGGCTCCCTCGTTTCTGGGCTGTGAATATATCAGGCGCACATAGACGGTTTCTTTTGGCCCCACATGGCGCAACAGGATGAACCAGCTTGTTGTCAGTTGTTTTTTGTTTTTCCACAGTTTGATGTTGGCGCGTTTTTGATCAAGATATGATTTCCAGCGCAGAGCCGGAGGCGGGGCGGTGTTGACATCGGAGAAGAAATCGCGCCCGAACTCCATCTGTGCAAAGGCGGCTTGGTCTTTGGCAGTCAACTCGTCAATCGCAATTCTTGTGAAATTATTAGCGCCAAATTTTCGCACGAATCCGTTGAGGTCGCCAATATCCGCTTTGCAGATACCCTCGGCGGTGGCCAATGCGTCGCCGGTCGGCAAGGCTATATCCATAGGTCGCGCGCTGATGGTTGATACCCCGATCGCAGAGGAGGGCTGTCGGCCGATTTCAGCTGCGATCCCCGGCAGATATTGACCGGCCAGTACCGAAAACTCCCTCAGGCCTTTCTGGCCCTGAAGCAGGCCTCTTTGATAGTTTTTGCTGGGCTGGCTCACCCCGGCGCGCGCATCTTGCGCCTTGGTAACCTTCAATAACTGCTGAAGATAAAGGTCATCCGGCCCGGCATAGGTGCATTGCAGCCAAGAGCGGCGGGCGTCAAAACCGGTGCTGACCATCAACACCGCCGGATTGCCGCCACCGGAAAAATAGAAAATACCGCTGGAGTTTTGCGTGCCGACCAGCCGCCACATTTGTTGCACCAGATCGGAGGCCTTGCTGTTGGCGGTCCTGAAGTCGATTTTCTGGCGCGGATCCGGGCTCTCAAGCAGCAACAGACCGTCTTGAAAAATCTTGGTCGCGGCGACGAGGTCTTTTTTGCCAAGGTCGCTCCAACCGATGTTTTGCAAGTCGGCGCGAAACAGTTTGTCAGGCGACGAGTAGGCAAGGCAGGTGTCGATTGTCGGGGCCAATTGCGGCGCGGCCAGCACCTTGGGCGCACTGGCAAAAACCAGCAGCATCGCGCTTAGGATCAGCGCGATGGCCCCGCCGCCGGACCAGCGAATTTCGCGAGGTCCGGCAGGGGATGTTGCCCTGCGTTTTGATGAGGCCGCTGGCGCCATTTGCTTAGCCAATCGCCTTGAGAACGGCCTCGCCCAGACCGGCGGGGCTTTCGGCGACCACAATACCGGCTGCGCGCATGGCTTCGATTTTGTCCTCGGCTCCACCTTTGCCACCGGCGACGATGGCACCGGCGTGGCCCATGCGCCGACCTGCGGGGGCGGTGCGTCCGGCGATGAAACCGGCGATGGGTTTGGAACGGCCTTTTTTGGCCTCGTCCATGATGAACTGGGCGGCGTCTTCTTCGGATGAGCCGCCGATCTCGCCGATCATGATGATCGACTGGGTGTAGTCATCGGCCAAGAACATCTCCAGCGCGTCGATGTGATCAAGGCCTTTAATCGGGTCGCCGCCGATGCCGATGCAGGTGGATTGGCCAAGGCCGATGGCGGTGGTCTGGCCCACGGCCTCGTAGGTTAGCGTGCCCGAGCGCGACACCACGCCGACCGAACCGGGGCGGTGGATATGGCCGGGCATGATGCCGATTTTGCAGGCACCGGGGGTGATTACGCCGGGGCAATTGGGGCCAACTAGACGTGAGCTTGAGCCGTCGAGCGCACGTTTGACCTTCATCATGTCAAGCACGGGGATGCCTTCGGTGATGCAGATGATCAGCTCGATTTCGGCGTCGATTGCCTCGAGGATCGCGTCGGCGGCAAAAGGCGGCGGGACGTAGATCGCGCTGGCATTGGCTTGCGTTACATGGCGCGCCTCGGCGACGGTGTTGAAGATCGGCAAGCCGATATGGGTCTGGCCGCCCTTGCCGGGGGTCACGCCACCAACCATTTTGGTGCCATAGTCAAGCGCCTGCTGGCTGTGGAACGTGCCTTGCGAGCCGGTGAGGCCTTGGCAAATAACGCGGGTGTTTTGGTCTACGAGTACGGACATCTAATTGGTTCCCGATATTGGTGTGGGTGAGTACGCAGGACACATGGTTAACCCCGTGTCACTGCGCTTGGCGTTGGAAAGAGTCTGCGTCCGACTCACCCCTTCACCGCTTTGACGATTTTCTGGGCGGCGTCGCCGAGGTCGTCGGCGGCGATTACGTCTAGGCCGGAATTGTTGATGATGGCTTTGCCTTCTTTGACGTTGGTGCCCTCAAGCCGGACCACCAGAGGGACGGTCAGGCCGACTTCTTTGACTGCGGCGACCACGCCGTCGGCAATGACGTCACAGCGCATGATGCCGCCGAAGATATTGACCAAGATGCCTTTGACCTGGGGGTCGGAGGTGATGATTTTAAACGCCTCAATGACTTTCTCTTTGGTGGCACCGCCCCCGACATCAAGGAAATTGGCGGGGTTGGAACCGTAGAGTTTGATGATGTCCATCGTCGCCATGGCCAGACCTGCGCCGTTGACCATGCAGCCGATCTCGCCATCCAGCGCGATATAGTTGAGGTCGAATTTGGAGGCGGCGAGTTCCTTGGGGTCTTCCTCGGTTTCGTCGCGCTGGGCCAGAATATCAGGCTGGCGATACATGGCGTTGCTGTCAAATCCCATCTTGGCGTCGAGGCATTTGAGGTCGCCCTTGTCGGTGACGATCAGGGGGTTGATCTCCAGCATCTCCATGTCACGCTCGATAAACATGCGATAAAGCGTGTCGATCAGTTTGACGCATTGCTTGATTTGCGCGCCCTTCAGGCCCAGTGCAAAGGCGACGCGGCGGCCATGAAAGGCTGACAGGCCAGAGGCGGGATCGACTGAAAAGCTGATGATTTTTTCGGGGGTTTTGGCGGCCACCTGTTCGATGTCCATGCCACCCTCGGTCGAGCAGACGATGGCCACGCGCGAGCTTTGGCGATCTACCAGCAGGGCAAGGTAAAGTTCGGTCTCGATACCCGAGCCGTCCTCTATATAGACACGGTTGACTTGTTTGCCAGCAGGGCCGGATTGGTGGGTCACCAACGTGCGGCCCAGCATTTTCTCGGCCTCGGTTGCGGCTTCGGCCACGGATTTGGTGAGGCGGACACCGCCAGCCTCGCCAGCTTCGGGTTCAATGAAATGGCCCTTGCCGCGGCCACCGGCGTGGATTTGCGCCTTGACCACCCAAAGCGGGCCGTCGAGTTCGCTGGCCATTGATTTGGCTTCGTCGGCTTTCAAAACCACCCGGCCATCAGAGACCGGAGCGCCGTAATCGCGCAGCAGGCGCTTGGCCTGATATTCGTGAATATTCATGGAAGAGCTTCCCGTTGGTTGGTTTGCGTTCAAGCTGTCACTGGTTTGACACAACTCATAGGGAAGAAAAGGTAAATATTTGGTGTTCGGGCAGAAAACAGTTATTTGTGATCACAGTTTAGCGGGGTGTGATCACAAATATGGTCGAGAGGGGGAGGAACGGCGGAAATGGGTGAGTGAGGGTTAGGAATCATGGGGTAAAATGGGGTCAGCGCTAGTCACTTGAGCCTAAAGTTTTCCTTATAACCCAAATCTAGTGACCATTGCTGAAGAGAACGAGGGGCGCGCTGGACCTTGGGGTGGCGCATTCCTGCGTTTGATGGATGAAGTGCCATTGCAACCCGCTGACCCTTCGTAGTTTTCGCCATCGGTGCATCGCGCCTCCCCGGGGGGAAGGTCCGGCGCGGCCCGGCGTATCCGCCGGGCGGTGTATGTGTTAGGTGGCGGAGCTATAAAGCGAACTTTTGCTCCGCCAACCTGCTATTTTCCCAGCGTGCCATCGATAGCTTTGCAAGCATCAACCAGCCCACTAACCGCCTCGATGGATTTATCAAACATGGCTTGCTCTGCCTTATCAAGCTTGATCTCGATGACCTTCTCGACCCCGCCTGCGCCAATCACGGTCGGCACACCTACATAGGTGTTTTTCAAGCCGTAAGCGCCATCAACATTGGCCGCACAGGGCAGCACGCGCTTTTGATCCTTGAGAAAGGCTTCGGCCATCTCGATTGCGCTGGCGGCAGGGGCGTAAAATGCCGAGCCGGTTTTGAGCAAGCCAACGATCTCGGCACCACCATCACGGGTGCGTTGAACGATAGCGTCGAGCTTGTCCTGACTGGTCCAGCCCATCTTGACCAGATCGGGCAGCGTGATGCCGCCAACTGTTGAATAGCGAGTGAGCGGCACCATAGTATCGCCATGCCCGCCCAGAACGAAAGCCGAGACGTCACGGGCAGAAACCCCGAACTCAAGCGCGAGGAAATGGCGGAAACGGCCACTATCCAGCACGCCTGCCATACCGCAAACCTTGTTTGCAGGCAGGCCGGAATATTGTTGCAACGCCCAGACCATCGCGTCGAGCGGGTTGGTGATGCAGATCACAAAAGCATCTGGCGCGTATTTGCCGATGCCCTCGCCGACGGATTTCATCACTTTAAGGTTGATGCCCAAAAGATCATCGCGGCTCATGCCGGGTTTGCGCGGGATACCGGCGGTGACGATGCACACGTCGGCGCCTGCGATATCGGCGTAATCGGTGGTGCCGGTGATGGTCGCGTCAAAGCGCGAGATTGAGCCGCTTTCGGAAATATCCAGCGCTTTGCCTTGGGGGATACCGTCGGCGATGTCGAAGATTACCACGTCGCCAAGCTCTTTGTTCGTGGCCAGATGTGCCAGCGTACCGCCGATCTGACCGGCCCCGATCAATGCGATCTTTGCTCTTGCCATTTTACTTCTCCGTTGGGTTGTGAAATTTGGGGGTTGGGTAGACCCTTGAGGGGGCGTGTGCAAGGTCAAACGCGGCGCGGGCGCGCTCAAAAGCGTGGCTCGGCGTGTTCTGGCTTGCATCCCAATTCAGGCTGTGGCCTAAAATCCGTGACATATACTGGCAAATTAGAGGCTCTATGGAACCGCAAATAAAACCCTACCGCTCACTGTTATATATACCCGGCTCGCGCGAGCGGGCGTTAGTAAAGGCGACGAGCTTGCCTGCGGACGGGATCATTTTTGATCTGGAGGACGCGGTGGCGATGGATGAAAAAGCCAACGCGCGCGGGTTGGTGGCCGAGACGCTGGAGCGGCGGGATTACGGCACGCGCGGCTTGATGGTGCGCGTCAATGGGCGGGGTACCGGGTTGGAGATCGACGATTTGGCGGCGATTTGCGCGGTCGGGCCGGAGGCGATTTTGCTACCAAAGGTGCAAAGCGGCGATGATATCCGGTGGTTGGAGGCGCAGCTTGCGCAGCATCCAAACTGTGCAGAGACCGCAATTTGGGCGATGATGGAAAGCCCACTTGGCGTTTTGAATGCGCAAGACATTGCGGCTGCGTCGCCTCGGCTCAAGGGGTTTGTGGTTGGCAGCAATGATCTCGTGAAGGATTTGTCGGCGCGACATGTTGAGGATCGCGCGCCGATCATGACCAGTCTGAGCCTGTGTTTGCTGGCGGCGCGGGCCTATGGTTTGGTGTGCGTTGACGGGGTCTACAACGCTTATAAGGACGTTGAGGGTTTGCGGCAGCATTGTGTGCAGGGGCGCGATATGGGGTTTGACGGCAAATCGCTGATCCATCCAGCGCAGCTTGAGGTCGCCAACGAGGTGTTCGCCCCGTCAGAGGCGGAAATTGAACTGGCGCGGCGTCAGATCGCGGCGTTTGAGGCGGCGCAGGCCGAGGGGCTGGGGATTGCAGTATTGGATGGGAGCATCGTTGAGAACCTGCATGTGGTCACAGCGAAGCGTTTGTTGGCGCGGGCTGAGGCGGTGGGGGTGATTGGGTGAGGTTGGATCAATGGGTCATGGACCCTAGCTTTTGCGCCACGCCGTGAGGTCTGCGCCCGACCTTGGGGGGTGCGAAGCGCCCTCCGGGGGGAGGTCGGGCGCAGACCGTGCCGCGATGCGACCCGCTCGGATGTTTGGCTGACGAGGGGGAATAGGTCTGAAGGTCGGGCGCAGCTCTTGGGTTTATCGCGCCATCGCCTCCAGCGTTTTTGCGCAATCTTTGAACCAGCGTTTCATCGAGCGGGTTTGGGGGCTGAGATCGGCCCATTCCTCGCCGTGATCGCACAGGCGGACGGCCAGCGCGCGGTCGACGCCGATTTTGTCGAGCTTCATGGCGTTTTTCACGTCAACCCAGCCGACTTTTTCAAACCGCCGGTGGATAATGATCAGGCGTTGAACGATGTGAAATGTGGTGAAGATGCCGAGGTATTCAAGCTCCGGCGCGGTCAGTTTCGGCCCCAGCAAATTGGTGAGGATCGCGACCACCTCGCTCGCCCCAAGCGGAAAGAACTCGTCGCCTGCGAGCCACGCGAAATCCTCCATGCCTTGACGTGCGCCGCAATGCTCCCAGTCAAACCAATAGACCCGCCCGTCGTGGCCGATCGAGGCGTTTCCGGGTCTTGCATCCCATTTCAAAAACCGTGCGCACGGCACATGCAGCCGCTCGGTTATGGCGCCAAAATCTATCGTGGGCGCGCTGATTTTATAGCGATCCGAGGCGGCAAGGGCGGAGTTGACGAAACCTGCGACCCACGGCTTTTCTGCGCCAAGCTTGGGCACGATCTGGTGCAGTTCGGCCTGCTCGCCTGCCTCGTGAATCTGGATCAGGCTGGCGAATGCGCGCGCGGCGATGTTTTGGCCGCTGCGGGCGTCGGCGTCGGCCAGTTGCGAGGACAAGCGGCGCGCGCCCACGTCTTGTTGAAAGAAAACCTGCTCGGTGCCGCCGAGGAATTTGGGCACTGGCGCGCCGCCCTCGCTGAGACGGCGCAAGACCTCGACCTCGAGCCGCATCCGGCCTGAATAGGCGCGTTGGGTGGCGATGATGGTGTGGGTGGCGAAATGCACGCGCAGGCTCTCGCGCGATTTGCCACCCGGCGCGGTAATTTTCTCGACGGGCTGATGGAAAATACTCTCGCAAATTTTAGCGACATTTTGCGGGGTCAGCTTTTCACGTCTCTCAACCAATGCGCGATCCTTTTGACAGATTTCAGCCAGCATAGCTTTGAGGAGCCGAAATGATACCGTTTTTTGGCACGTTGGCGGCGATGCGGTTTCTTGACCCTCTGGTCAAACCATGCGAGGTTTGCGGCCTTGAATTTGCCAGACATGAAGGCGTTGGGAACTTGTCAAAAACCATGAAAACGACCGGCGAAACGCTGGCGGGGGCGCCTGCGACCGGGCTTGTTCACGTCAACTCGGCGCGCAATCCGGGCACCGCACTTGATCTTGATCTGGTGGCGCAGGTGCGCGTCAACACCAGCGCGGTGGAGCGGCGTTGTGCGCAGCTTGGTGGGCGGCGGTCGCTTAAAAAGGACTGGCAGGCGGCGTGGTTGCTCAAGGCGGTGAGCATGATTGATCTGACCACGCTTTCTGGTGACGATACCGAGCGCAGGGTTCATCGGATTTGCCGTAAAGCGCGCCAGCCTGTACGTCAGGATTTGTTGGAGGCGTTGGGGATGGGCGCGCGCGGGCTGACCACGGGGGCGGTCTGTGTTTATCACGAGATGGTGCCTGCGGCGGTGGCGGCGCTGGCGGGATCGAACCTGCCTGTGGCGGCGGTTTCGACGGGGTTTCCGGCGGGGCTTAGCCCACTGCCGTTGCGGATTGCGGAGATTGAGGCTTCGGTTGCGGCGGGGGCGCGCGAGATTGATATTGTGATTTCACGCCGTCATGTTTTGATGCAAAACTGGCAGGCACTTTATGACGAGATGCGGGCGTTTCGCACGGCTTGCGGTGACGCGCATATCAAGGCGATTTTGGCCACTGGGGAGCTTGGCACGTTGCGAAATGTGGCGCGGGCGTCGCAGGTTTGCATGATGGGGGGGGCTGATTTTATCAAGACCTCGACCGGCAAAGAGCCTGTGAACGCGACGCTGCCGGTCTCGCTGGTGATGATGCGGCAAATTCGTGATTATCATGAGCGCACCGGCATCAGGATCGGGTTTAAGCCGGCGGGCGGGGTCTCGGTGGCTAAGGTGGCGATTAACTATTTGGCGCTTTTGAAGGAAGAACTGGGCGATGCGTGGCTTACGCCGGAGCTGTTTCGGTTCGGGGCCTCAAGTCTGCTCGGCGATATCGAGCGACAGTTGGAGCATCACATAACCGGACGCTATTCGGCGTCCTTCAGGCATGGGTTGGGTTGAAGATATGAGCGTTTCGGAGATTTTCGACAGCATGGAATATGGTCCTGCCCCCGAGGGTCGCGCTGCGGCGGATGAATGGCTGCAACAGCATAAGCGCCGGTTTGGATTGTTCATCAATGGCGGGTTTGTGGCGGCGGATTCAGGCGCGAGCTTTGCCACATCCAATCCGGCCACTGGCGAGGAACTGGCGCAAATTGCCCAAGCGGGCGCGGGCGATATTGATGCGGCGGTGGTGGCGGCGCGAGCAGCACAGCCGAAATGGGCGGCACTTGGGGGATATGGACGGGCCAAAATCCTTTATGCGCTGGCGCGGCTGATGCAAAAGCACAGCCGCTTGTTTGCGGTGCTGGAGACGCTTGATAATGGCAAGCCGATCCGCGAGAGCCGGGACGTGGATATTCCGCTGGTGGCGCGGCATTTTTACTACCACGCAGGGGCTGCGCAATTGATGGAGGCAGAGATGCCCGATCAGGTGGCGCTGGGCGTGGCGGGGCAGATTATTCCGTGGAACTTTCCGACCCTGATGCTGGCGTGGAAGATAGCGCCAGCGATTGCGATGGGCAATTCTGTGGTGCTGAAGCCTGCCGAATACACCTCGCTGACGGCGTTGCTGTTTGGCGAGATTTGTGTGGAGGCTGGCGTGCCTGCGGGTGTGGTTAATATCGTCACCGGCGACGGGGCGGTGGGCGAGATGATCGTTAACCACGCGGGAATTGACAAGATCGCTTTCACCGGCTCGACCGACGTTGGGCGGCGTATTCGCGCGGCAACTGCTGGCTCGGGCAGGTCGCTGACGTTGGAGCTGGGCGGCAAATCGCCCTATATTATCTTTGACGACGCCGATCTGGACAGCGCGGTTGAGGGGCTGGTTGATGCAATCTGGTTCAATCAGGGGCAGGTGTGTTGTGCGGGCTCGCGGTTGCTGGTGCAAGAGGCGGTGGCGGAGCGAGTTTACGCCAAAATCCGCGCGCGGATGGACAAGCTGCGCGTTGGTGATCCGCTTGATAAGTCGATTGATGTGGGGGCGATAGTTGATCCTAAGCAATTGAAAACTATTACTGAAATGGTTGATCGCGGTTTGCAGGACGGCGGGGTTGCCTATGTGGCGGCGGGGAGCTTACCTGATGGGGGCTGCTTTTATCCGCCGACGCTGATCACGGGGCTTGAGACCTCCTCTACCTTGATGCGCGAGGAGATTTTCGGGCCGGTGCTGGTGGCGATGACCTTTCGCACGCCAAGCGAGGCGGTGCAATTGGCCAATAATTCGGCTTACGGTCTGGCGGCGTCGGTGTGGAGCGAAAACATCAATCTGGCGCTGGATATTGCGCCCAAACTTGCGTGCGGGGTGGCGTGGATTAACACCACCAACCAGTTTGACGCCAGTGCCGGTTTTGGTGGGCGACGTGAAAGCGGCTTTGGGCGCGAGGGTGGACGTGAGGGGCTTTTTGCCTATACCAAACCTCGCATCAGTACCAAACCGTTGGCGCGAGTTTTGCCTTTTGACGGGGTGGCCGGGCCAAGCGGCGCGATGATCGACCGCACGGCCAAGAACTATGTCGGTGGCAAGCAAGCGCGGCCCGATGGTGGCTATGTTCAGGCGGTTTATGGACCCAAAGGCGGGTTTTTGGGCCATGTTGGCGCGGGCAATCGCAAGGATATTCGCAACGCGGTCGAGGCGGCGCATAAAGCCAGCGGCTGGGCCAAAACCACGGGGCATCTCAAGGCGCAAATCCTCTACTATATCGCCGAGAATTTGAGTGTGCGGGCGCAGGAATTTGCGGCTCGGCTGGAGGCGATGGGCGGCGGCGGTAAGGCGGCACGCTCGGAGGTCGAGGCCAGTGTTGCGCGGCTGTTTACCTATGCGGCTTGGGCCGACAAATATGACGGGGCGGTGCATAATGTACCGATCAGCGGCGTGGCCTTGGCGATGAACGAGCCGGTCGGGGTGATTGGGGCGATCTGCGCCGACGAGGCCCCGCTTTTGGGGTTGGTGTCGGTGTTGGGGGCGACGATCTCGATGGGCAACACCTGCGTTTTGGTACCGTCAAGCGCGCGACCGTTAGCGGCGTGTGATTTTTATCAGGTGCTGGAAACCTCGGATTTGCCAAGCGGGGTTGTGAATATCGTCACTGGCGCGCATGGGGAGTTGGCCAAAACGCTGGCGGATCATGATGATGTGGACGCGGTCTGGTATTTCGGTTCCGAGGATTTATCGGCGACGATCGAGGCGGCTTCGGCCCATAATCTCAAGCGAACTTGGGTCAATAACGGGCGGGCGCGCGACTGGAACGAGGCCTCTGCGCCGGAGTTTTTGCGCCATGCCACCGACGTTAAAAATATCTGGATACCCTACGGCGAGTGAGGGCAAAACCGTGCAAACCATCGAGATCCTTGAGCGTCTGATCGGCTTTGCCACCGTTAGCCGTGATCCCAATCGGGCGCTGATCGACTGGGTTGCGGCGCTGTTGGGTCAGCACGGGATTGCTTGCGAGATTTTGCCGGATGCGAGCGGGAAAAAGGCCAATCTTTACGCCACTATCGGGCCAAAGGATCGGCCCGGCGTGATGTTGTCGGGGCACACGGATGTAGTGCCGGTTAACGGGCAGAATTGGAGCCGTCCGGCGTTTGAGCTGACCTGTTCGGATGGGCGATATTATGGCCGTGGCACCGCCGATATGAAGGGGTTTTGTGCCAGTGCGATTGCGGCGGCTATAGTGGCGAGCACGCGCAATTTGCGAATGCCGCTGCATTTGGCGCTGTCTTATGACGAGGAAATCGGCTGCGTCGGCGTGCGCTCGCTGGTGGAGATGCTGGCGGGTGCGCCGCGGCAACCCGCCATGTGTATCGTTGGCGAGCCGACCGGAATGGCGGTGGCGTCGGGGCATAAGGGCAAGGTCGCGCTCAAGGCGATTTGTCGGGGTTTGGAGGGGCATTCGGCGCTGGCTCCGATGGCGATGAACGCGCTGCATCTGGCGGTAGATTTTGTCGGTGCTGTGCGAGATTTGCAGGCGGAGTTTGCGGCCTCGGGTGCGCAGGACGACGATTATGACGTGGCTTATACCACGCTGCATGTGGGGAAGATTGCCGGTGGCGATGCGCTAAATATCGTGCCAAATCATGCGGTTGTGGAGTTTGAGATACGCAATCTGGCCGAGGATGACCCCGAGCATATTATTGATCGGCTGCGCGAGGCGGCAGGTGAAATCGTTGCCCGCGCAGATCATCCGGCGGCGAGGATCGAGATTGAGCGGAGTTGGTCTTATCCGGGGCTGGAGACGCCGATTGATGCCGATGTGATGGCGTTTGTGAAATCGCTGACGGGTGCGAACGGCTCGATCAAAATGGCGTTTGGCACCGAGGGCGGGCTGTTTAGCGGCGCGCTTGGTATTCCGACGGTGATTTGCGGGCCGGGGCAGATGGCGCAGGGGCATAAGCCGGACGAATATGTGACCGATGCGCAATTGGCGGCTTGTGATCAGATGATGGCGGCGCTGTTGGTGCGGCTGGAGGCGGGAATTTGAAACTGGCGGTGGTGACCGGGGCGTCGAGCGGGATCGGTGCGGCCACGGCGCGGGCTTTGGCGGGGGCTGGATATGAGGTGATCTTGGTTGCGCGCTCGAGCGATAAACTGGCGGCTTTGGCGGCGGAAATCGGCGATTGCGCGCGGGCGGTGGCGCTTGATGCGGCCAAGCCTGAGGCGATGGCGCGACTGGTTTCGGCGCTGCCCGACGGGGTTCTGGCACCTGATCTAATCGTTAACGCGGCGGGGGCTGGCGTTTGGAAAACGCTTGAGCAAACCAGTGGCGAGGAGGCACGCGAGATGATGGATGCGCCATATTTTGCCGCGTTCAACGTGACACGGGCGTTTTTGGTGGCGATGCGCGCGCGTGGCTCTGGCGTGATTATTCATGTGAATTCACCGGCTTACGCGCTGTCTTGGCCTTCTAGTGCGGCCTATACGGCGGCAAGAGCAGCGCTTTTCGGGTTGCACCGTGCGCTGGCGCAGGATCTGGTAGGCAGCGGGGTCAAAAGCTGTCATGTGACTTTTGGCAAGGTCAATTCGGCCTATTTCGTTAACAACCCCGGCACCGAGGAGCATATTCCGGCCCTTGCGCGGACTGTTCCCACGCTTGAGGTCGAACATTGTGCGACGCTGATTGTCGGGCTGGCAGCAAGGCCGCGATATAATGCGGTTTTCCCGCGCTTGCTACGCGTTTACATGGGGCTGGCAACTGCTTTTCCGGCGCTGGTGCGCTGGCTGCTGCGGTTTTAACTGTCGCCGGCTTTTTCTGGTGCGATTGACGAAAAAGCCCTGCCCTCCCCCTTCAAATCGCGCTAAACTGCGCCTAGATCAATGTTAATGTTATTTACTTAGCCGGGGGCGAGATGAGCGATTTCAGCGCACAAATTGAAAAATCAAAAACCGAGGTGAAAGCCGCACAAACCAAAATGGACGCCCTGACTGACCGGATAGAAGCGGCGCGTGGCAAGATCGATGGCAAGACCGAATTCGCAATTGATATCGAATACGCGACACTGAACGACGTGCATAAGCACAGCGAAATGATGAACGCCAATATTGCCGAGCTAATCATGGGGCTGGATGATGTGACGGCGGGGTTTTCCAAAGATTTTGACGCCATGCGCGACAAGACCGGCTGGGAAAGTTTTGTCGGGGTTTTCAGCGGGGCCAAATCGGAAAGTATGCGTCAGGAGCGGATGCGTACGGCCTCGATTGATGATAAGTTACAAGACCTTATCAGCAAATCAGACATCATTGTCGCGCTGCTTGAAAACCAGCTAACCTCGCTTAACGAGCATAAAGATCGGGTCGAGATCAACCTGACCGAGACGCTGGACGACCGCGAAGCCACCGTGGTGGCGCTGGAAGGTTTGCGGGCTGATATTCTGGCGATGGACCCCAAAATCATCGATCTGGAGAACAAGATCAGCGTCGAACAGGACGCCGCTGCGCGCACTAAACTCGAAAGCAAGCTGGCGACACTCAATAGTAAATATAATGAGAGTGTGCAGGACGAGCAGGTTAAACTGGCCAAATCCCAGACGCTGGAACGCTATATCGAGACCGGGAAAACATGGATCGACAGCCTGCAAAATCAGGCCGCAACCCAGATGGTGCTGATTAACAAATTGCAAACAGACACTAAACAGCGCGTGGTTCTTTATGATGCGCTAACCAAATCGCTGAAGACCGCGCAACAGCAGGACGTGGCGCATCGGATCAACGAAATCGGCGTTCAAACCGATCAGGAGGCGCAAACGGCGATGGCCGCAATCGGGGCTGCGACCAACAACCGGATGGCCGATATGATGGAAGGCCACGAGGATAATATGGTGTTTGCGCGCAAGGTTTTGGAAGAAAAAGCCAAGTCCGATGCCCGTTTCGTGCGCCGATTTGAGAAGATCGTGCAAAAGCATGACAAGAATCTTTACGGGTCTTAGCTTGTGAGGCTCAGGTGATTAAAACAGCGTTAACTTCTGACCACGTTCCACTGGCGGACGCGGCTGCGACGCGGCGGTATTTCGCCAAGTTTGACCGAATTTTGGGCCATCTGGAGCAGGTGGCGGAAATGAACGCGGCACCGGACGCGATCGGCGCGGTCGAGCTGGACGTGGTGGGGCGGTATTTGCGCGGGCTTTCGGCCTCGTTTGAGGCGCTCTCCAACAAGTATTTGATGGCGGGGCGGGTGTCTGAATTGCTGCCCAAAACGCTGCAAATTGACGTGACTGACAGCGGATTTCCGATCTATTCTGAGTTGTTGCAAATGGCCAATGACGCCCATCAGGTAGAGCAACATCTGGGCGCGTTGCCCTCTGTCAGTGAGCTTAAAAAGGATATGGTGCGCCATATTCTCAACGAGCTGAGCGTGCCGAAAAAGCAACAATTCGCCCTGTCGCAACGGCTTTATTATGAGCGTCTGGCGGCGCGAAATCTATTTTGGGCGCAAAACGATCCCAAGATTATCTGGCTGGGAACCCAAGATGACGGGCGGCGAAAATATGCAGTGCATTGGGCGACTTATGATAGTCAGGTCAACATTCCGACGCTCTATTTCATGGTGCTGGAGGACACCGGCGAAACCGCGTTGCCGCGCGATGAAATGCGCTGGCCGCAGGTGCAAAGCCACCTGATGGCGCAGGCGGTTTCGGCGCTGAAACTGGTGACGATTGCGCAAGGGTTTGATCAGGATTTCGACCAGTTGCACCCGAAATTGCTGCGCCGTTTGCATGTGGGACCGATGTATTCGGACCATTTCACCCTTCAGTCCGGGCCGCTGGCGGGGATTTTGGCCGACGCGGCGGGCGGTATTGGCAATGACTGGGCGCTGGCTTGGACCGTGGAAACGCTGACCTCGCAGCGGGTGGAAACCCAGCGTAAGGGGTTTTTTGGCTCTGTTGAACGCGAGATTTTCCGGCTTGATCACTTTGGTAAATCCGAGGCGGAAACCGGCACGAGCGAGATCAAACGCGCGTTAATTTTGCCGCAGCGACCTTATCAGGTGCTGAAGGAACGCGACCCTCCGGGGTTTCATGGGGTGAGGAAATTTGTGGTCAGCGAAGGCGATCAGATATTGAGCTATAGATAGCAGACGGGCCGGATAGTCGGGCGCGAAATTAACCAAATTAACGACGGAATTAACCAATGAGTGACGCACGAAACCTGATGGAGCTGAAGGAGGAGGCAATCCGCGCGCGCTATGACGGCGCGATGGCGTTGCTGGGTGGATTTGACCACGCACCACGGATTGCCAAGGCCGATATTGGGCCAAAACCCGAGCGCTCATCGGGCATTGGTGTCAGGCGGCGACCGTTTCGCTCGACCACGCCTGGGCTGGTCACCAAGCCAAGCGCGCGACCGCAAGGGGTGCATCTGATCGACACCATTAAGGCGGCCGATGACGGCGATCCTTTGACTTCGCCTTTGCAAGCCACCGTGCTGCAATCGCTACGGCGCGCGCTGGCTGTGGCCAATGTGGTGGGGGATTTATATGCCGATCAAATCGGGCTTGAGAAGCTTAAACGTGACAACCTTGTGGGACGCTTAAGTGGGGAGTTGTCGGTGAAGTTTGCCGAGATGTTGGCGGCTAACGCGCTGGTATCGTTATTTGTTTTTGCGAATATGGCCAATTTTCTGTTGGCCCCGAGCGTGGCGGAAGCTGGTGACAATATCGACATTGGCGAGGTTCGTGAAATCCTGACCGACAACCCCGGTCTGGCGCTGGAGGGCGCGTTATGGGAGCTGGATCAGGCGATTGAAAAGCAAGCACAGACCGAAAACGACGTGATTGCGGTCATCAAATCCTACTCTGAAAAACTGATGGAAAAGGTGGCGCGGCGCGGCGATGCGGCCCCTCGGCTGGAGGCGTTTAGGGCGGCGTCATATCGGGTTGAGGCCGATGGGTTCGAGGTGTCGGGCTTTGCTCCGGCGCATAAGGCGCAAAGCTCGAAACTGTCGATGACCTTCAAGAAACCGACCGAGGTTGTGGGCAATCATATCGCGAAATATCAGGCGATGAAGCTAAGTAAAATGCTCATGGCCTATGATTTTGAACGCCGGTTAAACCCGTTTGCCGAGCTGGGCGGATTCATCTTTACCTTTATGGGCGACGGGATGCCTGGCACCGGGAAAACCACGCTTATTCAGATGATGGCGGGGCTGATCTCTGGCTATTGCGAGGTTGCCGGTTATGCGTTTCGCTATCAAAATCTCGGCACGGACAGCATCGACAGCTATCAGGGGAAATCGGCACAGAACGCCAAGGCGTTTATCAATAATGTGCTCGATCCGGGTGTGATCGGCTTTGGCACCATCGACGATATCGACCAGCTTGCGGGCAACCGAGGGGATCGGCAATCAAGCGCCGGGCAGCTCGAAATTACCGCCGTGCTGATGGAGAGCTTTGCTGGCGCCAACACCGTTATTCGTGGCAATTGCACGTTTGGAATGTTCAGCAACTACCCCGAGAATGTCGATGATGCGTTGCGTCAGCGAGCCGGGGCGCGGTTCTTGGTGGATGGGCCGAAAACCCAGGCGGATTATGTGGATATTTTATATCTGCTGATGGGCGACAACCATAATATTGATGTCGGCGCGCATGATCTTTTTGCCGCTCAGGAGATAAAACGCGCGGTTGCGGCCTCGTTTGCGGGGCATGGACGACCGCAGGAACAGGCACTCGCCAACGTGTTTGATCGGGTTGCTTCGCAGCTTGGCGCGCTTGATACCATTGCCAAGATGGGGGCGTATCTGAAGGCCATTCAAGAGGCCGACGCGCGCTTTACCGGACGCGCGATCAAGAATATTACCGATGCGGTTAAAGTTCGCGCAATGGATGTTGAATTGCCTGACGAATGGATGGAAAAGCCGGAGCTGTTTTTGTTCAAGGATTACGAGACCAAGACCGCGATGCTGAAGGGTTTGATGCAGCCGATTACCACCGATATGCTGTTGCAAGAAATCAACCGTTATGCCGATAGCGAGTTTCGTTATGCGGATAAATCGGACGAAGCGGCGATTGAGGCGGCGGTGCGCGATATGGGTCGGATGGACGCGGCAAAACGACGGTATTTGGGGAGAGAAGGCACATGAGTTTAGTGATCAATTGGCTGGTTTTGCTGATTTTCAGCGGAGCCGGAGTTTATATCGCTCAATGGGTGGTTTCCCAGAGCTATGAGCGTTGGAAAGGGCCGGCAAATCCGGCCTCGATCGGGTTTTTATATGCGCTGATTATCGCCAGCGTGATCGGGTTCTCGTATATCGGGGCGCTGGTGGTTTACAATAAAATTCTGGTCGATAGCGCGTTTCTGGAATTCACCGGCGCGGGCGGTGTGATCAAGTTTTTGCTGGTGTTTTCCGGGGTCTGGTATGCGCTGGTTTACGCATGGCCGTCACGGCACGGGTTGGGGCGCAAATGAGGCAGTTGATCGAAAAAGGTCTGATGTTTAGCAATCTGTTTGAGGTGCGCTCTGCGGCTTTGGTGGAGCGGTATGGGCGCGCGCTTAAGCATCTGACGGGGAGGGAAACGGCGCTGACGGATTTTCATATCGACATCTCTGGTTATAGCCCCGAAATTGGTGACGAGTTGGGCGATGACACCTATCTTAACCCAAATGGGTGTAACCGACAGTTTATCTTGCTGTCGACCAAGCAGAAATCTGCTCCGTTATTAAATGGTACATTTTCAACATCTTACGGGATATTGAGGCAATTCATTGATGAAAACGAGGCGCAGATTTTTGCGTTGACGGCGCGCGATGCGGTGGCGGGTGAGTTGGTTAACTCGGTGATGAGCGTGACTGATCCTGCGCGGCTTTTCAAGATCAGGAAGGTGGAAATCGAGGCGGATACCACCCAAAATCATGTGGCGGACGCGGCCGAGTTGATGAAGAAGATCGAACAGTTTCAGACTCGGAATGACGCGTGGTGGGACGATGATCTGATTGGCGAAATGATCGGGTTGGCGCGGGTGTCGGGCGATATTACGCGCAACCCGGTCAGCCTGAAAAACAGCAGTTTCCGGCAGGATAATTTCTATACTTCCCATTTTGGCGGTATCTATATTTTCCGCGATGTGAGCGCGCCTGCGGCGATCAGGGTCGCGTCTAAAGGCGACGAAAGCGCGCTGCCTATCGCCACGGTTTACCAGTTTGGTGACCGGGACGGGATGGCGCAGTTTTTGGCGAAAAACCATCTGGTCGAAAGTATTGTTTCGGCGCGAAATCTGAACGCTGCGGCGTTGCTGCGCCAGAGGCTCGACTTTATTTTGGTGGATACGGCGGCCTCTGCGGGGGAGGATTTGGCTGGGATGACGCGCATGGAACTTCGGCGCGCGGCTCGGCGTCATCTGGAGGCGCTGCCGCCGGAATATCAGGCGCTGAGCGATCTTTTGCGCTCGCTCAAGGATGGCAGCGACTGGCCGGAAATCGCCGCTGAACATCCGGCCTATTTTTACACGCTACGCGCGGCGCAAACCAAGGATCGTGATTTGGTTAACATGCTGTTGGCGGAATTGTCGCCGATGGATGTGCGCCAGCTTTTCATTTGTCACAAGCAGGCGTTTTATCGTGCTTATCGCGGCTGGAGTGACGTTAAGAAATCCTATGTGGCGAATTTTCTGGCCGAGGAATATTCGGTCGACAAGGCCGGGGCGCGGGCGGCGTTGTTCGGGCCGGAACCGGGGATGGAGGACGTGTCGCCGGAGCCTGCGCCTGCGCCGCGATCACGCGCGCGGCGGGCTGCCGAAATTCCCCGCGTGGCCCCCGAGGAGATCATCCGGCGGGTCGGGCCTTGGGGCGCGGTTGGGCGCTCGTCATGATCGGCGCTTGGCGTATATTGCTGCTTGGGTTTGTGGTTTTGAGCGCGGTTTACGTCTATTTGTCGATCCGGGGACGGTGGCGCGCCAAGCATGCGCTGGAGGCGGAGTTTGATGCGGGCGAAGCCTCTGACAAGAGCGAGGCGGCGCGCGAGAAGTTTGTGGCCGAGGGGCTTGAGGTTTATCGGCACTCGCTGCGACGAAAGCTGATCCTCGGGGTCTATGTCGTGCCATTTTTGGTAGTGATAACAATGGTCTACGTGACCAATTATATGTGAAGGGCAACAAGATGCGATATGCAAAATGGACGCTAATCTCGACCGTAGTTTTGTTGGCGACGCTGTTTCTGAACTATACTTTGCCACAACATGACGTGGTCAGGATCACCGGCACCGAAGTGATCCGGCAGGATTTTTCCGGCTGGAATCGGGTGTTTTACGCCCAGCCCGACAGCGGTAATGCGAACTTGGCCAATCGAGATTTGCGGCTGATCAACGCGGCGTTCCCCGATGGCAGTATCATGGTTTATCGCAACGAGGATACCGGCTGGGGCTGGCCGCCTTATTTCAAGTTTGACACCTCGAATTTGCAGGCGCAGGCCGCCGATTTGCGCTCTACCAAGTCACAGCCGCGCTATGCGGTGGTTACCCAATATGGCTGGCGGATTATTTTCGGCTCGATCTATCCAAACGTGGTTAATATCCGCGAGGTTTCTGACCCGAATGTGACGATTATTCCGTGGTTCAATATCGTGTTTCTGACACTGCTGGCGCTGGTATTTTTGCGGATTTACCGCTGGGTGCAGAGCTTTCGCAAACGGCGGATTGATCCGATGCTGGAGGATGTGAGCGAGGTTTGGGACAAGATGGAGGATCAGGCCGAAGTGGTGCAGAAATCGGCGAGCGGGGTGTTCGGGCGCGTGGTTGCTTGGCTGGGGACTTGGCGGAGTAAGAGGTAATGCGAGAGCTCCGCGCCTGAGCTTGAGAGATATCCTGCCCTATATCCCGTCACCTATATTCCGTCATCGCGCGGGGTGAAGCTGTCGGGGAAGGCGCGCTCCCAGCGGGTGAGGAACTCGATCTCGTTGAGGGAGCATTGGCCGCGCTCTTTGAGCAGAAAACCCGGCGGGGGGCAGGGATAGGCCTCGTCGCCGGTGATCATCGCGCCGTTGTTCTGGCGCATCAGGAAATGGCGCGGCAGAAACTTGTTGGGATGCTCAAGGCCGGCGGCTCCGGTCATTTCTGCCAATGCTTTCATGGTGTTGTCATGAAATCGCGCCACGCGCTGAGATTTATCGCCCACGTCAATGGCGCGCTGGCGCACCGGATCTTGGGTGGCGACCCCGACCGGACAGCGGTTGGTGTGGCAGGCTTGGGCCTGAATGCAACCGAGCGCAAACATATAGCCGCGCGCGGAGTTGATCCAATCCGCCCCCAGCGCCAACACCCGCGAAATGTCGTAAGCCGTGATCAGTTTGCCCGACGCGCCGATCCTGATTTTGTCGCGCAGATGCACCCCGCGCAGGGTGTTGTGAACGAAGGTCAGCCCTTCGGTCAGGGGCATGCCGAGATGGTTGGTGAACTCGAGCGGAGCCGCGCCCGTGCCGCCTTCTTTGCCGTCTACAACGATGAAATCGGGCAAGATGCCGGTTTTGAGCATGGCTTTGACGATGCACATGAATTCGCGCCGGTGACCGACGCAGAGCTTGAAGCCGACGGGCTTGCCGTTTGAGCGTGCGCGCAACAGGGCGATGAACTCCATCATCTCGATCGGGGTGGAAAAGGCGGTGTGGGCGGCGGGGGATTCGCAATCCTTACCCATGGGCACGCCGCGTGCCTCGGCTATTTCGGGGGTGATTTTGGCGGCGGGTAGCACCCCGCCATGACCGGGTTTGGCGCCTTGGCTGAGCTTGATCTCGATCATCTTGACCTGATCTTGCGTGGCTTGCTCGGCGAATTTATCGGCGTCAAACTGGCCATCCGCGCCGCGACAGCCGAAATAGCCCGAGCCGATTTCGTAAATCAGATCGCCGCCGCCTTGGCGGTGGTAACGGCTGATCCCGCCCTCGCCGGTGTCATGGGCAAATCCGCTGGCCTTGGCCCCGGTATTGAGCGACAGGATCGCGTTGGCCGACAGTGCGCCAAAGCTCATGGCAGAGATGTTATAGATCGAGGCGTTATAGGGCTGCGCGCAATCGGCACCACCAATCAAGACGCGAAAGTCGCTATCCTCGATATGTTTGGGTTGCACCGAGTGAGTGAGCCATGAATAGCCCGCGTCGTAAACCCGTTTGCGGGTGCCAAAGGGGCGTTTATCCTCGACCCCTTTGGCGCGCTGATAGACGATGGAACGGGCCTCGCGGCTGAACGGCTCCTCGTCTTGGTCGCTTTCGATCAGGTATTGGCGGATTTCGGGGCGCATTCCTTCGAACATGAACCGCATATGGCCGATCACCGGATAGTTGCGCAGGATCGAGTGGCGCGGCTGGATGATGTCGTAAATGCCCAGCAGCGCGAGCCAGCCAAACAAGGCAGTTGGCAGCGCAAACCACAGCGACCACGGCAGGCTGACGATGGCGGCGATGGTCAGGGCCACGACCAGAATGAAAGGAATATAACGCTGGAGGCTGTCGAGTTTCATCTTTTTCTTCTTTCTTGGCCGCGCCGTTCAACCGGCAATTGGCGGTGCTCAAATATGCTCGCAACCTCAGGAGTACTTGAGGCTTTGGCGCGGTTCAAGTCTACGCCCGAAAGCCTCACAGCCAGTTGAGCGTTGCGCGATCCGGGTTTGACGCCTAAGTTTTCACAAAAACCTCGCGAGGATGATGTGAGCACGCCTGACCTTTCCCACCAATTACGCCTTAATATCCGCCAGCGGCGGGATGATTTGGTCGCGCTGACGCAAGACTTGATCCGTATTCAGACCCTGAACCCTCCGGGGCGGAATTATCACGAGATTTGTGCGTTTCTGGCGGCGCGACTTACCGCTGGTGGGTTTGCTTGTCAGATGATCCGCGCGAGCGGCACTCCCGGTGACAGCGACGCCTTTCCGCGTTGGAACCTCGTGGCGCGCCATGAAGGCTCGACCGACGGAGAGTGCGTACATTTCAACTCGCATCACGACGTGGTCGCCGTCGGCAATGGTTGGAGCGTTGATCCCTTTGCCGCAGAGATGCGCGACGGGCGGATTTACGGGCGCGGAGCCTGCGATATGAAGGGAGGGCTGGCGGCGTCGATTATTGCCGCGGAGGCATTTATCGCCGCCTGTCCCAACTATCACGGTGCGGTCGAGATTTCGGCCACGGCGGACGAGGAAAGCGGGGGCTTTGGCGGGGTGGCCTATCTGGCGGAGCGGGGCTTTTTTGCGCGCTCGCGGGTGGATCATGTGATCATTCCCGAGCCTCTGAACAAAGAGCGCATTTGTCTCGGTCATCGCGGGGTTTGGTGGGCCGAGATCGAGACTAAGGGGCGGATTGCCCATGGCTCGATGCCGTTTCTGGGCGATTGCGCCGTGCGCCATATGGGGGCGGTGATCACCGAGATGGAGGCCTCTCTGTTTCCGGCGCTGGCGGCGAAACGTACCAAAATGCCGGTGGTGCCCGAAGGGGCGAAACAGTCGACATTGAACATCAATTCGATCCACGGCGGGGAGGAAATTCAGGTTGAGGGCTATAGCGGGCTGCCCACGCCATGCGTGCCGGATCGCTGCAAAATGGTCATCGACCGGCGGTTTTTGATGGAGGAAACGCTGTCAGAGGTTCGCGCCGAGATGTTGGGATTACTTGATCATCTCAAAGCAACCCGCTCTGATTTTGACTATAGTATCAGGGACATGCACACCGTGATCCCGACCATGACAGATCAAGATGCGCCGATTG
>JAADIJ010000167.1 GCA_013151335.1 Alphaproteobacteria bacterium | reverse complement strand
TCGCGGATCCGGCGGTTTTGCCGGTCCTCGAATTCTCGCATTTGTCATCTGCCCCGGGGCCGCAAATGGCCTCGCAAGAAGGATGGGAAACGCTCGGGATGGACTTCCGCGTGGTGCTTGATTTTTGCGCTGGTGCTGTTGATTGGCGCGGCGCTTATAAGAACGTCGGCGTCTAAAATGGCAACGCTGGCCCAACTGCAAGCGTACCGTGACACGCTCACGGACACCCGTTTTTCAGGTGTCCGTGAAATCAAGGATGCGAACGGTGAAACCGTTATTTACAAGAGCGACAATGAAATTGCGCGCGCCTTGGCTGCGGTCGAATCCGAAATCCTTCAACTTCAAAAACCACGCGCAAATACGATTGTTTTTGCGACCTCGAAAGGAATGTAAAATGGCCACTAATTTTATTCAGCCCGGCGAAAACCTGACCATACCAGCGGCGGCGGTAACGCTCGCCGGCGAACCGGTCGTCATCGGGGGAATCACCGGCGTTGCGCTTGGTGACGCCGGCATCGGCACCATGATCGACGTTGCCACCGAAGGCGTTTTCGAACTGAACAAGGTTGCAGCGAACGTGTTTGCTGTCGGTGCGGCTTGTTTTTGGGATGCCACGGCTGGCCTGATAACTTCGACATCAACCGGCAACACAAAATTCGGTGTCGCGGTCGAGGCTGTTATCGCCGGGACGGCAACTGTAAAAGTGCGCCTGATCGCGTTCTGATCCGATGGCAACGCCCTTTCATCAATCCCATTTGACCCGTGCTGTTGCGGCGGCGCGGCGGGCGGGCTTGCCTATTTTAAGAACCATTGTGCATCCTGACGGGGCGGTCGAAATCATTCATGCTGACACGGATTCAAAATCTGATACCGTTGCCCCATTGGATAAATGGCTTGAGGAAACGGCATGTACGTCAGAATGAAAGGGTTGAACCGTGTCCGCAAACGCCTCGCGGATGGATCAACGGCAACTTATTATTACGCATGGAAAGGCGGCCCACGTCTCCGGGGCAAGCCGGGTGCGCCTGAATTTATCGCGGCTTACAATGAAGCTATCAAAGCGAAGATTCCGCCACGCAAGGATCATCTGGCCTCAATATTCGACGGCTTTCTGGATTCATCCGAGTTTCTTAAACTAGCGGAAAAGACTCAAGCCGATTATCGCAAGCACATCGCGGCACTTGCCGTTGATTTCGCAAACTTTCCGGTTGCCGCCCTTGACGACCGGCGCACACGCGGTCTTTTTTAGCCCGGCGCGATAAGATCGCCCTGAAAACAGCTCGAACCGCCGATTATCGCTTTGCCGTTTTTGCACGGGTCCTGTCGTGGGCAGAAGATCGCGGCAAGATTAACAAGAACCCGCTCGAACGCCCGGGTCGGACCTATCACGCACACCGGCGCGATGTCATTTGGTCTGAGGCGGATGAGGCGACGTTTTACAAGCTCGCGCCAGCTCATTTGCATCTCGCTCTTACGCTGGCCTTGTGGACGGGGCAAAGGCAAGGCGACCTGCTGCGCCTAACGTGGGGCGATTATAGCGGCAAGACGATAGCTCTAAAGCAAGGCAAGACAGGCGCGCGGGTGCAAGTCCCTGTCGGCAAGCCGTTGCGCGAAGCACTGGACGCGGCAAAAGCAAGACGTGAGGTCGCTGACACGGATCGGATTCTGACAAACGCTCGTGGCATCGCCTGGACTGCTGACGGATTTCGCACATCATGGGGCAAAGCCCGCAAAGCGGCAAATATAACCGGCGTCACGTTCCATGATTTGCGCGGCACCGCCGTAACTAGATTGGCGCTGGCGGGGTGTTCTGTGCCCGAAATAGCCTCGATCACGGGCCACGCGATCAAAGACGCCGCCGTTATCCTAGAGGCTCATTATTTGGGCGGCGATACCGAACGGGCAGAATCGGCTATCAAAAAACTAGAAAACAAACTACAAATTTCCCAACTGGACTCCCAACTGGAAAATCCAGCCTAACCACCGAAACGAAAAAACGTAATGGAAACAATGTGTTAAATGGTGAGCCGGTCGGGATCCGAACCCGAGACCTACTGATTAAAAGTCAGTTGCTCTACCAACTGAGCTACCGGCCCACACGAGATGCGTTTCGTATAAGCGAAGGGCCAAGCGGTCAAGGGTAAATTGCCGCGAACCCTCTGAAAATATCAACTGAATCGCACTCAACGAACATTTCTGGCCATTTTCAACGCGAGCGGCTATATGCGCGTAATGGAGCAGAGTTGGAAAAATTCGCGAATTCCGTTTCGCAAAATGCACGGTCTTGGCAATGACTTCGTGGTGATTGACGCGCGCGGGCGGGCCGATCCGGTGACCGCCAAGCTCGCGCGCGGCGTGGGGGATCGTCATTGCGGGGTCGGGTTTGATCAGTTGGCGGTGATCTTGGACAGCGATACCGCCAACGCGCGGCTGGAGTTTTGGAACGCGGATGGCAGCTTGTCTGCCGCGTGTGGAAACGCGACGCGCTGTATTGCCGGGCTGATTTTTGCCGAAACGGGCACGCGCGAGATCACGCTTGAGACCGAGCGTGGGCTGTTGGCGTGTGAAAACGCGGGCGGCGGGATTTATCGTGTCAATATGGGCCATCCGCAGCTTGAGTGGGCACGCGTTCCGCTCGCGTACGAGGTCGACACGCTGAAGCTGCCGATCAAGGGCGATCCGGTGGCGCTTGGCATGGGCAATCCTCATTGTGTGTTTTTCGTCGATGACGCCGAGGCGGTTGATCTGGAGGCCCTGGGGGCGGCGACAGAGACCCACCCTCTTTACCCCGAGCGCACCAATGTCGAGGTGGTGGAGGTGCTGTCAAACACCGAGCTTCGCCTGCGGATTTGGGAGCGCGGGGTCGGAGTGACGCTCTCAAGCGGCTCTTGTTCCTGCGCCAGCGTCGTGGCAGCGGCGCGCCGTGGGCTGACCGGACGCAGTTGCACCGTCAACGTGGATGGCGGGCAACTAAAGATCGACTGGCGCGACGACGGCGTGTGGATGTCCGGCCCGACAGCGCATGTGTTTGACGGGGTTTTCACCGCCGATTTCCTTCAGGGACTGACATGAGCGGGGCCGCGCCGGAGTTTGAAACACTCGGCTGTCGCCTCAACGCTTATGAGAGCGAAGCCATGCGCACACTTGGTCAAGAGGCCGGTCTCAGCGACACAATCGTGGTTAATACCTGCGCGGTGACCGCCGAGGCAGTACGTCAGGCCAAGCAGAAAATTCGCCGACTCAGGCGCCAGCATCCCGACCGTAAAATCGTGGTGACCGGCTGTGCAGCGCAAGTCGAGCCGGAGATTTTTCTCGCCATGGACGAGGTCGATCTGGTGGTCGGCAATCACGAAAAGCTCAAGGCGCAAACTTGGTCCGATCTGGCCGCAGGGGCGATCACCGAGCGCTCGCAAGTGCGCGATATCATGACTGTCAAGGCGGCTCTCAGCCCGAAAATCGACGGTTTCGGCACCCGTGCGCGCGCTTATGTGCAAATCCAGAACGGCTGTGATCACCGCTGCACCTTCTGTATTATCCCCTACGGGCGCGGAAATTCGCGCTCGGTCGGGGCTGATGTGGTGGTCAAGCAGGTGACGCGGCTGGTGGCCAAGGGCTTTAATGAGGTGGTGTTGACTGGCGTTGATATGACCAGCTGGGGGGCGGATCTGGATGACGCTCCCAAACTTGGCGCGCTGATTGATCTGGTGCTGAAGCGTGTGCCGGATCTGCCGCGTTTGCGGATTTCGTCGATTGACTCGATCGAGGTTGACGCGCAATTATTCGAGCTGATCAGCACGGAAGCGCGCCTGATGCCACATCTCCATCTGTCGTTGCAGGCAGGAGACGACATGATCCTCAAGCGGATGAAACGCCGTCATCTGCGCGGTGACGCGATCAGGATTTGCGCCAAACTGCGCGCTTTGCGCCCCGATATCGTGTTTGGTGCCGACATCATCGCGGGCTTTCCGACCGAGACCGAAGCGATGTTTGAAAACTCGCTAAAGCTGGTGACCGAGTGTGATCTCACATGGCTGCACGTGTTCCCCTATTCGATCCGCCAAGGCACGCCTGCTGCGCGGATGCCGCAGGTGGATAAGGCGGTTATTCGTACGCGGGCCGGGCAGTTGCGCGCGCTTGGAGCCACACAAATCGCGCGTTATCAGGCGGCACAGCTTGGCAAAACCCACCGGATTTTGACCGAAAACCCCCGCATGGGGCGCACCGAGGGCTTTGCGCCGGTCAGCTTTGCCTCCGATCAACCGGTCGGCAAGATTGTCAGCGCCGAGATTACCGGGCATGATGGCGGCATGTTAACTGCGTGAGCCAACAGATGCGTCCAGCGATCCTCTATTCCTTTCGCCGCTGCCCCTATGCCATGCGCGCCCGTTTGGCGGTTCGTTCAAGCGGCATCGAGTGCGAGCTGCGCGAGATAATTTTGCGCGACAAAGCGTCGGAGTTTCTGGCCAAATCGCCCGACGGCACCGTGCCGATGTTGCTTGACGAGCGCGGCGAGGTGATTGCCGAAAGCCTCGATATCATGCTCTGGGCGCTGGAGCGCTCAGACCCTGAGGGCTGGCTGGTTGGTCGCGCCGAGGCGCTGGCGCTGATCTCGCGCATGGATCTGGAGTTTAAGCCCAAGCTTGACCGCTATAAATATGCGCGCGGGGTTGCGGCGACTGTGGCGCGCGATCAAGCGGCAAGTATGTTGGCCGAGCTTGACACGATTTTGGCGAAA
The DNA here is from genome assembly GCA_013151335.1 of Alphaproteobacteria bacterium. Classification (GTDB taxonomy): domain Bacteria; phylum Pseudomonadota; class Alphaproteobacteria; order Rhodobacterales; family Rhodobacteraceae; genus UBA5972. Next base: position 4,171 of record JAADIJ010000167.1, on the reverse strand, counting down.
ACGCCCTATCTCTGTGGCCAGCAAAACACCCTCGCCGACATGGCAATCGCCCCGTTCATTCGCCAGTTCGCCAATGTGGCGCGCCCTTGGTTTGACGCCCAGCCTTGGCCGGCCTTGCAGCGCTGGCTTGATGGGTTTATCACATCAAAACGCTTCGCCGCGATCATGGCAAAATACCCGCGCTGGCAGGCAGGCGATCCGATCACCTTGTTACCTCAGAGGCAAGAATAGGAAAAACATCATGCATCCAAATCTTGCATTTAGAAAGCCATCGCACGCGCAAAACCTTGATTTTGCACAAGAAAGAGGCTTTGGTATTTTGTCGATCAACGGCGAGAACGGACCGATTGCCAGCCATATCCCCTTTGTTCTGAGCGCCGATAAAACGATTATAGACGCCCATTTGGTGCGCTCAAATCCGATTGTTAGCACCCTTGGCAAGGCAGCACATAGCCCCGCCGTGTTGATGGTGTCCGGCCCTGACGGCTATATTTCGCCGGACTGGTACGAGATTGAGGATCAGGTGCCCACCTGGAATTATGTGGCGGTGCATCTTCGCGGGCGTTTGGAATTGCGTGCCAAAGACACGCTCAAAGACCACCTTACAGAGCTGTCCCATCAATTTGAGCAGCGCCTTCAACCCAAGCCGGAATGGCTGTTAGACAAGGTTAATGACGCCGCACTCGAGCGATTGATGCACATGATTGTCCCCGTGCGCCTGCAAATTGAAACCGTCGAGGGGACGTGGAAACTCTCGCAAAACAAGGACGATCAAGCCCGCTTGCGCGCTTCGGGCGCGGTTGAGGGAGGGACGGGGCAGGAGCTTTTGGCGCTGGCCGGTCTGATGCGAGATATCGCGGATTAACCTTTAAGATAGAACTCGGCAAAAGCACGACCCGCGTCGTCCGTTTACCGAGTTCCTTTAGGCGATAAGCCCCAGTTACCGAGGCTTGGGGGCCAGCCAGCATGTGGAGCCAGCCCCGGTGAACCTGAGGCCTTTTTCGCCGCTTATCCGGCGCAGCACGACAGCTTGGCCACGTCGATCTCGAAGGTTTGCGCCGCCAGTTTCAGCCCTTCGACGGTGGTAAGATAAGGAAATATGGTCTCGCCCAGCGCCTTGGTGGTCATCGAGAATTTTAGCGCCATCGCCAGCGTCTGGATCGTGTCCGAGCCCTCGGGCGCAATGATGCTCCCCCCGAGCAGGCGGTCGGTTTTGACGTCGGCGACGAGCTTGATCAGCCCGCGCGTATCCATTGCAGCCAGCGCGCGCGGCACGTTTTCAAGCCCCAGAACGGATGTCTTTACCTCATAGCCAGCCGCAAGCGCCTGCGCTTCGCTTAGCCCAACTCCGGCCACTTGCGGGTCGCTAAACACCACCCAAGGCATGGTCATGTTGTCATAGCGCATCGGTGTCAGCCCGAGGGCGTTGTTAATCGCCACCTTGGCCCCAAAAGCGGCCATATAGACGAACTGATCGCGATCCGTAACGTCGCCAGCCGCATAAATGCCCGGTTTGCTGGTCTGCATCTCGTCGTTGACTTTGATCGAGCCACTCTGATCAAGCGCGACACCCGCCTCCTTAAGCCCCATCCCGTCAGTGTTTGCCCGCCGCCCGGTGGCAACGAACAGCTTTTGCGACGTGATTTCCAGCCTGTCGTCGCCACGCCGGATCGCAACGCTCACGCCGTCCGCAGTTTGACGGCAGGCGTCATAGGTGATGCCAGATTCCAGCGCGATCCCTTCGGTGCGGAACGCCTCGGCCAGGGCTTCGGACACTTCGGGTTCGCACTCAGGTAACAGGCGCGAGCGGCAAATTACCGTGACTTTCACCCCCAAGCGCGCCATCACCTGCGCCAGCTCAACACCGATATAGCCGCCGCCCAGCACCGTCAGGCTGTCGGGCAGCGTGTCCATCTCCAGCAACGAGGTGCTGTCAAGCGTCTCCACCTCTGCGATGCCCTCGATTGCGGCCGTGAAAGGATGACCGCCCGTAGCAATCAGGATCGTTGGAGCCGCAAGCAGGCGTGCGCCCACGCGCACGTTCTCCCCTTCCAATCGGGCGGCCCCTTCCAGATAGGTGATGCCCGAATATTGTGGCAGGATATCGGCGTATTTCTTTTGCCGCAGCGCTCCGACCAGATCGCGTTTGGCCTGCACCAATGCCGCCCAATCGGTGATCGCGCCGCTGGCATTTATACCGGCAAAACGGCTGGCGACTTTGGCCCCGTGCAGGGTTTCGGCGGCGCGGATCATGAACTTTGACGGCACACAGCCGACATTGACGCAGGTGCCGCCGATGGTGCCGTAACCAACCAGCGCCACGCGCTTGCCCGCATCGGCGGCGGTAATGGCGGCCGAAAACCCGGCAGAACCCGCGCCGATGACGATCAGATCAAAGGGAGCGTTGGGTGTTATTTCGTGAATATTTGTCATGGGACTAGCCTTTTCAGTGTCATATCAGCTTGATTTTGTTGTTGCAGGTGAGGTCGGGTGCGCGCGTTTCAGCCAGACGGCGTAAAGTGCCACACTCAGGGCGGCGGCGACCGAGATGCGCAGCGCAAAGCGAAACTCGAGCCAGATCAACAGGACCGACAATACCACAGTGGCGACGACAATCAGGTTTTTCGGACAGCGGCCCGGCTTGCCCGCCTGAAGCCACAAAGCGTGGGCCACCACACCAAGTGAGGCAAACAGCAGCGGAAACAGCGCGTAATCGAGCCAGCCAACCAGCGCCGACAATCCGGCCCCCGCCACCAGCACGACCAGCAGCGGCGTGAAACAGCAAATCGCCGCAAAGACCGAGCCAATCAGCCCGCGTCGCAGAAGTGTTTTATCGTTCATATCTCTCTCATTTATTTGTCGGCGTTGTTTGTGAACGGGTTGACGGCGCCAAGACGCGTCACCCAGATGAGCAAGCTACAGTCTGTAGTTGCTACAGAGGCAAGAGCTTTTTTGCCGATTGCCTCGGCGCAGGTGACACGATATCACCTTACCCGTAGTAACTACGGACTTCGAGGGCAGCATCATGGATAACGCAAAAGCCGGCAAAGGCTATTTGATCGGCGTTTTATCGCGCGAAACCGGCGTGAATATCGAAACCATCCGCTATTACGAGCGCATCGGCATCATGCCCAAACCGGATCGAACCCCCGGCGGGTATCGGCAATTCAGCCAAGATCAGCTCAAGCGGCTGACCTTTGTGCGCAAATGCCGCGAGCTTGGTTTTAGCCTGCGCGAAGTGCGCACGCTGCTGGAGTTGGTGGATAGCCACAAGTTTTCTTGCGGCGAAATTCATGAAATGACCGTGCAACACTTGCGGGCGATTGATGAAAAAATGGCCCGTCTGGGCAAGCTGAAAACGGTGCTGACCTCCATGTCCAACGAGTGCTCGCGTGGCGACGTGCCCGCCTGCCCAATCGTTGACGCGCTGTTTGAAGTTGTGTGAAAACGCACCCCCGCGACCAAGAGCGCAGCTTGCCAAACCCCGACCTGCAACCGCGCCCAACCCGCCGACTTTGCGATTGCGCCACCCGGCATAAGACGATATAGACCCAGCGCATGCACCCGTAGCTCAGCTGGATAGAGCGCTGCCCTCCGAAGGCAGAGGCCGCGCGTTCGAATCGCGCCGAGTGCACCAATGATTTCAATAAGTTAGACGCGTATTGCCTAGAATGTGAAGGGTTTTTGTCTCCTTTTTGTCTCACCTTTATCTCGCAGATCACCGATTCAGTGAATGCCCAGCCACAACATATTGTGGTCAGGCTTGAACGAGGCACTATTCGTCACTAAGTGCATCCACAGAATTATCACGAACATGAGGCATCAAATGACCGAGTTGACGAAAAACGAGATCGAATGGGATCGGCACGCCACTCTGAACGGGATCAGAGATCAGGGCGCGACGTACCAGAGGGGCGGCGAGGTAGCCTCTGGAACGCTGCGAAAGATGGTCAAGGCAGCGACCGACTATGAGACGAAGGGGTACATTGGTCTGATGATCCTGACTGACGGGCCGAGCTATCAGGGCGATCAGATCGCTGAGCTTCGTGATCTCCTCGACTGAGGTCTATCGGACTTTAAGGCGTAGACTCACAAATACCAAAGGACGATTGCAGCGAGGTGTGCTGCGGCGAGGAAAGTTTCACGACATCGAAAAGTTCGCAATGACAAT
>JAADIJ010000045.1 GCA_013151335.1 Alphaproteobacteria bacterium | reverse complement strand
TGGGAATGGAGCCTGAAGATCGCGCTGCTGCCGGTTTGTTTTTGGCGTTTCAGTATCCGGTCGAAATCCCCGGCGTGGGCAATATGACCTTTCTGAGAACAGCGGTGAACTCTCAACGCAAGGCGCGCGGCGAAGACGAGTTGTCGGCGGCGGATTTTCTGAAACTGATCCGAACCACGGCCAAGTCATTGAAAATAGATGCGGAAATGCTAAAGCGTCCGGTCAATGTCGGCTTTTCAGGTGGCGAGAAAAAGCGCAATGAAATCCTGCAAATGGCGATGCTGGCCCCCAAGATGTGCATTCTTGACGAGACCGATAGCGGGCTTGATGTCGACGCGATGAAGCTGGTGGCCGAAGGGGTGAATGCGCTGCGCGACGGAAACCGCTCGTTCTTGGTCATCACCCATTATCAGCGCTTGCTTGATCATATTAAGCCGGACGTGGTGCATATTATGGCCGACGGGAAGATCATCAAAAGCGGTGGGCCGGACCTCGCGCTTGAGGTTGAAAACAACGGTTATGCCGATTTATTGGCCGAGGTCGCCTGATGCCCGCACTTGGTATAAAGCAGGCCGGAGCCGACATGCGCCTTGATAATCTGGCGATCCCTAAAGGTGGCGCGTGGATCAGCGAAAGCCGCAAATCGGCGCTTCGGCGGCTGGTGGCGCAAGGGCTGCCCGGCCGTCGCGATGAGTATTGGAAATTCCCCCGACCCGACCGCCTGATCGCTGCGGATGCCGACCCTGCCGAAGTTCTTGCGCCCGACGATACGGTTGCGTTTCACGGCGTGGATTGCCTGCGCCTTGTGTTTATCGACGGGGTGTTTGATACCGCCGCGTCGGACCCTTTGCTCATGGAATTTCTGGAGATCGAGCCGTTAAACGCGGCCCAAACCCAAGACCTCCACTGGGCGCGCGAGCTTTACGGGGTGTTGGAGGCGCGCGGCCAAACTCCGGTCGCGCGACCGCTTGGGGCGTTGAATACCGCCACCGCTACTGAGGGTTTGCTGATGCGGATAACGGGTCAGGTGCCGCGCCCGGTCAGCATTGAATATCGCCGTAGCGCGCACGCAGCGGACGCGATTATTCACCATGTGATCAAGATCGAAACTGGCGGAGATCTAACCCTGCTGGAGAGCGGGGCCGTTGCGGCGCGCGTCAATAAACTGATGGAAGTCGACGTCGCGGACGGAGCGTCATTTCATCATATTCGCATGCAGGGGCGTGATCAGGAGCGGATCGCGCTAACCCATATCTTCGCGCGTCTCGGGCAGAAAAGCTCGTTTAAAAGCTTTACGTTAACCATGAATGGCGCGCTGACACGCAACGAGTGTGTGATCGAGATGCTCGGCGATGATGCCCACGCGACCATCGCCGGAGCCTCGGCAGGTGATGGGGTGTTTCATCAGGATGACACGATTTTCATCACCCATGAGGGTGTCAATTGCGAGAGCCGTCAGGTGTTCAAGAAGGTCTTGCGCAATGGTGCGACCGGGGTTTTTCAGGGCAAAATTCTGGTCAAACCCACCGCGCAGAAAACCGATGGCTATCAGATTAGCCAAGGGTTATTGCTGGACGAGGATGCGCAATTTTTGGCCAAGCCCGAGCTTGAGATTTACGCCGATGACGTGGTCTGCTCGCATGGTTCCACTGTCGGGGCGATTGACGAGGATGCGCTGTTTTACCTGATTTCTCGCGGCGTTCCGCGCCGTTTGGCTCAAGATATGCTGGTACTGGCGTTTTTACTTGAGGCCTTGGACGAGATTGAAAACGAGGAAATCCGCGATGATATTCGCGCCCGGCTGGAGGCGTGGGTTGAGCGGCACCATTCGTGATGGCGATCTGGCACGACATCGTCGACACCTACTTGTTTCCGGCTCGCGTTGCGCGTCGAAACAAGGGCGCGATTGCGGGCGAGCCGACCTTGCTGGCCTATCTTTTACTGGCGGCACTAGTGTCGCTTTTTTCGCGATTGCCGGACCTGGTCTCGCAGGATTTGGGGGCCGAGGCGGTGCGCCGCCTGATTGCCGCGCAATTTGCAACCTCGATGTTGTTTGGCCCACTGTTCTTTTATTTCATCGCTATTGTCAGCCGTTTCATCGCTTATCTGGTGGGAGGAAAAGGTACGGGTGCCGGGGCCAGATATGCACTATTTTGGCCGCTTGTTGCCCTGCAACCCGTTGTAATATTGATCGAAATCGCCAGAGAGTCGTCGCTGCCGCCACTCGTACAAGCCGTGATTTCGGGCTTGGGAGCGATATTTTTCCTCTACGTCTGGCTCACGTTCCTGATCGTGATGGAGCGCCCGTCCGCCGAAAAACCAGCGTCCCAACCTTAAATCTACCGCGCAATCGACATAAATTTGTCTCAATTGTCTGGCACAGCTACGCGTCACAGGGCGGGGGCCTGAGACTATAGGTAAGTGCCGTGTACGCACCAGATTATACCCCTTTGCCGGGTTCAAACCGGGCCTATCCTCAACCCGAGCGCCGCAACAAGCTGGGCGAATATACCCTGACCTATCAGGTGCTGTTTGCGTGGTTCAACATGTCGGCCTCGACCCGGCGTCTGATCACCGAAAAGCCCAGCGAGCCTTATCTTCTGCTGCTATTACTCAGCACGGATTTGGCGTTTTTCATGTCATGGACGCTCAAAGCCATAGTGGTGCCAAACTTGGCAGGGGTCAGTCTGATCTCGGTTGAAATCGGTGCCCTGTTTGTTTTGGCCATGGTTGGCCGCACCGTCGGTCTATATATTTTCGCGATGGTTCTGGGCGCGCTTTGCCGCCTTTGCGGAGGGCGCGGGACTTGGCGCAATACCCGAATTGCCGTGTTCTGGGGCGCATTTGTAACCGCGCCATTTGGCATTTTGGCCGCTCTGATTCTGGTCCTGTTCACCAACCTTGAGGCCAGCTACCCGATTTTCGGTGCTGACTGGATTTCCATGCCGCCCTACTGGCTCGGAGTGCTGCCTTTCGTGTGGTATGTTTCAGTCGCGGTCGCGCGTGCGCAAGGTTTTCGCAAAGTTTCGCCGCTTTTCCTGACAATGTCGGTTGTTTCGCTTGTGGGCCTGATCGCGGGCATGTATTTTCATGCCAGAGGGATGATCTGAAGGCAGTCGTGGATGTTTCAAACACTTAAGGTGCTCGTGCGGATGACGGCGACCCAACCGCGTCGGGCGGCGGGGGCGCTGTTGACGCATACCCCTCCTTTTTCCCTGTCGCTTGAGCTGGCGATACTGGTGGTGGCACTGGGCGCAATCCTCACATTTTTGCTGACGCCGTTCAGCAGCGTGCCGGGTATGGCCTTTGTTTATGTGCTGCTGAGCAACCCGATCCTGCTCGCGTTTGTGCAGATGATTACGCTGTTGGTGACGGTTGTGGTGGTGTTTGCTGCAGGTCGGATTTTCGGTGGAAAAGGTGATCTTAACCAGTCGTTGGCCATCACCGTCTGGCTGCAATTCATCATGCTGCTGCTGCAGATTGTCTTGGTCCCGGTGCTTGTTTTATCCGCGCCGCTGGCGCAGGCCCTGACTGCGCTGGCCAATATTTTTGCGGTATGGGTTTTCGTAAATTTCGTCGCCGAGCTGCATGGGTTCTCGTCGTTGCTCAAAGTCTTCGCCGGTATGATTGCCACGGCGTTTGCGACCTCGTTTCTCATCATATTTCTGCTGGCAATGATTGGAATGGGGGCAATGGGGGCCTGAACATGTTTGATGTTGAAAAAATCCGCGCGGATTTTCCGATCCTTGCGCGAACTGTGCACGGCAAGCCGTTGGTTTATCTGGATAATGGTGCATCGGCGCAAAAGCCGAGTGCGGTGATTGACGCGGTGACGCGGGGCTACGCCGAGGAATATGCCAACGTGCATCGCGGCCTGCATTTTCTGTCAAATCTGGCGACCGACAAATACGAGGCGGTGCGCGGCACCCTCAAACGCTTTCTCAATGCCGCTCATGAGGACGAGATTCTGTTCAACTCTGGCACCACCGAGGGCATCAATATGGTGTCTTATGCGTGGGCCGCGCCGAGGCTCAAGGCTGGTGACGAGATCATTCTCAGCGTCATGGAGCATCACGCCAATATCGTGCCGTGGCATTTTCTGCGCGAGCGCTTGGGCGTGGTTCTGAAATGGGTCGAGACTGATGTGAACGGCGATCTTGAACCTGACGCGGTTCTCGCCGCCATCACTCCTAAAACCCGGCTGATTGCGGTGACCCACATGTCAAACGTGCTGGGGACCGTGGTTGACGTGAAGACGATTTGCGCCGGTGCTCATGCGCAGGGCATTCCGGTGCTGGTCGATGGCAGTCAATCCAGCGTGCATATGCCGATTGACGTCCAAGATATCGGCTGTGATTTCTTCGCTATCACCGGCCACAAACTTTACGGCCCGTCCGCGTCCGGCGCGATCTATATTCGTCGCGAGCGTTTGGCCGAAATGCGTCCCTTCATGGGCGGCGGGGACATGATCCGCGATGTCAGCCGCGAAATGGTCACCTATAATGACCCGCCGCATAAATTCGAGGCAGGCACGCCGGGCATCGTGCAAATGATCGGTCTCGGGGTGGCGCTTGAGTATATGATGGAGCTTGGTCTTGACAATATTGCCGCGCATGAGCATGGCTTGCGCGACTATGCCCAATCCCGACTTTCAGGCCTTAACTGGTTGAATATACAAGGAAATTCCAAGACCAAAGGCGCGATATTTTCGTTCACGCTCAATGGTGGTGCCCATCCCCATGACATCTCCACCGTGGTTGACCAGCGCGGCATCGCCGTGCGTGCGGGGCATCATTGCGCCCAACCTTTGATGCAACATCTCGGCGTCACCGCCACCTGCCGCGCCTCGTTTGGCCTTTATAATACCAAGGCCGAGGTCGATGCATTGGTTGACGCGCTTGAACTTTGCCACGACTTGTTCGGCTGAATTTTGCGGTCACGTACCAGCTCGCTCAGCCCGAAATCGTCGTGAATTGCATAGATGACAGATCGCAGGAATGGCGCGAACTTTGCGTGCGACGCAGTCAAAGAGCCGCAGGTGCTCGATCATGCGGCTATCGAGCCAGCGCCTTTGCCGTCCATCGAGATTTTCACTTCTGCGTCTTTCAGACCCTGCGCAAGCTCACATCTGGCGAACTTGGAGGCGTGTTTCCTAGCGCGCCGAGTTCAGGCATCGCCGACCCCTTCTTGGGCATGTAATGCCCTGTCGGCCAATGGATAGCTGCATTTTTGGCCACTGACCATGTTGACCCCTCGGCGTTTATAGCGTTTCGATCCATTTCATGACCGCGGCGCGCACCGATTGTTCTCCCTCGGCGCGGGCCATTTCTATGACCGCGCGGGCCTCGTTGAGATTGGCGCGGCGCAGCAGATGTTTGACCGGACCGATTGAGGCCGGGCGCATGGATAAGGATCGCAATCCCATGGCGGCAAAACATAGCGCCTCAACCGGGCGACCGGCGTCCTCGCCGCAAAAACTAACCGGGGTTCCGAGGTCGTCGCAGCGTTTGGAAATCTGTTCGATGAACGACAAAAAACTGACATTAAGGGTGTCATAGCGCCGACGCACCCGCTCGTTTTCGCGGTCGGCGGCGAAGAAAAACTGCTTGAGATCATTGCCGCCGATGGAGATAAAATCGGCCATCTCAAAGAATTGGTCCGGCGCAAATGCCAGCGAGGGGGTCTCCAGCATCGCGCCGATTTCGACGTCTTGGGGGATGACATGCCCCAGCGATTGCTCGCGGTCCAACTCGTGCAACACCCGTGTGCGCGCGTCGGTGAATTCCTCAAACTGGGCGACAAAGGGAAACATAATCTTAAGTGGTCGGCCATTTGCCGCCCGGATCAGCGCCTGCAATTGCATCCGCATCACGCCACTTTTGTCCAGCGCCAGCCGAATTGCGCGCCAACCCATAGCCGGATTTGGCTCGTCCTCGCGCTTCATATAGGGCAGGACTTTATCCGAACCGATGTCTAACGTTCTGAAAATAATAGGTTTACCGCGAGCGGAATTCATGATCGAGTCATAAAGAGCCGCCAGCTCGCCACGTTTTGGCACTGTGCTTCGCATCAAAAATTGCAGCTCGGTGCGAAACAGACCGACCCCGTCGGCGCCCGAACTTTCAAGGCTCGGCAGGTCGACCATCAGGCCCGCATTCATGTTGAGCGTGATGGTTTGCCCGTCCAGCGTGGTCGCGGGTTTGCGGCGGATCGAGCGGTATTTTTCCTGCGCGGCCGCCTGCATTTCGATTTTGTCGCGAAAGGCCGAGGCTACGCTGTCTTCGGGTCTGAGATGGGCGATCCCCTGATCGCCGTCCACCAGCAAAAGGTCGCCGTTTAGGGCTTCGCGGGTGATTTTGTCGGCGTGGATCACCAGAGGGATCGCCATCGCGCGCGCCACGATGGTCGCGTGCGAGCCGACCGAGCCTTCCTCCAGCACGATCCCTTTGATTTTCTTGCCATATTCCAACAGTTCGCCCGGACCGATATTGCGCGCGACCACAATTGAGCCTTCGGGGATGTCTTCGGCAGATCTTTGACCTTGTCCGGTCAACAGACGCAACAGGCGGTTGGAGAGGTCATCAAGATCGTGCAATCGCTCGCGCAAATAGGCGTCGCTCGCACGGGCCATGCGCGCACGGGTCGCGGATTGCTCGCGCTCCACCGCGACCTCGGCGGCGAGGCCCGAGCGGATGCCCTCCTCCATACGGCTCATCCAGCCGCGCGAATTGGCGAACATGCGGTAGGCCTCAAGCACATGTTTATGCTCGTCGCTGCCCGCAACCAGTTGCGAACTTAGCATATCGTCAACATCGCCTTTAAGCGTGTCCATCGCCTCATGCAGGCGGGCTTTTTCAACCGTTTGATCGTCGGCGACAGGGTTGGCGATGACGATTTGCGGCTCGTGCAGCAGCAAGCACCCGCCCTTCGGCACTGCCCTCCTGGGCGACCCCGCCGTGAAAGGTGACTGCGTGCTGGTGCGGGGCCGAAAGGGCGGCCCCTTCGCCGACAAATGCGCCAAGTTCGGTCATCTCGGCGATGACCATTGCCACCACGTCAAGGCCGTAAACCTCGTCATCCGTATAGGCGCGCGGCTCGTGGCCTTGCACCACTAACACGCCCAGCATCTCGCCAAGTCGTTGAATTGGCACACCTAAAAACGACGAGAACACCTCTTCGCCAGTTTCCGGCATATAGCGAAATCCAGTCTCGTGGGTGGCGTCCTCGGTGTTGATAGCGTGGGCCTTACGCGCGACCCGCCCCACTAGACCTTCGCCAATACGCAAACGGGTGATATGCACAGATTGCGGGTTGAGACCCTCGGTTGCGCACAACTCCAGCGTTTCGGCGTCGCGCATCAGATAAATCGAACAGACCTCGGCCCCAAGCGCGCTGGCGATCAGTTTGGTGATGCGGTCGAGGCGCTCTTGCCCTTCGCCCTCTTCAGCGAGCGTGTCGCGAAGGCGTTTCAAAAGATTGCGGGATCGCGATCCGGTAGTTTCGGCCATTGCCCCAGTTTCTTAGGTTGTTTTTCCCAATTCAAAAGCATCATGCAGGGCTTGGACCGACAATTCCATATATTTCCGGTCCACAAGCACAGAAACTTTAATCTCCGAGGTGGTGATGATTTTGATGTTCACGCCCTCGCGCGACAACACCTCGAACATTTTGGCCGCGACCCCAGCATGGCTGCGCATGCCAATGCCCACGACCGAGATTTTGCACACATCCATGTCGGCGATCAGGCCGTGGAAATTGATGTCGCCGCTGGATTTAGCCGTGTCTACGGCGGCTTGGGCACGCGCCACATGATCGGTGGGGCAGGAAAATGTCATGTCCGTGCGCCCTTCTTCCGAGATGTTTTGCACGATCATGTCCACATTAACCCCGGCCTCGGCCAGCGCCATGAAGATCGCAGCGGCGATGCCGGGGCGGTCGGCGACCGACACCAGCGTCATTTTCGCCTCGTCCCGTGAATAGGTGACGCCTGATACGACGTTGTTTTCCATGATTTCCTCCTCGTCACACACCAATGTGCCGGAATTGTCAGTTGCTGTCTCGAAACTGGAGAGCACCCGCAGGCGCACCTTAAAGCGCATGGCCAGCTCGACCGAGCGGGTTTGCAGCACTTTGGCACCAAGCGAGGCCAGCTCCAGCATCTCTTCATAAGAGATTTTGTCAAGCTTTCGGGCGTTTTTCTCGATGCGGGGATCGGTGGTATAGACCCCGTCCACATCCGTATAAATATCGCAGCGCTCGGCCTTCATCGCGGCGGCAAAAGCGACGGCGGTGGTGTCAGAGCCGCCGCGACCAAGCGTCGTAATTCGCCCATCTGCGCCAATGCCCTGAAATCCGGCGACAACCGCCACCTGCATGCCTTGGCGGAATTTGGCGTCAAGATTTTCGCTGGGGATTTCCTCGATTCGCGCCGCGCCGTGGGCCGAGGTGGTCTTTAGCGGCACCTGCCAGCCCTGCCAACTGCGCGCAGGCACACCCATTTCTTGCAGGCTCAGCGCCATCAAACCTGCGGTGACATTCTCGCCCGAGGACACGATCGCATCATACTCGCGGGCGTCAACCATCGCCGAGGTCTCATCAACCCAAGCGATCAGCTCGTTGGTTTTGCCCGACATGGCCGAGACGATAACGATGACCTCAAAGCCGTTCTCTACCTCGCGTTTCACCTTGCTGGCGGCGTTTTTGATATGCTCAAGATCGGCCACCGAAGTGCCGCCGAATTTCATGACAAGGCGGGGCATGTCGTGGACCTTTTCAACTGCTTTTTGGCCTTTTATGCGCGCGTGCTTCCAAGAGCAAGGGCTAGGGGAGGGGGAGACGTTAGTGTTCTGAAATTAAAGTTCACATTAGAAGCGCCGCCTTTTCCACCCTGTACCGCCCGGCTGATAGGCCGCGCCGCGCCGGACCTTCCCCCCGGGGAGGCGCGATGCAACATCAGTGAAAATCGTGAAGGATCAACGGGTTGAGATGCCAATCCATCCATCAAATACCGTAATGCGCCACCCCAAGGTCCGGCGCGGCCCTTGTCTCGAAGGTTGATGGAGGTTCGTGCCGTTAATATGTGAAGAATTAAGATCAGGCACCCTAGTCGGTTTTGCGCCCCGACCACGGTAAGGGGGCCACGGGGATGCCGTCGTCGATCAGGCTTTTGGCCTCCTCGAACTTGGCTTCGCCGATAATGGCGCGCGCGGGGGCGTCGCCTTCGTGGATAGCGCGGGCCTCGCGGGCGAATTCCGAGCCGACATTTTCAGAGTTCGCCTCGATTTTCTGACGCAGATCCTTGAGCTTTTGTTCTTGCGGCGAGGCCGGTTTTGCCAGCGCCCCCTTGGTGGAGGGGTTTGGGGCGTTCGCGGTCTGCACGCGCGGAGTCATGATCGCCTTTTCCACCGTGCCGTCGCCGCAAATCGCGCAAGATACCATGCCTGTCGATTGCAGCAGGTCAAACCCGTCAGCGGACTGGAACCAGCTGTCAAAGCTGTGGCCTTGTTTGCATTTGAGCGTGTAGCGGATCATGGCTGCTTTCTATTAACCCCACTTAATACTTTAGATAACGTTAATTTCAGTCCGTTCAAGCGACTTTTATTTGACCATTTTCTTGAGCGGTCGCGGCAATATCGTCGGGTCAAAGCCACGGATGATCTTTTTGAGCTTTGGTTCGCGCACCAGTTTGGCGGCTTTTTTCGGGCTGAACCATTTGATCTTGCGCTGACCCTTTTCTTTGAACTTCCCGGCATGAAGCCGGACCTCGAGCGGGAAGATATAGGCCTCTGACGCGGGCTTCGTCTCTTGATCGCCGCTCTGATGATAGCGATATCGACCGAGGGCGGTTTTTTGCACGCGGCCCCTGACCCCAGCCTCCTCAAACGCCTCAACGGCGGCCGACAGCCCCGGAGATTTGCCTTTGATCGGCCAGCCTTTGGGTGGAATCCACCGGCCCGTGCCGCGACTTGTCACCAGTAGAATTTCGAGGCCCCGACGTTTGTGCATGCGAAAACACAGCGCCGCATATTGCGTGGATTTGCCGGTTTTACGGGCAACTTTCCGCGCTTTCAGCATCAAATCGTGCGCGCTCTAACGCGAGGCGCGCCGGTCGCGACGCGATGACATCGGCTGGAACGCAACCGAGACATGGGCCTCGCAATAAGGTTTGCCCTGTTGAACCGGATGGCCGCAGAACCAGAAATCATCGGTCGCCGGATCGCCAACCGGCCATTTGCAAGTGCGCTCGGTCAGCTCCATCAGCGTAAGGCGGCGGGCCGATTTTTCGATTTCTTTGACATTGGCCAGCGCCTCGGCGCTGATCTCGTTGGCCGAGGGTTGCGGCGGCAAAGGCTGACCGGCCTTGATGATCGGGCGGCGCGGCGGGATCGGACCCACGCGCATAATCGCATTTGGTTCAGGCTTTGGCGGGTCGGTCTTGGCCGCACTTGGCTTTTGCGCCGCTTCTTTTGGCGCAGCCTTGGCGGAGGGTTTTTCCTTGGTGACAGGCTTGGCCGAGGTGGTGGCGCGGTTGGACAGGCCCAGACGATGGACCTTGCCGATCACCGCGTTGCGGGTCACACCGCCCAGTTCTTTGGCGATCTGGCTGGCGCTTTTGCCTTCTCCCCACATGGATTTAAGCACGGTTACGCGTTCATCGGTCCAGGACATCTCGTTTGCTCCAGCATTTGCGGCGGCGAAACACTCGCTCGGGCCCGCGAAATTTTTGTTCCCCCCATTGTAACTGTTGTCAGGGCGGTTACAAGATCATCGGTGCAGGTTTTTGCAACAGAGAAATTGGGCGACAATATGGGCGACACTATGAGAAGGGCAGGCGCATGAAACCCACGAGTTGGAACATGGGAAACAGACGTTTTGGCCGGGTCAACTGGCTGGGCCTTTATACACTGACAGAGCGCGAGGTGGTGCGGTTTACCTCGATCTGGACCCAAACGGTGTTGGCGCCTCTGATCACGGCGGGCTTGTTCTTGCTGGTGTTTGATCTGGCGATCGGCTCTCGTCGTGGCGAGGTCATGGGTGTCTCTTTCGCGCATTTCCTTGCGCCCGGCATTTTGATGATGACGGTGATCCAGAACGCGTTTGCCAACACGGCCAGCTCGCTGGTGGTCTCCAAAATCCAAGGCAATATCGTTGATTCGCTGATGCCGCCTCTGTCCCCCATCGAGCTGGTGATCGGCTATACTATGGGCGGGGTCGTGCGCGGGCTGATCGTGGCCAGTGCGGTCGCTATCGTGACTTTTCCGATCCTTGGCGTGGGTATTGCGCATCCGCTTTGGACCCTGCTTTTTGTGCTGCTTGGTAGCGCGATGATGGCGTTGATCGGTGTGCTGGCGGGGATCGTCTCGGATCGGTTTGACCAGATGAACGCGATCACCAACTTTATCGTCACGCCCCTGAGCTTTTTGTCGGGTACGTTTTATTCCATCGATATCCTGCCGCCGACCTTGCTGGTGATCACCAAATTCAACCCGATATTCTATCTGATCGACGGCACCAGATACGGGGTTATCGGCGTGTCTGACGCGTCGCCTGTGAACGGCGCACTTTATGTGGGCGCGTTGACGCTCGGCTTGGGAATATGGTGCTGGCGGTGGTTTTCCACAGGCTTTCGCCTGAAAAGCTGATCGCGCTTTACATGGGGGGAATTCGCCGTTACGCAAGGAAGGCTAATGGAGCGAAAGCCGCGTAAAATGACACTGGTAAACACATCACAATTGTCGCGACGCCGACGCTGATTGATCCTCGTTCGCCGCCCATGGGGCTTGGCGATATTTACCGCCGTCACCTCGTTGCACCCCCCTAAATCCCCCCGAATTGACTCGCCCTTGAGTTTACGCCAAACCGAGGGCCTTACTCCGAAAGGTTTCGATTATGACCTCTGCCGTTTTACCCACCTACGCGCGCGCACCCCTGTCTTTTGTCAAGGGCGAGGGGAGCTGGTTGACCGAAGAAAATGGTCTGCGATATCTTGATTTTGGCGGCGGAATAGCCGTGAACGCGCTTGGCCATGCCAATCCAGAGCTGGCGGCGGCTTTGAGTGAGCAGGCCGGCGCACTTTGGCACACATCGAACCTTTACCGCATCCCAAATCAAGAGCGTCTGGCCAAGGTTCTGGCTCATGAGACCTTTGCCGATAAGGTGTTTTTCACCAATTCCGGCACCGAGGCGATGGAATGTGCGGTGAAGATGGCGCGCAAATATTTCAGCCATATCAACCAGCCTGAAAAGACCGATATCATTGCCTTTCAAGCGGCGTTTCATGGTCGAACCCTTGGCATGATTGCCGCCGCCGGAAGCGAGAAGCTGGTTGCCGGATTTGGCCCGCTACTCCCCGGTTTCAGCCATGTGCCGTTTGGCGATCTGGCGGCAACCGAGGCGGCGATTGGTGACAAGACGGCGGCGATTTTGCTTGAACCCGTGCAGGGCGAGGGCGGGATTGTGCCCGCTGAAGATGCGTTTTTGCAAGGGCTTCGCGCGCTGTGCGACGCCCATGGTTTGCTGTTGATCATGGACGAAATCCAATGCGGGGTCGGGCGCACGGGGCGCCTGTTTGCCCATGAATATGCCGGGGTGACACCCGATATTATGGCGATCGCCAAGGGTCTTGGCGGAGGCTTTCCGCTGGGCGCATGTCTGGCCACCGATCGGGCGGCGGCGGGGATGGTTGCGGGCACGCATGGCTCCACTTTTGGCGGCAATCCACTGGCCTGCGCGGTTGGTCTCAAGGTGATGGAGATCGTGACACGCGACGAGTTTTTGGCCACGGTCAACCGGCGCGCCGGATTTCTGCGCCAACAATTGGAGGCTCTGGTCGCCACCCATCCCGACGTGTTCGGGGCCGTGCGCGGGCTTGGCCTGATGCTCGGTATTGTCTGCAAGGTTCCAAATACCGAGGTGGTAAACGCGGGCTATGACGAGCAGGTTCTGACCGTGCCCGGTGGGCAAAACGTGATACGAATTCTGCCCGCGCTCAACATCAGCGAAAGCGATTTGGTCGAGGCCGTGTCGCGGCTGGACAAGGCGGCTACTTTGATCGAGGTGAACTTATGACGCATTTTCTGGACATTAACAAAACCTCAAAGGACGACCTGCGCGGCATTTTGGACATGGCGCTGGCGATGAAAACCGCACGAGCGGGCCAGCCGCGCGGCGCGCCCGATCAGGATCGCCCGCTTGACGGACGCATGGTCGCGCTGATTTTTGAAAAGCCGTCCACCCGCACGCGGGTCAGTTTTGATGTGGGCGTGCGCCAGATGGGAGGCCAGTCGATGGTGCTGTCAGGTGCGGATATGCAGCTTGGCCATGGCGAAACCATTGCCGACACCGCGCGGGTTCTCAGCCGCTATGTGGACCTGATCATGATGCGCACATTTGAGGAAGAAACCCTGCTGGAGATGGCCGAATACGCCTCGGTTCCGGTGGTCAACGGCCTCACAAACCGCACCCATCCTTGCCAGATCATGGCCGATGTTTTGACCTATGAAGAGCATCGCGGCCCCATTGCCGGGCGCAAGGTCGTGTGGTCAGGGGATGGCAATAATGTCTGCGCCTCGATGGTGCAGGCGGCGGGGCAATTCGGGTTCGACCTCACCTTCACCGGCCCGTCGCAGCTTGATCCCGAGGCCGAATTTCTGGGCGAAGCGCGCAAATCTGGCGTGAATATCACGGTTGAACGTGACCCGATGAAGGCGGTGGAGGGGGCCGATCTGGTGGTCACGGACACGTGGGTTTCCATGCACGACAGCCAATCCGCGCGCGAACGTCGCCACAACCAACTGCGCCCCTATCAGGTCAATGACGAGCTGATGTCCGCCGCCAAACCCGACGCTTTGTTCATGCATTGCCTGCCCGCGCATCGCGACGAAGAGGTGACCTCCGAGGTCATGGACGGCCCGCGCTCGGTCATTTTCGACGAGGCGGAAAATCGGCTGCACGCGCAAAAAGCGATCCTGCGCTATTGTCTGGGGGTTTGATTTTTAACGATTTTGTGGTTATCCTATTTCTGACTTGATTGTATTGGTGAGGGGCCGTCATGCTGCGTATTTTATTGGTTATTGGTCTCTTTTTTGGGGTAGGTTTTACTGACGGAGCCGTTGCGCAAGTGACCAGGGGCGTCTCGGCTACATCGCTTGAAGAGATATTAAAATCTGCGGGCTACACGCCGAAAATGACTAAGTCCGAGCAGTTGGGCGGGGCTTATGCATCAATGGAGGGCGGTGGGTATTTATTTCATGCCGAAGCGGCGGAATGTGCTGCCGAAAACTGTAGCATTTTGTTTTTGTTCGCTAATTTCAATCTTGATCGGGATATTACCCTGAAAGATTATCAAACCATCAACAGCTATAACGACACCGAATTTTTGGGGCGCGCCTATATAAACGTCAAGGAGCGTCAGGTCGGGATTGACTTGGTTTTCGATCTGCGCGGCGGGGTTGATCGCGAATATATCCGCCTAAAAGCGCTACAATTTCCCGAACTCATCCAAACCTTCGTTGATCGTTTTCGCAAGGCGATGGACGAGGGCTGAGGGGCGCGCCCTCAAAAGTTTTGACGCGACTTGAGGCTAGGCAGGTCCAGCCCTCGTTGCTCTGCGCATTTAATCGCCTCTGAATATCCGGCATCCGCATGGCGCATCACCCCCGTCGCCGGGTCATTCCACAGGACGCGATCCAGACGGCGCGCCGCATCCGCCGTACCATCGGCGACAATCACCATGCCCGCATGTTGCGAATAGCCCATGCCGACGCCGCCGCCGTGATGGAGGCTGACCCAAGTGGCCCCGCTCGCGGTGTTCAAAAGCGCGTTCAAAAGCGGCCAGTCGCTGACGGCGTCCGAGCCATCGCGCATGGCCTCGGTTTCGCGATTTGGCGAGGCAACCGAGCCTGAGTCCAAGTGGTCGCGCCCGATCACCACTGGCGCGCTCAGCTCGCCACTTGCGACCATTTCGTTGAACGCCAGCCCCAAACGGTGCCGATCTCCAAGGCCGACCCAGCAAATCCGCGCGGGCAATCCCTGAAAGTCAATGCGCGCGCGCGCCATGTCAAGCCAGTGATGCAGGTTCTTGTCGTCAGGCATCAGCTCTTTGACTTTTTGGTCGGTCTTATAGATGTCCTCGGGATCACCAGACAGCGCGACCCAGCGGAACGGGCCGATGCCGCGACAAAATAGCGGGCGGATATAGGCCGGGACAAAACCGGGGAAATCAAACGCCTGCGTCAGCCCTTCGTCTTTGGCGACTTGTCTGATATTATTGCCATAATCAAATGTCGGCACGCCGGATTTTGCGAAATCCACCATCGCGGCCACATGGGTTTTCATCGACGCGCGCGCCGCCGCCTCAACCTCTTTGGGGGCGGTTTCACGCTTTTGGCGCCACTCCCCCATGCTCCAACCTTGAGGCAGATAGCCGTTGATCGGATCATGGGCGGAGGTCTGGTCGGTAACCATATCGGGGCGAATTCCGCGGGCAAACAGCTCGGGGAAAATGTCGGCAGCGTTGCCCAAAAGCCCGACGGATTTGGCTTCGCCCTCCGCCGTCCAACGCGAGATCATCTCCAGCGCCTGATCAAGCGTTTCGGCCTTTTCGTCGAGATATCGCGTGCGCAAACGAAAATCGATACTTTCAGGATTACACTCGACCGCCAGACAGCACGCGCCCGCCATCACCGCCGCCAAGGGCTGTGCGCCGCCCATTCCGCCAAGGCCTGCGGTCAAAATCCACCGCCCCGTGAGGTCGCCATTATAGTGTTGCCGCCCGGCCTCGGCGAAGGTTTCAAACGTACCCTGAACGATGCCTTGGGTGCCGATATAAATCCACGAACCGGCGGTCATCTGCCCGTACATCATCAAGCCTTTGCGGTCGAGCTCGTTGAAATGATCCCAGTTGGCCCACGCGGGAACGAGGTTGGAATTGGCGATTAGAACCCGAGGTGCCTCGCTATGGGTTTGAAAAACGCCGACCGGACGACCCGACTGAACCAGCAAGGTCTCGTCCCCGTTCAAGGCTTTCAGGCTGGCCGTAATTTGGTCAAAATCCGCCCAAGTGCGCGCCGCGCGACCGATGCCGCCGTAAACCACCAGCTCATGCGGATTTTCGGCAACCTCGGGATCGAGATTGTTCTGGATCATCCGAAACGGCGCTTCGGTCGCCCAGCTTTTGCACGTCAGTTCCGGGCCGGTTGGGGATTTGATGGTGCGCGTGTTGTGGCGCGGGCCAAATTTTGGGTCAGACATGGGAGGTTTCCTTCAATTGTGGCGGGTGGTCAGGCAGCAATCCGCCTTGTTTGACAAGGGTAACGACGGCGGCAATTTCGGGGGCCATCAGGCGATCGTCGCTTAGCATCGTGCTGACCTCGCGTACCTGTTTCAGCTTTTGCGCCAGCGCCGGGCTGGTCTTGAGCGGCGCGCGCAGCTCGATGCCTTGGGCAGCGGTCAAGCCTTCGATGCCGATGATGCCAGCGAGGTTCCCGGCCATCTCGCCCAAGCGCCGCGCACCGTGGCATGCCATCGAGACATGGTCCTCCTGATTGGCGCTGGTCGGGGTGCTGTCCACCACGCGCGGGTTGGACAAGGCCTTGTTTTCGCTCATTAAAGCCGCCGAAGTGACCTCGGCGATCATCATGCCAGAGTTAAGTCCCGGATTGGGCGACAGGAACGCAGGCAGGCCAAAAGACAGCGATGGATCGACCAGCAACGAGATGCGTCGTTGCGCAATCGCGCCGATTTCCGAGGCCGCCATCGCGATTTGATCGGCGGCAAATCCCACCGGCTCGGCATGAAAATTCCCGCCCGAAACGATAGAGCCATCAGGCAGCACCAGTGGATTATCTGTCACCGCATTGGCCTCGATTTCAAGCACATTCGCCGCTTGGCGCAGTACGTCAAGCGCTGCCCCTAAAACTTGCGGCTGACAGCGAATGCAATAGGGGTCTTGCACACGCTCATCACCTGCGCGGTGGCTCTCGCGAATGGCCGAGCCATCCTGAAGCTCGCGCAAACAGCGCGCCGCATCGATCTGTCCGGGTTGGCCGCGCAACGCATGGATCTCGGGGCGAAACGGCGCGCTTGATCCCATCGCCGCCTCGGTTGACATGGCTCCGGTGACCAGCGAGCTGAGCGCCAAATCCCAGATATCAAACAGACCGGCCAACGCCAAGGCCGTCGAAACTTGGGTGCCATTTATCAGCGCCAACCCCTCTTTGGGGCCAAGCGTAATCGGTGCCAACCCCGCCCGGCGCAACGCCTCGCCCGACACAAGAGTTTCGCCCTTATACTGCGCTTGCCCCTCGCCAATCATAGTCGCCGCCATATGCGCAAGTGGCGCAAGATCGCCCGACGCGCCGACCGAACCTTGCGACGGGATGACGGGGATCACGCCCTTGTTGAGAATAGCCTCAATCTGAACGATAACCGCCCAGCGAACGCCCGATGCCCCCCGACCCAGCGACATCATCTTGAGCGCCATCACCAATCGCACCAGGTTCGTTGCCAGCGGCGTGCCGACACCTGCCGCATGGCTGAGGATCAGGTTACGTTGCAGTTTCTCGGTGTCCCTGCTGGCGATCCTGACCGATGCGAGCTTGCCAAATCCGGTGTTGACGCCGTAAATTGGCGCGTCGCCTAACGCAGCGGCCCTGATTATTTCGTGAGCTTTTTCAACAGCTTTGCGGCAGTTTCGGCCGATTTCCACCTGATCCCCGCAATAAATTGCACGGATTTTCTCAAGGGAAACTTGCGCCGGGATCAGCCTCATATCCGGCCTCCGATAATGGTCTTGAAAAGCGGATTAAACCCCATCCGATAAGCCAGCTCGGCGGGGTGTTTGACGTTCCAGATCGCCAGATCGGCACGCTTGCTTGCCTCTATCGTTCCGGTTTCACCGGCTAATCCAAGCGCACTTGCCGCGTGACGCGTCATACCCTCCAGCGCTTCTTGCGGAGTTAAACCAAACAGGGTTGCGGCCATATTCATGGTTAACAGCGGCGAGTAGAGTGGCGAAGAGCCGGGGTTTGCATCCGTTGCGATCGCGATCGGAACTTGGGCTTTTTGTAAGGCGTCAACCGGCGGAATTTGGGTTTCGCGCAGGGTAAAAAATGCCCCCGGAAGCAGAACTGCCACCGTTTGCGTCCGCGCCATCGCTTCAATTCCGGCCTGATCCAGATGCTCCAAATGATCCGCCGAAATCGCCTTATAGGAGGCAGCAAGCGCCGCCCCGCCGAGATTTGACAACTGCTCGGCGTGCAGCTTCACCGGCAATCCAAGCTCGCCAGCCACATCAAACAGGCGTGCAATTTGGGCCGGCGAAAAGGCGATCCCCTCGCAAAACCCGTCTACCGCATCGACCAGTCCTAAAGCCTTGGCCTCGCGCAATCCAGCGATGGCAACCTCGTCGATATAGGCGTCGCTGCGCCCCTGATATTCCGGCGCGATGTCGTGGGCGGCAAGCCAGCTTGTCTTGATTTGCACCGGACGCAGCTCGGCCAGCTTGCGGGCAACGCGCAGTATTTTGATCTCGTCGGGAATGGTCAGCCCGTAGCCGGATTTCACCTCGACCACAGCCACCCCTTCGGCGATCAGCGCGTCAAGCCGCGGCAGGCTTTGCGCCAGCAGGTCGTCAAAATCGGCGCTTCGGGTGGCGGTCATGGTCGAGACGATCCCGCCCCCAGCTTTGGCAATTTCCTGGTAATCCGCGCCCTCAAGCCGCATCTCAAACTCGCGTGCGCGGTCCCCGCCGTGAACCAGATGGGTGTGGCAATCAATCAGCGTCGGGGTGACCAGCCGCCCGCCAAGATCGTGGGTTTTTGCGGCGGAATAGCGCGTAGGAAGCTCGTCCTCGCTCCCGACCCAGTCGATCAGGGCGTCTTTAAGCGCAACAGCTCCGCGAGGAATCAGACCATAGGGGCGTTCGGCGGTCATCTGCGCGACTTGGCAGTTGGTAAGCAGGGTAACGGACATTTCGGGACTCTCTTGCTAAATCCAGACTTAACATTATTATGTCTGCACATATTAACTTGTCAATCCGGGTATGCGAGATGGAAATTCTGTGGGCCGAACAGGCACTTACCGCCGATGGCTGGGCCGAAAAGGTGTTGATCAAGATTGGCAAAGACGGACGAATCGCCTCCGTGATACCCGATCAAGAACGACAAGGACGGGCCTTGGCGCTGGTTTTACCCGCGCAAGGGAACCTCCATTCACACACGTTTCAGCGGGCAATGGCCGGACTTACCGAATGCCAAGGGCCGGATGCTAATGATAGCTTTTGGACGTGGCGCAAGCTGATGTACCGCTTCCTTAAGGTGCTGACCCCCGCCGATATTCAGGCGATTGCCGCCTTCGCGCAGATGGAGATGCTGCGCGTCGGTTTTGCCTCTGTAGGCGAGTTTCACTATCTGCACAATCAACCGGATGGCGCGGCGTATGACGATCCGGCAGAGCTGAGCCACAGGATATTTGCCGCCAGAGAACAGAGCGGCATCGGCCTGACGCATCTGCCGGTTCTTTACACCCAAGGGGGGTGTGACGGGCGCGAACTGACGGGCGGGCAGATGCGATTTAGGCTGATGCTTGCGCAATTTGAACGCCTATTATCGGCCTGCTCGACAAGTGTGAATGACCTGCCGTCGGACTGTGGACTGGGCGTCGCGCCCCACTCGCTGCGCGCGGTCTCGCCCGACGCACTTGGGGCGGTTACCCAGATGTTTCCGGGCGCTCCACTGCATATTCATATAGCAGAGCAATTGGCCGAAGTAGACGAGGTCAAGGTCCATCTAGGCGCGCGGCCGGTGGACTGGCTGCTCAAGCATTTTAATGTAGATCGGCGCTGGTGTCTGATCCATGCCACGCAAATGACCAAGACAGAAAGCCGCGATCTCGCAAAGTCTGGCGCGGTGGCCGGACTTTGCCCGATCACTGAGTCAAATCTTGGGGACGGTATATTTGACGGGGTGAATTACCTCAATCAGCAGGGTATTTTTGGATTAGGAACGGATAGTAACATACGGATATCATTGACAGAAGAGATTCGAACGTTGGAATATTCGCAGCGTTTGCGCGATCATTGTCGCGCGGCATTCGGGGGCCACACAGCCTCGACAGGACGCCAGATATACCAGTATGCGGCCACGGGGTCCGCGCAGGCACTGGCCCGTGACAGTGGTGTGATCACAAAAGGGAAATGGGCTGATATCGTGGAAATCGATACCAGCCATCCGGATTTTGAGGGTCTGAGGGGGGAACGGCTCCTCGACACCTGGTTGTTTGCGCATGGCAATCATTTGGTGCGAAACCTATGGTCGGCGGGGCGGCATTTGATCAGAGGCGGGCAACATATTCGCGAGGCGGAGATCACTGCCGCTTATCGTCAAAGCTTACGCAAATTGAGGTCCGGCTTGTGAGCGGGATAACCTATCAACGGATACAAACCGAGGTCCTGCACCGCATCCGCGCCCGTGTCTGGAGGCCCGGCGATTTAATCCCCTCCGAGGTTGCATTGGCGGCAGAGTTTGGCTGCGCGCGCGCGACCGTCAACCGCGCTTTGCGCGAGTTGGCCGAAACCGGCATCTTGGAGCGCCGTCGCAAAGCCGGCACCCGCGTCAGCCCCGATCCGGTCCACAAAGCGACCTTTGATATTGCGGTGATCCGGCGCGAAATCGAGGCTCTGGGCGGGGTCTATCGCCACGCAATCCTTCAGAAAGCTCATGTCTTGGCCCCCAGTTTTATTCAGGCTTTGATGAAGCTCGATATTCATGCAGAAACCCTGCATATCCGCACATTACATTTGTCAAATGACCAACCCTACTTATACGAGGACCGATGGATCAACATGGCCGCAGTGCCCGGTATCCGGTCGGCGGATTTCTCGCGTGTCAGCGTGAACGAATGGCTGGTACAAAACGCGCCCCTAAGCGGTGGCGAGATTACGTTTTTGGCCAAGAACGCCGACGAGGCCGAGGCTGAAGCTCTTGATACCACCGTTGGCAAAGCGCTGTTTGTGACCGAAAGGTTAACCCGGATCAAACAAGTTTCGGTAACTTTTGTCAGGCTCGCCTATGCGCCGGGTTACCGTATGACCACCAGATTATAGCGCCAGTTCAGGTTTTTTTGCGATCCAGCGACAGTTTCAGAATCAAAAAAGCCAATGGTGTGATGTGAAAGAGCAGATCAAGGATGTCGCGCGGATTGCCGAGCGTACCCTGGGTCAACATTTTCAGCTTTTGCCAGATATGCGGTTCGGGCAAGAACGGGGCCAGCCCCAGAAAGATTGTCAGAACAATCAGGTTTTTCAACGAGATAAGGTTGGTAATTCTTCGCATGAAACACCCTTGTGAGAAAAAATGGCGCGGTTGACGGGGCTCGAACCCGCGACCTCCGGCGTGACAGGCCGGCACTCTAACCAGCTGAGCTACAACCGCTACTGACATCCGCAGCCAAAAGGCCACAGCGTGAGCGCGGTTGTATGTCCACTCGCCATAGCCGTCAAGCGGTTCTGTCTGCGGTCTGGATAATATTCGCAGGCGAGGCTTGATTTCCGGCTCGTGCCCAGAGAAACAAGTTCGCAAACTGGGCCTAAGCTTGGGTCGTGTGCGGTGGATTTGAGCAAAACGCAAAGTTTCAATGCGCGCAATCTGTCCACACGGCGCAGCCTCTGCGCCCGTCGCGTTTTTGTGATTGCTAAATAGAACGCAAATGATATATAGCATAACATGCTGAAAAAACTAGATAAAAAATTGTCCGTTGCGCCGATGATGGACTGGACCGACCGGCATTGTCGTTATTTTCATCGCCAGCTTAGCCGAGAGGTTCTGCTCTATTCAGAGATGGTGACCGCGGCGGCGATCGTGCATGGGGATGCGGAGCGGTTGCTTGGGTTTGATGCCGCCGAGCATCCGGTGGCCTTGCAATTGGGAGGGTCCGATCCCGAACAACTTGCCGCCGCCGTCACGATTGCCAATGAGTTTGGCTATGACGAGATCAATTTCAATGTGGGCTGCCCGTCGGATCGGGTTCAGTCCGGGTGTTTTGGTGCGGCTTTGATGGCAACGCCCGCGCTGGTTGCCGAGTGTGTGGTCGCGATGAAAGAGGCGTCGCGCGGGGCCGAGATTACGGTGAAGTGTCGCATCGGGATTGATGACCAGATACCGCGCGATATCTTGCCGGATTTTTTGCAGACGGTTGCCAACGTCGGTGTGACGAGCTTTGCAATTCACGCGCGCAAGGCTTGGCTTGAAGGGCTTTCGCCCAAGCAAAACCGCGATGTGCCACCGCTTGATGTGCAATTGGTACTCGATATGAAACGCATGTTTCCGGCCCTTGAGGTTGTGATAAATGGCGGGATTACGTCGCTTGATCAAGCGTTGGGATTTCTGGATCAGGGCCTTGACGGGGTCATGATCGGGCGCGCCGCTTATCATGATCCGGCGATATTGCTGGAGGCGGACAGGCGGATTTTTGGCGTTAAGCGGCAGATATCTGCGCAGCAAGCGGTGATTGATATGCTACCCTATATCGACGCGCATCTGAACGCGGGCGGTCGCCTCAATCAGATTAGCCGTCACATGCTCGGCCTGTTTGCCGGTCGTGTGGGCGCGCGCAAATGGCGGCGAATATTGTCAGAGGGTGCGCATCTTGACGGCGCGGGGCCTGCCTTGATTTTAGAGGCATTAGCGGCGGTTTCGCCCGATCAGGGCTTGCAGAGTGCGCCGCAATTATGACCAATGGCGCAGGTTAAAGGAGCGTCCAATGCCTGAATTTGCGAGTATTTTGCCCATGTTGCTGCTGCTTCTGGCGATCGGAGCCTTTGCCGGAGTGGTCGCGGGACTTCTGGGTGTCGGCGGCGGTATTATCCTAGTTCCGGCCTTTTATTTTGCCCTGTCCGGCCTTGGCTATAACAGTCCAAACCTGATGCAAATCAGCTTGGCGACATCGCTCGCGACCATCGTATTTACCTCGATCCGTTCGGTACTGAGCCATCACAAAAAGGGCGCGGTGGACTGGGAGATATTAAAGCGCTGGTCGGTCGGTATTGGGCTTGGGGCGGTGGCCGGAATGCTGGCGACCAAAGGCTTAAGGTCCGAGTTTCTGATGATGGTGTTCGGGGTTATCGGTTTGATAATAGGGCTTTATCTAGCATTCGGGCGGCCTGAGTGGCGGTTGGGATTGGCCATGCCTGCCGGGATTGCACGCGGCGTGGTCTCGCCGACAATCGGGTTTTTGTCGGTGCTTATGGGGATCGGGGGCGGTTCGTTCGGGGTGCCGTTGATGAGCCTTTATTCCGTGCCAATTCACCGCGCGGTTGCGACCTCGGCTGGGTTCGGAGTGATCATCGCCGCCCCCTCCGTGATCGGGTTTTTGCTGACGGGTACACCTGTTGAGGGCCGACCGCCATTTATGGTCGGGCAGGTCAATATCGCGGCGTTTATCACCGTGATTTCGATGACGTTGCTGACCGCGCCGATTGGCGTGAAACTGGCCCATTCCATGAATCCGAAACCCCTGAAGCGGGTGTTTGCGTTTTTCATTATGGTGATGGCGCTCAACATGTTGCGCAAAGCATTGCTGGCTTAGATCGCGCCGAAATCAGACAAAATAATCCTATTGGCGCAAAACCATCTGACCATTTGCGAGGCCAAATGCCGAGAGGCGGTTGAGGAACGAGAGGCCGATCAGGCTGGTTTGCAACGCGCCTTTTTGGGCGATGGCCCCTTTCACGCCGAACAGTTCGATCCCGTCAAGTCGGACCGACGATAGCAAGTAAAGGGCGGCGTTGATCTTGCGGTCAGACACCGTCAGGCGGGTGGTGAACTCTTGTTTCTGGGGCTCAAATCCCAGACGCTCGGCCTCTTCATATTGCAAGATCACCAGCGGGGTTGCCGTGTCGATGACCACGCCAAGGCTGGTTTTATTGACCTGCGCGACCGCGCGATAAACTCCGTCCCAAGCGACCGGAATCCGGGTGCTCGGCGGCGGCTGGCTTCCACCCGCCGAGGCGGAGGGTCGGTTCAGACCAAGGACCGCATCGGGAATGGTTCCGGCCAAGCGCGCCTGCTCAATGGCGAACCAGACCAGCCCGGCCATCAGCGCCACCATCACGAATCGCGATGAGGGTGCGAGGGCTGCGAGCAAGGGACGGAATAATTCGGAGGTGACAATCCCGGCGGCAAATAACGCGCCGTAACCGAAAACGATCGGGCTGATCCCGACCAAGCTGCCGTCAAAAATCTTGCTGCTGCGCACGAGCACAAACAGCAACACCAGCACAACTCCGCCCAAAACAGCCCGCATAATCTCCCCCTGATTTAAGGTTAGACCTCCTCAAGCGCTCTGTCACGCGCTGGATCAACAAAAAACTTACACGCGACCTGCGCGACCTCCACGGCGTTTTCCGCGCAGTTTTTTGGTTCGGGCAGGTAGATCCGCCATGATGGCTTGACGCTCCGGCGAGGTCATGTGCGACCAACCGGCGATCTCTGCGCGGGTGCGTAAACAACCGATGCACAGGCCCGAGGCCTCGTGAACGAGGCAGATTTTCTGGCACGGGCTTTCGATTTCGTCGCGCTGCCAGATGTCGTCGCTCACGTTGCGGCCTCGTTTTGCAAATGCGCCAGACGGTCCAGCGCCCCTTGCAGAATATAGCCAGCGGCGACGTGATCAATGACTTCGGCGCGGCGTTTTCGCGATGTATCGGCCTCCAGCAAGGCGCGTTCGGCAGCGACTGTGGACAGGCGCTCGTCCCAAAATGTGATTGGCAGGGGGGTCAGGCGTGACAGGTTTCGCGCGAATGCGCGGGTGGATTGACAGCGCGGCCCCTCGGTTGCGTCCATATTTTTGGGCAGGCCGAGAATTATGCCGCCAATCGCGCGCTGATCGAAAATCGCGATCAGCTCGGCGGCATCAAGGGTGAATTTGCGCCGCCGAACGGTCTTGAGCGGGGTTGCCACCGACCACAGCAGATCGGATACCGCGACGCCGATGGTTTTTGTGCCAAGGTCAAGCCCAGCCAGCGCGCGTCCCGGTGTGATATGCGGTGCAAACTCGGCAATATCCTCAAAGATTGAGTTCAATCGGCAACCCCGGCGCTGGTCGCGGCTTCTTTGATCAGGCCCAGCCCTTTGGCGTTGGAGGCGAATTTCAGCTTGGCTTCACCCCAGATTTTCTTGGCCTTTTCGGTTTCGCCGAGAACGCCATAAGCACGGATCAAGCGCGCCCATTCATCCGCCGTGCCACCGCCCGAGGCCAGACGCTCGGATAACTGGCGCACCATGCCATTGATCAGTTTTCGGCGATCTTTCTCGCTCATATTAGCGGCGTTTTTGATCTGATCGGCGGTCGGCCCGGCCAGAGGGGGAGGGGGGGCCAGCCGAATACCGGCCATGAGGGCAACATCCGCGATCTGGCCACGGATTGGCGCGATCCAGGGCGCGTCTTCCGGCCCTTCATCGAGCAAATTAATCCAAACCTTATAGGCGATATCGGCGCGCCCGTTCTGGGCCAGATCCAGTCCGGAATAGTAGCGTGCGCGCGGATCCTCTGGGTCCTTGGCGAACGCTTGTGCCAGCGCTGCCTCGGCTTCGGGCGAGACATAGCCTCCGGCAGCGATGATCATCAGCTCGGCGAGATCGGTGTAATCAGTCCCGGTCGCTTTGCTGCCCGATATCGTAATCGCGCGCGATTTTGCTTGGTGAGCTGCCGCAAACCGCCCAAGGCGGGCCTCGTTCTGGACCAGAAAGTTAAGGCCGCGTAAATCATCGGGGCGCTGTTTAACCGCCTCGCGCAGCTTGGCCACGAGCTTTTTATAGTCGTCGGTGGCCTTGTCTTCCATCTCGGTGATATTGCCAACCCGCGTTTCGACCTCTTTTTGCGAGAGGCGATTGTCGCGCGCGGTCTGTAATGCCGATAGTCGCTGAGCCAACGGTTGATCCGCAGTACCGGCGCTACCGATCAGGTAATAAGTTCCGCTGGCACCGCCAAGTAGAAAGACTGCCATCACCGCAAGTGCTGTCAAATTGGTCTTGCGCGAACTGTCGATGCGGATTTCAGCCGCGCTCGTGCTCGCGGAGGCATCGGCAGCCAGTACTCGACGGGAAACTTCGGTTCGAACCTGCTTGGCTTCTTCTTCGGATAACACGCCGCGCGCTAGATCGTGATCAACTTCGCTCAACTGATCTCGGTAAACGCGCATATCATAGTCATCGGTCAGTTCTGTCGATTTTTTGGGCGCTCTCAGCAAAGGCCATGCGACGGCCAGAGTGACGATGACGCTGGTCAGCGCGACGATGATCCAAAATTCCATTTCGGCTCCTTTAAGGGCGGGTAAGACCGGGTAAGGCCGAGCATAGGCTGATACCTACGACGGCTAACTTCGGGAAAGTTTTAGCCAATTAGTTAGAGGCGCGAAAGGTGCATCTTGCCGCAAATCAGCGCAGGCCGTGGCGCGCTGGACCAAAGGCCTCAGGTTGGGGCGAGTTTGGGCAACAACGTGAAGGAATGTCGCTAAATCCCCGTATTATGACGCCTTGAGCATTGGCGAGTTGACCCGATCGGCGCAAGTAGAGTTAACTTGCAGCGAAATCGCGCCAGGCGATAGGCCAGATTTCGCCGGTATTAACTACCGTTGTTTGGGGGGAGTTGCCAATATGAGACGCTATTCAGCCTTTGCCATCGCTCGCGAGGCCATGCGATTCCATACCGGATGGGGGCGGGCAGGGCGGGCCCCCGAGCCGAAAAAACACTATGATGTGGTCATCGTCGGGGCCGGAGGGCATGGTTTGGCGACGGCCTATTATCTCGGCAAAAATCACGGCATCACCAATGTGGCGATCATCGAGAAAGGTTGGCTTGGTGGCGGCAATACCGGGCGTAACACGAGCATTATCCGCTCTAATTATTTACAAGACGAGAGCGCGGCAATTTACGAGAAATCCCGCTCGCTTTATGAAACCCTGTCCCAAGACTTGAACTATAACATCATGTTCAGCCCACGCGGGGTGATGATGCTGGCGCAAACCGAGCACGAGGTTCGCGGCTATAAACGCACGGAACATGCCAATCGTTTGCAAGGGGTTGAGACCCGGTTTATCTCGCCCACTGAGGTCAAGAAACTGCTGCCGATCATCGAGCTTCGTGGTCCGCGCTTTCCGGTTCTTGGCGCACTTTGGCAGCCTCGTGGCGGCACTGCGCGCCATGACGCGATTGCGTGGGGTTACGCGCGGGCGTGCAGCGATATGGGCATGGATATTTTGCAGAAATGCGAGGTTACCGGCATCAATCAAACGGCGGGAAAAGTCACCGGGGTTGAGACCACGAAAGGTGCGATCTCTTGCGATAAGCTCGGCCTGATTGTCGCTGGCCACTCCGGTCATCTGGCTGAAATGGCCGGTTTCAGGCTGCCGATCGAGAGTGTTGCATTGCAGGCGCTGGTCTCTGAGCCGATCAAACCTTGCATGGATGTGGTGGTGATGGCCAACACGGTTCACGGCTATATGAGCCAGTCTGACAAGGGCGAAATGGTGATCGGCGGTGGGGCCGACGGCTTTAACAACTACACCCAACGCGGCAGTTTTCATCATGTTGAAGAGACCGTTCGCGCCCTGATCGAGACCTTCCCCATGATCAGCCGCCTCAAGATGCTGCGCCAATGGGGCGGGATCGTCGACATGACAGGGGATCGCTCGCCGATCATCGGCAAAACCCCGCTCGGCAATTGCTTTATCGATTGCGGCTGGGGCACGGGTGGGTTCAAAGCCATTCCCGGCTCTGGCTGGTCGATGGCCGCGACCATGGCCAAGGGCGAGCCCGACGAGTTCGCGGCGGGCTTTGGTCTGGAGCGTTTCCGCGAGGGGCGGTTTATCGACGAAAGCGTGGCGGCGGGGGTGGCGCATTGAGCAGAGCATTTTACCATTCCAACTTACCAGCGCGGGCCGGACTTTCGCTCGCGGCACTGGTTGCGACAAAGGAAATCCCATGCTGAAGCTCAAACGCCTGATGCTTGCACCAGCCATTTTGGCCCTGTCTGTTGTGGCCCCTCTGCACATCTCCGCCAAGGAGGCGACCATGTTTGACAATCGCGGCGCATTCCAGCTTCGCGGCAAAATCGCCGACCGCTCCTGTACGGCGCAAACCAATCTTCAATCCGCCAGCGATAAACCTGTCGGTCTCGCGCTCTACTGGCGGCCAAAAAAGAGCCTGTTTTTGCTGGTCAGCCACCCCGACGTGACCACCGATGGCAGCATGCAGAAGATCCGGTTTCGGTTTCCAGATGGCAAAAGCGTCGCGCTGAAACTTACCTTGCGCGACAAGACCTTGCAGGCGCGCCTTGGCATTGGCTCCAGCATCCCGGCGCTGTTTCACGAGGTCAAAATCAGCTCGAGCGTGAATGTCGAACTGGTGGGCCTCGACGACAGTTTTCGCATTGATCTCGCAGAGAAAGGCAACGTGCAGCAAGGCCTGCTCGATTGTCAGAAATGGCTGAACCAATGAGCCGATCACGACGTTAACAGAAAGGCCACGCCATGTTGATTTTGCACTGCCCCTATTGTGGCATTGACGCCGACGAAACCGACCTCGCCCCCGGCGGCGAGGCGCATATCACCCGTCACGGGGCCGAAGCGTCAGACGATGCGTTCGAGGCCTATCTGTTTCACAAGAAAAACCCGCGCGGGGTGCATTTTGAGCGTTGGCGCCACAGTTTTGGCTGCGGCAAGTGGTTTCACGCCGCGCGCGATACCATGACGCTGGAGGTGTTCGGCACCTATTCGGCGCAGACGGTATCCCCCCCTAAGACACTGATTAACAAGATTAAAAAGAAACGCCCCGACTGGGAGGGCTTTTGAACATGAGCACACGTTTGGCCAATTCCGGCAACCTGATCGACCGCACCAAGCCTCTGAGCTTTACTTTCAACGGCAAGCCCATGAAGGGGTTTTGGGGCGATACTCTGGCCTCGGCTTTGCTCGCCAATGGGCAAACACTGGTCGGGCGCTCGTTCAAATATCACCGCCCGCGCGGCATCATGGCGGCGGGCCCCGAAGAGCCAAACGCTCTTGTTGGCCTTGGTAAAGGCGGGCGGTTTGAACCAAACCAGCGCGTCACCACGACCGAGCTGTTTGAGGGGTTAACGGCCACGAGCCAAAACCACTGGCCGAGCCTTGAATTTGACGTGGGCGCGGTCAATAAAATGATGTCGCGGTTTTTTCCCGCAGGGTTTTACTACAAGACTTTCATGTATCCGCGCGCTGCGTGGAAGCACCTGTTTGAGCCGATCATTCGCGGCGCTGCCGGTCTTGGCCGCGCGCCCGAAATGCCCGACGCGGACCGCTATGAATATTTCTACGCCCATGTTGACTTGCTGGTGGTTGGTGGCGGCATTGCCGGTCTTGAGGCGGCCCTTCAGGCCGGGCGCGCCGGGGCCACGGTCTTGCTGGTCGAGCAAACCGCCCATTTTGGCGGCCGCGCGATTGTTGACGGGGTTGAAATCGATGGCAAAGCCGCCTCGGAGTGGGTCGCGCAGACGTTGGCCGAGTTGGCGACAATGGACAATGTCCAGACCCGCAACCGCATGATGGGCGCGGGCGTTTATGATCACGGCTACGCGCTTGGCTATGAGCGTTTAAGCGATCACGCGCCGGATTTGCCCGGTCCGCGCCATCGTTTGTGGCGCATTCGCACCAAGCGTATCGTGATCGCGACCGGCGCGATTGAGCGGCCTTTATCCTTTGCGGGCAATGACATACCCGGCGTTATGCTGGCCGGTGCCATGCGCGATTACGTCAAAAACTTCGGCGTTAGCGCAGGCGACCGCACCGTGGTCGTGACCAATAATGACGACGCTTACCGCACCGCCATCGCCTTGGTCGAGGCGGGTTTGAGCGTGCCTCTGATCATTGACGCACGACCAGAGGCGAGCGGCGAGTTACCGCAAAAAGCCCGCGATCTGGGCATTCGCGTTGAGTGCGCCAAGGCGGTCGGTCGCGTGCTTGGCGGCAAAAAAGTCGAGGGCGTAACCCTGTGCATGCAGGCCGGAGAAGGTACCCCGCTTGAAGAAATCCCCTGCGATGCCGTCGCCATGTCCGGCGGTTGGTCGCCGGTCGTGCACCTGTGGTCCCATTGCGGCGGCAAGCTCGATTGGGACGCCGATCAAGCCATGTTCCGCCCTGATCCCAAACGCCCGCCACTTGGCGCGGATGGTGCGGGCTTTGTGCTGGCGGCAGGAACCGCCAACGGTTTTTTGGACGCGACATCGGCTCTGAACGACGCTTTTGCAGCCGGAAAACGCGCAGCCAAAGAGGTTGGCGCACGGGTGAGCGCGCTTAAATCAACCGCCAAAGCCCACTCTGAGCTCGAGCAGCCATTGTTGCCGGTTTGGTTAATGCCTCAAGGGGCGAGCCGGAAATTACGGATGAAAACCTGGCTTGATTATCAAAACGATGTCAAAGTGTCGGACGTACAATTGGCTGCGCAAGAGGGCTATGAAAGCGTTGAACATACCAAACGCTACACCACGCTTGGCATGGCCTCGGATCAAGGTAAGTTGAGTAATATCAACGGACTAGCCGTGCTTGCTGACAGCCTGAACGCGGAAATTCCGAGCGTTGGCACCACCACATTTCGCCCACCTTATCACCCGATCAGCTTTGGCGCGATTGCCGGTGATGCGCGAGGTGATCTGTTCAAGCCGGTGCGCCGCTCGCCGATTCACAACTGGATTGACGCACATGGCGGCTTTTGGGAGCCGGTCGCCGATTGGCGCAGGCCCTATTGTTTTCAGAAAACCAATGAGACCGTCGCCGATGCCGTTACCCGCGAAATCCTTAACACGCGGCAAAATGTTGGTTTGCTTGACGCCAGCACACTGGGAAAAATCCTCGTAAAAGGCCCGGATGCCGGCAAGTTTCTGGACATGCTTTACACCAACATGATGTCGAGCCTGAAGGTCGGGCGTTGCCGTTATGGCCTGATGTGCACCGAAAATGGGTTCCTCACCGATGACGGCGTGGTCGCGCGCCTGTCCGAAGATACGTTCCTGTGTCACACAACATCTGGTGGGTCGGATCGAATTCACGCCTGGATGGAGGAGTGGTTGCAAACCGAATGGTGGGATTGGAAGGTTTATACTGCCAATCTGACCGAGCAATATGCCCAGATCGGCCTCGTCGGCCCCAAGGCGCGTCAGGTGCTTCAAGCTATGGGTGGCATGGATGTCAGCCGCGAAAACCTGCCCTTCATGGGCTTTGTTGACGGCGAGATCGCAGGCATTCCCGCGCGCGCTTATCGCATCTCGTTTTCGGGCGAACTGTCTTACGAAATCGCGGTTCCGGCGTCGCAAGGTCAGGCATTTTGGGACACGGCTCTTGCGGCGGGCGAGGCCTTCGGGATCGCGCCTTATGGCACCGAGGCCTTGCACGTGATGCGCGCCGAAAAGGGCTTTATCATGATCGGCGACGAAACCGACGGCACGGTTATTCCGCAAGATCTCAATCTTGGCTGGGCGATCTCCAAAAAGAAAACCGATTTTCTTGGCAAACGCGCGCAGCAGCGCAGCCATATGACCGACCCAAACCGAAAACAACTGGTTGGCCTGCTGACTGAAGATTCACAAACCGTACTGCCCGACGCGGCCCATGCGGTTGAGGGTGAAAAGCGGGCCAACGGGATGGAAAATATCATCGGCCACGTCACCTCCACCTATTATTCGCCCACGCTTGGCCACTCCATTGCCATGGCGCTAATCAAAGGCGGCAGCCAGCGCATGGGCGAAACCCTGAAATTTCCCGTAGGGGAGGGGCAGGTCATCAGCGCCACGGTGGTTGATCCGGTGTTTCTTGACAAGGAAGGAGAGCGGCAAAATGTCTAAAGCGGTTTCAGTCTTGGGTGGTGCAACCTATCAAGGCGAGGTCACGATCACAGAGGCGGGTTTGCGCGGAATGATCACTCTGCGTGGCGATTTGTCGGACGAAAAGCTGGCCGCTGCGGTTAAATCGGTGGTCGGTCTTGCCCTTCCTGAAACGCGCGCGATTAAGGAGGGCAAACAGGGTGCAGTTGCGTGGATGTCGCCCGACGAGCTATTGTTGTTATGCGAGTATCAGCACGCAGACGCGCTTGTGGCCAAGCTTGATGCGGCTCTGGCGGGAGCACATTTTTTGGCGATAAATGTCTCGGATGCGCGCGCGATGTTTACGCTGTCCGGCGCTGGCGTGCGCGAGGTCATTGCCAAAGGCGCGCCGGTTGATTTGTCGCGGCGGAGCTTTAAGCTCGGTGAAATCAGGCGTTCACGCATCGGCCAGATTGCGGCCGCTTTTTGGCTGAGCGACGAGGAAACTCTGAGCGTCATTTGCTTTCGCTCCGTCGGGGCGCATTTGTTTGACTGGCTCAAGAACGCCGCCGAACATGGCAGTCTTCCGAGATTTTTATAACTATTTCAAGATGTTGAAGATTCACCTTTGGTACTCACCATGCCGATCTACTGTTTCTAAATTAGCGGAAATCACACAATTGTTCCGTCATTGGCGCATTTTTGCCGTTTTCACCTTTCATTAACCTCGCTCGAAACACCAAGAAGGCTCTCTCTTCTTAAGGAGCAAAAGATGTTTGGCGGAAAACAAAGTTTGGCATTTGCCACCATAGCGCTTTTTGCGGGATGCAGCACCGTGGTCACCACGCGCAGCCTGCCTCTGGAGCAGCTGCCATCTCTCGCCCAAAGCAGTTCGACCTTGGTTAAAAGCTCTCGCAGTCTGAAATGGCATGTGCAGGATGTGCGCGTAAATGTCGCCGATAGCTTGTCAGTTTCCGAGGCAAACCGCCTCATTCCCAACGCGGATATTGTCTGGCGCGGCGATCCTTACGGTGATCGCCGTGTTCAAATCGAGGATATCATTGACCTCGCAGCCTCGCAAGCGGCCTTCTAGGGACGCAAGCCATCTATCTCGACATCAATGTCAAGCGATTTCATGCGCTGAGCCAAAAGGCGCACGCAACCGTAGGTGGTACGCATGCGATATTTTTCGACGTACCCATTCGCGATGTTGCGACCAATATGGTGCTGGTCGATCCTGTGCCGATCGAGATTAAACTAAAGGCATTTGGGGGTCAAAAAGCGATAGATGCAGAGATGCGCGGGGACACGCAAAAGGTTCGCATAAGTCGCGAGATCGCATCGGTGATGCGGCAATATCTGGGGGCTTAACTTCGGGGTAACACGAAGGGCCGATACCAAAATGCGCAAGCGCGGGTAAAGGGCGCGCGAGGGGCAAATACGAACAGGACGTCTTTGGGGGCATTGACGCTGGCGCATAAACCGATAGGAGGAGGGGATGACACACCCTTCCTCCTTTCCTGTGGTCCGATTGCGACCAAACAAATCTCCGCAGAAAATCCGCTTCGGATTTCCGTGGGTTTTCGCCGACGAACTCGTACTTGATCGTCGTACCCGCAACATCGAGGCCGGCACGATTGTCGAGCTGCAAACGGCGGATCGCCAACCCCTCGGGTTGTGCGCATTCAATGCCGAGAGCAAAATCATCTGCCGGATGATGGAGCGTGACGTCGCCAAACCGATTGATCGCGCGTGGCTGGAACGGCGGTTGCGACATGCTTTGACTTTACGCGAAACCCTTTATTACGCGCCGTTTTATCGTCTGATCCACGCCGAGGCCGACGGGTTGCCGGGTGTGATCATCGACCGTTTTGGCGATGTGGCGGTGTTGCAGCCAAATGCGGCTTGGGCGGAAACGATGCTTGATGATCTGGTAGCTGCGCTGGTTGCGGTTACAGGCGTGAAATCTGTGCTGAAAAACGGCATGGGTAGGGCGCGGCAACTGGAGGGGTTGGTCGAGGAAACGGTTATTTTGACCGGCAAGATCGACAAGCCGGTACCGGTTAAGATGAACGGAGCGGTGTATCTCGCCGATCTTTTAGGCGGCCAAAAAACCGGAATATTTTATGACCAACGCGAAAATCATGCCTTTGCCTCTCGTTTGGTGCAAGGTCTTGAGGTTCTGGATGTGTTTTCCCATGTTGGCGGATTTGCCTTGTCCGCGCTGGCGGCGGGCGCGAAGTCGGCACTGTGTGTTGATGGGTCGGCCCCCGCTTTGGCGCTTGCTGCTCTCGGGGCCGAAAAATCCGGGTTTTCCGCGCAATTTTCCACAGTAAAGGGTGATGCCTTTAACGTCATGGCCGATCTTGCCAGCGAGGGGCGAAAGTTTGATCTGGTCGTTTGTGACCCACCAGCGTTTGCGCCCAATCGTCAGGCGCTCGAGGCTGGATTGCGGGCTTATTCGCGGGTTGCGCGCGCTGGGGCGGCGCTGGTTTCGCCCGGTGGGTATCTGGTTTTGTGCTCTTGTTCGCACGCCGCCGATCTTGCCCGGTTTCGCGATGCGTGCTTGCGCGGCATCGGTAAAGCCGGTCGATTTGCGGCTCTCCTTCACACCGGCGAAGCGGGCCCCGATCATCCCGCGCATACCGCACTTGCTGAATCAACGTACCTTAAGTCATTGTTTTTTCGACTCGATTAATGCTGACCCCACGCGACCTCTCGGGCTTCGATCGCTTTGATCCTCTCGTGGGTCTTGGGGTGGCTCAGCAACCAGGCCATCTGACCGCCGCCGCCCTTTGTCAGCGCGTCAAGCTTCACAAACAGAGATTTTTGCGCCGCAAGTCCAATCCCTGATTTGACCAGCAGAGCGCTGGCATAAGCATCGGCCTCGTATTCGTCCTGTCGTGACAGTCTGGCCGCCAACATCGTGGTTAACAGGTTGGCGAGGTAATATCCGACCCCCGGCAACACTCTTCCCAAGACCATGCCAAGTGCCGTTCGGATGGCATTTTGGCCAGAGAAATCGATCATCCGCCGCCGTGAGTGTCCAAGTGCAACGTGCCCAAGTTCGTGCGCGATGACGCTGGTCAGCTCCTCGCCGGTGACGTCGCCTTTGAGGTATTTGTCAAAAAAACCACGGGTGATGAAAATCCGGCC
The DNA here is from genome assembly GCA_013151335.1 of Alphaproteobacteria bacterium. Classification (GTDB taxonomy): domain Bacteria; phylum Pseudomonadota; class Alphaproteobacteria; order Rhodobacterales; family Rhodobacteraceae; genus UBA5972. The sequence continues at coordinate 5,502 of JAADIJ010000045.1, read as the reverse complement.
GTCGGGCGCGGCCAAGCCGTTTACCGGCGCCACTTCATAAATGTTAACCTTGATTTTAGGAACCTCCAGCGCCTGCGCCAAGCGCGAGGTCAACGCCTCGAGTTTTGGGTCGCATAATGGGTTCGATTTGGCGTCAAGCTCGCGCGCGGTTCGCCAAGTGGAAAACCTGACCATTACATAGGCCCAAATGATTGCTAGCAGGATGGGGGTGAATTTCAGCATTGTCTATATATGGGGATCAGTCGGAATTTGGCAAACGGGCGCGTCATATTCGCTATACTTTCAGCGTTGTAACAGAATCGCGCATTATCGCACCAGATCTTTCATGCCGAGTTCGATGCCTTTCAGGGTCATAGGAAACATGCGCGAGCCAAAAATTTCGCGAATCATCTGGATCGAGTGGGTGTATTTCCAATGTTTTTCCGCCAACGGGTTGATCCAGATATTATTTTTCCAAGTGTTGAGGGCGCGATCGAGCCAAACTTGACCCGCCTCGGCATTCCAATGCTCATTGGCTCCGCCGGGATAGGCGATTTCATAGGGGGACATAGAGGCATCGCCAACGAAAATGCATTTATAATCCGCTCCATATTTGTGCAAAATGTCCCAAGTTGGGGTCTGCTCGGTCCAGCGGCGCGCATTATCGCGCCACACCCCCTCGTAAAGGCAGTTGTGAAAGTAGAAATATTCCAGATGCTTGAACTCGCCCTTTGCGGCGGAAAAAAGCTCCTCAACCAGTCGGATATACGGATCCATCGAGCCGCCGACATCTAAAAACAGCAAGACTTTAACCGCATTGTGACGCTCTGGTCGGGTCTGGATATCCAGATAGCCATTTTCAGCGGTCGCGCGTATGGTGCCATTGAGGTCAAGCTCGTCATCCGCGCCAGAACGCGCCCAAACCCGCAGACGCTTCATGGCCAGCTTTATGTTGCGCGTGCCAAGCTCGACGCTGTCGTCGAGGTTCTTGAATTCACGCTTATCCCATACTTTCACCGCGCGCTGGTGACGCGACTTATCCTGACCAATGCGCACCCCCTCGGGGTTATAGCCAAAGGCGCCGAACGGTGAAGTTCCAGCCGTTCCTATCCATTTACTGCCGCCCTGATGACGACCCTCTTGTTCCGCGAGGCGTTGCTTCAACGTCTCCATCAGTTTGTCAAAGCCACCCAACGCCTCAATCTCGGCCATTTCAGCGGGCGACAGGTGTTTTTCGGCCATTTTTTGCAGCCAACCTTCGGGGATATCGACCGCATTGATCACATCCTGAAGCGAAATGGTTTCCAAACCCTTAAAGGTCGCCGAAAAAACTTGATCAAACTTATCAAGGTTTCGTTCATCTTTGATCAACGCTGCGCGAGCGAGGTAGTAAAACCCCTCAACATCATAGAGGATAATTCCGGTTTTGACTGCTGCCAGAAAATCCAAATATTCGCGCAAGCTAACGGGTAATTTCGCGTCTCTCAGGTTGGTGAATAGCGGTAAAAACACCGGCTCAGATCCAACCCTGACGTCCAGCAAAAGCCACAAATATCAGCGAGATTACCAACGCTATAAGGCCGAATACCAATGCGTATTGGACCATATCCATCCAATTTCCGCCGCGCCTTTTCGCGCGCCAGCCACCATAGACGAGTCCTATGACAAACGCGATCAGACTTACCATTAGGCCTCCGGTTTTTTGTCGGCAGCTCGAAGCGCCGCGATTTCGCGCAAACGTGCGCGGATTTTATTGGTGGTTCCAAAGCCATATCGTGCCCAGCCGAGGCTGTCCATACGAACCGTTGCCGCCTCAGCGCGCCGACCCTCGAAATCCAGCGCTTCGGCCTTGATCATCAAAAGAGTGGCCAAAAGGCTGGCATTTTGGCTGCGCTGCGCTGCCGGTAAGCTTTGGTTAATCAGTTTGAGTGCAGACTGCGAATCACCGGACGAGAGCGCGAATGCCGCCAGTTGCAGCGCCACTTGGGCGGTATGAATATCGTCGGTCCCGTAAAGGCTGGCATAGGTGGTGTAGGCGCGCGCGAAGCTTTCGACCGCGAGATCAGGCTCAAGCCCAAGCGCAAGTCGGCCCTGCGCGAACAGGCTGAAACCGAGACGGTTATCCTGCCAGTTTTTGTTGCGCGCAATTGCGACCGCCTTGGCGGCATTACTCAAGCGACGAGCCTTGGAGGTGCCGGGGCCGGTTGCGATGATAATGGCGTCAATCCAGCTCCTCGGGGTGGGTTTTTCCCCGTCGCGCGCAAGGGTTTCGCCCTCTGGATGCAGTCGCTTCAAAATGGGGGGCAAAAGGCTGGCCACCTGAGCGCGACTCATGCCGCTTTTCAGCTCGCCACTATAGTAAATCTTCAACATTAACATGTCGAAACTGCCGAGAACCGAGACGAGATTGTCGTCATTAAAAATCGTTTTTGGCAGGCGATAAACGTCGTTCAATGGGCCGAGCGACTGCGCTATTTCCTCGTGCAAACAATCGCGTGCCTCCTGCGGAGCGATGTCATCGGGAATAAAAACTGTTGCGCGTTCACGGATTTTTAACGTTGACCAGTCAAGTTTGCCCGTGCGGCGGTTCTGGCGAAACTCGGCCCAGTTTTTGACCCGTGGCACAACGAAACATGCGGCTTGCGGCACGGTTTTGCGCAAAACGCGTCTGGGAAGGGTTTGAATGACAATATTGGCGTCTTGACCGGTTTTAGTTTGGCGGATGTTCAGGCCAGCTTCATTACGAAACCGGCTCAGCAGCAGCGATAGATCCGCTTGGAAAAGCGGCGATGGCTGTGTGGCAAATGCCAGCGTGATGGGCTGCTCAAATCTTGAGAAGATGTTGATGGGTTTGCCGCTCTCCATCTCGAATGACAGCTCAAGAAAATCTCGGGTGAGATCGGCGTTCGCTTCGAGTATCTTGGCCGGTTTTGGTGCCTTGGCGAAGGATTTAGTTGGGGGCAGGTTCAACTCTGGCGCAACGGCACGTGACGGAAACTCGGTCAATGGAGAGGCCGCGCAGGCGCTTAGCGCCAAAAATGCAAGAGGAAGAAAACGTTTGATCATTTAAGACCTAATATACTTGATAAATGGCGAGAGTTTGCCAATCCGGTCATAAAGCTGCCTTGCTGTGTGGTTGAAGTCCTGCGTCAACCAATAAACCGCCGGGGCTTCGGCCTGATCGGCCGCCGCATAGACCGCCTCGATCAGGGCGCGCCCGACACCATGCCCGCGCGCGGCAGGTTCTGCGTATAAATCCTGCAAATAGCAGGTTTTCTCGACCTTCCACATGTGGCGGTGAAAGAGATAATGAACCAAACCACAGGGGCGACCATCAAGTTCGGCGATAAACCCGCGAAAGTCATCGTCTGCAGAACTCAGCAGACGGGCGAAAGAGGTTTTGTAGACCTCTTCAGAAACGGAGCTTTCATAAAAAACCAAATATTCCGTCCAGAGACGTCGCCAATCGTTTTCGTCCTCGGGCCGGATTTCGCGAATGATAAGGCCGCTCATCGTTGGCCTCGGGCCAAAAATGCCAGCCGTTCAAACATGTGTACGTCTTGTTCGTTTTTCAGCAAGGCACCATGGAGCTTTGGCAGCGCGTCCTTGCCATCCCGCCTTAAATCCTCCGGCGACAAATCTTCGACCAATAAAAGTTTCAACCAATCGAGAACCTCGGAGGTTGACGGTTTTTTCTTTAACCCCGGTGTTTCGCGAATGGCGAAGAATTGCGTTAGTGCCTCGGTCACCAATGCCGGTTTCAGGCCGGGGTGATGCACGTCGACAATTTTGCGCAAGGTTTTCTCGTCGGGAAAGCGGATGTAGTGGAAAAAACAGCGGCGCAAGAACGCATCCGGCAGCTCTTTTTCGTTGTTTGAGGTGATGATCACAATCGGGCGGTGGCGCGCGCGGACGGTTTTGCCGGTTTCGTAGACGTAAAACTCCATCCGGTCGAGTTCCTGCAACAAATCATTGGGAAACTCGATATCCGCCTTGTCGATCTCGTCAATCAGCAGCACGAGTTTCTGATCCGCGTCAAATGCCTCCCACAGTTTGCCCTTTTTAATGTAATTGCCCACGTCATGAACCTTTTCTTCGCCAAGCTGGCTGTCGCGAAGCCGTGAAACCGCATCATATTCATAGAGGCCTTGTTGGGCTTTGGTGGTGGATTTGATGTTCCATTCGATCATCGGCAGATCGAGGCTTTGCGCCACTTGCCGCGCCAGCTCTGTCTTGCCGGTTCCCGGCTCGCCTTTCACCAATAACGGGCGTTCAAGAGCGATTGATGCGTTAACGGCAACAGTCAGATCACCTGTCGCCACATAACTTTCAGTACCGGTAAATTTCATAATGCTTAGAAGCCTCTGGCGATTTTTGTGAGTTTGAACCTGTGGCGACTTTAACACGCGTTCACGAAGCTTCAAGATGCGCATTTCACGGGGTGACAAAGGGGGCCGGTTTGCTGTAATCGAACCGCAGCGGCTCCGCCAATTTTCAAAAAATCGCAGGTGAGTCGGCGTTACCTATATCTTGGGGAGGATAGAATGAAGGCGCAAACCGTTCTTGAGGCTGGATACATTCCAAGGGATGAAGAGCCTTTCATGAACCCGCGCCAGCTTGAGTATTTTCGCACCAAGCTGACTGAATGGAAAACCGGAATTCTTGAGGGAAATCGCGACACGATTGAGGGAATGCAGGCGGGGACGCGCAACATCCCGGATGTGGCCGACCGCGCCTCGGAAGAAACTGATCGCGCGTTGGAGCTTCGCACCCGTGATCGCCAGCGCAAGCTCGTGTCAAAAATCGAATCCGCCTTGCGCCGGATCGAGGACGGCTCTTACGGCTATTGCGAAGAAACCGGCGAGCCGATTTCGCTGAAACGGCTGGACGCACGCCCGATTGCCACCCTCAGCCTTGAGGCGCAAGAGCAGCATGAACGTAAAGAAAAGGTTCATCGCGACAAGTGAGACGCGTGAACACGGAATAAAGGCGATCACCGGGGTTTCAACGCGCCGGTGATTTGCGTTAAAGGTTTGCCTATGGCAGTTGGCGGCAAAAGTATCACGGTTTTAGGGGCGGGCATTGGTGGCCTCACGGTGGCGATTGCGCTGGCGCGGCGTGGAGCGCGCGTGACCGTGCTCGATCAAGCCCCTGAATTGGCCGAGGTCGGGGCCGGTTTGCAAATCACTCCCAATGCGACGGCGGTGTTTGAGGCGCTCGATCTGGGGCGGCGCGTCGCCAAGGCGGGGACGGAGCTTGAAGCCGTTCAACTTCACGATTACCGCGGCGGCGACCCAGTTTTGCGCCTGGATATGCAGAGCGCCGCGCGGGCTGGCAATACGCCTTATCTATTGATGCACCGCGTTGATTTAATTGAGCTTTTGGCAGCTTCGTGCAAACGCCACGGCGTCACCATCCTGTTTGGTAAATCTGTGACCGGTGTGGCCATTGGCTTTGATCAGGCGACATTACCAATCGAAAATGGCCCTCAACGTACCACCAAAATCCTGATCGGTGCGGATG
>JAADIJ010000022.1 GCA_013151335.1 Alphaproteobacteria bacterium | reverse complement strand
GTGATTTCAGTCCAGGCCATGGTGATCTCCTTTGAATCTAATCAATCCAATCGAATCACAACCTGCTGAAATTACTCATATAGTTTCGGTTCAGACACTAAGACGATTTTGAAGTTAGAGGGTTAGCCGGTCGCTTTGACAACTGCACTGCCAAAATCCCGACGGTGACGATGGCCACGCCGATGAAATCGCGCAAGCTCATCTTTTCTCCCAGCAGAGCCGCCGCGATGGCCACGCCAAAGAACGGGTTGAGGAAATGATAGGTGGCCGCGCGGGTGCTGCCGATGCGACCGACCAGCAAGAACCAGATCCACGTTCCCGCCAATCCCGGCACGAGGATGGTATAGATGAACGCCAGCAACAGCTTGGGTGTCACGGTCACATTGACGGTTTCAAACATCAGCGCCGGACCGATCAGAACGGCACTACCGACCAGCATTTGCAGGCCGACCACCATGACGATGTTGCCGCCCGACGAGGCCCCGCGCACCACCAGCGTGGCCACGGCCAAGGCTAACACGCCGATGCTGGCGATGATCAGGCCGACCAAATCGGTGCCGCTGCCGTCAAAGCGACCGCTCATGATCAGGGCCACTCCGGCAAAACCCGCGAGCAGGCCCAGCGTGCCGACAACACTCGTGCGTTCTTTGAGAAAAACCCAACTCAGCAGCGCCACCATCAGCGGCATGGTGCTGGCGATGATCGAGGCAAGCCCTGCGCCGATCCACTGCATCGCCATAAAGAACAGCCCCAGATACAGCCCGTTTTGACAGATGCCAAACACCACCGTGCTGGTCCATTGCGCGCGCGTAAGACGCATGGATTGACCCATCGCCTTGGCGATCGCGATGGCGATAATGCCGGTGATTAAAAACCGCAGCGACAAGGTCGACAGGGGCGGGGCCGCCTGCACGATGATCCGCGCCGAGCTGAAGGCGCTGCTCCACATCAACACGAAACTGATGCCCATGGCCGCTGATTTAAAATCCAAAAACGCACTCCCCGCCAAATAAAAAGGCCGCCCGTCAGGCGACCTTAATCGGGTTTGCCGTCAGGCCTTAAGCCCAAAACGACCAAACACGGAATTATGAGTTGATGACGTCTTTCAACGCTTTGGCAATCGTCACCTTAACCACGCGGTCAGCCTCTTTTTCGAACTGCTCGCCAGTGGCCGGATTGCGCACCATGCGCTTGGGCCGGTCGCGGCACATGAACTTGCCAAGGCCGGGAAGGGTCACGGCACCGCCAGCGGCGACTTCTTTTGACACGATCTCGGTAACGGCCTCCAAGGCGCGATTTGCTGTTGCTTTGTCGCTACCTGTTGCTTCTGCCAGAGCGGCAACGAGCTGAGTTTTTGTCATAGGTTTGTTCATTGTTCCATCCTGTAATTGTTATTAGACCTATAGTGCATGTTAGCCCTAGAGGTACATTGGCCGCATTTAACTAGATATTGCGGGGTAACTCAATCTTTTGTGTGCGAAAAATAAGGGCTTTCACCCGTTTTGCGCGATATTCTGCCGAATTTTCGCCCCAAATGCCCCCTTAAAGGAAGGCGGTTTCCTCAAAACTGCGCAGTTTTCGTGAATGCAGCCGTTCCAGCGGCATGTCGCGCAGTGATTCCATTGCCCGAATTCCGATCTGCAAATGCTTGGTAACTTGGGTGCTGTAGAACTCTGTCGCCATGCCCGGCAGTTTCAGCTCGCCATGCAGAGGCTTGTCGGAGACGCATAAAAGTGTCCCGTAAGGTACGCGAAACCGAAAGCCGTTGGCGGCAATCGTCGCGCTCTCCATATCCAGCGCAATGGCGCGTGATTGTGACAGTCGCTGCACCGGACCGGACTGATCGCGCAGCTCCCAATTTCGATTGTCAATCGTGGCCACGGTGCCGGTGCGCATGATCCGCTTGAGGTCGTAGCCGGAATATTGAGTGACCTCGGCCACCGCCTCTTCCAGCGCGATCTGGATTTCGGCCAGTGCAGGCACGGGCACCCAAAGCGGCAGGTCGTCATCCAGCACATGATCCTCGCGAAGGTAAGCATGGGCCAGCACAAAATCCCCGAGGCTTTGCGTGTTGCGAAGACCGGCACAATGGCCGAGCATCAGCCACGCATGGGGGCGCAAAACCGCGATGTGATCGGTCGCGGTTTTGGCGTTGGACGGCCCGACCCCGATATTGACCAGCGTGATCCCGCCACCATCGGCGCGCTTCAAATGGAAGGCGGGCATTTGCGGCGTCAGTGCGGGCTCGGTGACTTTGTCGCCGGCGTGAAAACTGATATTGCCGGGGGTGACGAATTCGCAATAGCCAGAGGTCGGGTCCGCCAACGCCGCCTCGGCAAAGCGCGCGAACTCGTCAATATAAAACTTGTAGTTGGTGAACAGCACATGATTTTGGAAATGCGCGGGATTTGTTGCAGTATAATGCGAAAGTCGGGCCAGCGAGTAATCGACGCGCTGTGCCGTGAACGGCGCAAGTGGGCCGACGCCATCAGAATCAGGCACCAAAAACCCGTTAACGATCTCGTCATTGGTGGTGCTGAGATCAGGCACGTCAAACACATCGCGCAGGGGGAAATCAAAGCCGTTGCTGCTGGTGCCGGATAAATCCGTGTCGTCTTGCAGCGCGAAATGCACGGGGATCGGCGTTTTGGAGGGGCCGATTGTGACGGGAACGCGGTGGTTCTCCATCAACAGCGAGATTTGTTGTTTGAGGTAACCGCCGAACAAATCGGGCTTGGTGATGGTGGTGGAATATGTCCCCGGTTCGGCCACATGACCAAAGGCCAAGCGGCTGTCGACATGGGCGAAAGACGAGGTGGTGATGATGATCTCGGGGTAACAAGCGCGATAGCGCGAGGTCGGGCGGCGACCGTTCAGGGTGGCCTGAAACTCGGTGCGCAGAAATTCGGTGGCCTCGTGATAGAGCAGTTTTAGCTGCTCCAGCGCCGCATCCGCCGAGGTGAATTCTTTATGCGCGTGGGTGTGAGGCACGGCGACGGGCAGGGTGAATTCTGTCTCGGGCATGGCTCAGATCTCGTCAAACAGGTCGGTTTTCTCAAACCGGGTTACATCAATTAGCCCCACATCAGAGATGCGGATTTCGGGGATCACCACCAGCGCCAGCAAGGAATGTTGCATATAGCCATTGTTGATCGTCGCGCCACATTCGGCCATCGCGGCGACCATCCGCTCGGCATCGGCGGCGACCTCCTCGGCTGGGGCATCCGACATCAGGCCAGCAATGGGCAAGCGCACCAGTGCCAGTTCGCGGCCATCTTTGAACACGGTGACGCCTCCGCCAACCTCGCCCAGACGGTTTGCCGCCAAGGCCATATCGCGGCGCGAGGTGCCGACGACGATCATGTGGTGGCTGTCATGGGCCACGGTCGAGGCGACCGCGCAATCGCCCTTATAGGTAAAGCCCGAAACGAAGGCGTTGGTGACCTCGCCGGTTGCGCGGTGGCGCTCGACCAGTGCGATCTGGCACACATCTTTGACCTCGTCGCCTTCGATCAGGCCGTCGCGAACCTCTAGTTCCGCATGAAGCAGCTTGGTCGGAGCCTGATTTTCCACGACACCAATCACCTTGACCCGCGCCGAATTGGCCCCCGCAGGTGCCTGAATGGCAAAGTTGCCAGCGCCAAGGGTTTTGCCCATATTAACCGTCTGGCGTGCATAATCGGGCCACTCGAACGGCGCGGCCTCGACCTTCAAAACCCCGTCCTGCGCCACGGTACGCCCGCGCGCGATCACTCGATTGATGGGCAAGGTCACAAGGTCGTCGGTCAGGATCACATCCGCGCGCCGCCCCGGTGTGATCGAGCCAAGCTCGCGCTCCAACCCGAAATGGCAGGCGGTGTTGATGGTGGCCATTTGCAGGGCAATCAGCGGCTCGCACCCGCACTCAATCGCGTGGCGCACGACCCGGTTCATATGGCCCTCGTTAATCAAGGTGCCGGAGTGGCAATCATCGGTGCAAAGAATAAAGTTACGCGGATCAAGCCCCTTTTCGGTGATCGCGGTGATCTGGCTTTTGACGTCATACCAAGCAGAGCCAAGCCGCAGCATCGCCCGCATCCCTTGGCGAACCCGCGCAATCGCGTCAGCCTCGCAAGTGCCTTCGTGATCATCGGCGGGACCACCGGCAACATAGGCGTGAAAGTTCGGCCCCAGATCAGGGCTGGCATAATGGCCGCCCACGGTTTTGTTTGCGTTTTGCGTCGCGGCGATCTCGGCCAGCATTTTGGCATCGCCATTGATCACGCCGGGAAAGTTCATCATCTCGCCCAAGCCGATAATGCCGGGCCACGCCATCGCTTCGGCCACATCCTCAGGGCCAAGCTCGACGCCGGTGTTCTCCAATCCCGGAGCCGATGGCGCGCAAGACGGCATCTGCGTGAAGATATTCACCGCCTGCGCCATCGCGTCGTCATGCATCAGGCGCACGCCGGGCAGACCAAGAACATTGGCGATCTCGTGGGGGTCGGTGAACATGGTGGTGGTGCCGTGGGGGATCACCGCGCGCGCGAACTGACCGGGCGTCAGCATGCCGCTTTCGATATGCATATGTGCGTCGCAAAGGCCGGGAATGGCGAACTGGCCGCCCGCGTCAATGATCTCTGTCGTCTCGCCAATGCAATGGCTGGCGTCAGGGCCGCAATAGGCAAAGCGCCCGTCGGCAATGGCGATCTCGCTGTCAGGCAAAACCTCTCGGCTGTGAACATTGACCCATTGGCAATTTTTAATCACCAGATCGGCAGCCTCGCGCCCGGCAGCAACCGCAACCAGTCGCGCCGCAGATTGAGGCCATGTCTTCATCGGGGAGATATCTTGATTTTTCATGGGCCAATGTTTCACGGTCTGAATTTTGACACAAGAGCGGAATTTGACCAAGTGGATGGTATTCAGGAGCGCGCCTAGTCGCGAAAACGCAATGCAACCAACCCGCCCACAAGCAGCATGGCGATCATGCCGCTCCCGCCTGCGGCCAGAAAACCGTAGCCCCAGAAATCGGGAACCGGCAGCGCAAACCACGCTTGGCAGTATATGTAGGCTGCCGCGCCCAATCCGCCCCAGATCGAGTTCCAAAAGAGGCCAAGGTTGAGGGGGCGCACCAGCACGGCCCCGAGATTGCCGCATACGATGCCGATCAGAACCAGCGCGATTTCAAACCCGCCCATCAGCCGCGATCCCGCAAAAGACGCGCTTTTTGCCGCTGCCAGTCGCGCTTTTTCTCGGTTTCGCGCTTGTCGGACATCTTTTTACCCTTGGCGATCCCGATCTTGAGCTTGGCGCGGCCCTTCTCGTTGAAATACAGGCGCAGGGGGATCAGCGTCATGCCTTCGCGGCCAATATTGCTCCAAAGCTTGGCTAATTCACGCTTGGAGACCAGCAATTTGCGGCGGCGTCGTTCCTCATGCGGGAAAGATTTCGCCTGTTGGTAGGCGGGGAAATAGCTGTTGACCAGCCACAGCTCGCCATCGGCGATAGTGGCATAGCTCTCGGCGATATTGGCGTGGCCCTCGCGCAAGGATTTCACCTCGGAGCCTTCCAGCATAATCCCGCATTCCAGATCATCCTCGATCGCGAAATGATACCGCGCCTTGCGGTTCTCGGCGACGACCTTGAAGTTGGGGTTGGATTTGGGTTTCTTGGCCATCGTTTAACGGTGCTATCCCAGCACGCCCACGGCCCGCATCGCATCCTCGATCTGCCGTTTGGTCTCATCAAGCAACCCTGTCAGCGGCGAGCGCACCTCGGGGCTGCATTTACCCAACAGCGACAGCGCATATTTCGCCCCCACCAAGCCCGGCTCGACAAAAATCGCGGTATGCAGCGGCAACAGGCGGTCCTGAAGCGCCAGCGCCTCGGTCCAGTTGCCGCTCAGCGTCGCGGTTTGAAACTGGGACACCAGCTTGGGCGCGACATTCGCGGTCACCGAAATGCAGCCAACCCCGCCATGGATATTAAAGCCAAGTGCCGAGGCATCCTCGCCAGAAAGCTGAATGAAATCCGCACCGCAACTCACGCGCTGATGGCTGACGCGCACCACGTCGCCGGTTGCGTCCTTGACCCCGATGATGTTTTCAAGCTTGGCCAACTCGCCCATGGTCTCCGGCGTCATGTCAACGATCGAGCGTCCGGGGATGTTGTAAATGATGATCGGCAGGCCGCAATCGTTAACGGCGGTGAAATGGGCCAGCAAACCGCGCTGGGTCGGCTTGTTGTAATAAGGCGTCACCACCAGCGCCGCATCGGCCCCGACCGCCTTGGCGTGATTGACCAGAGAGATCGACTCCGACGTGCTATTGGATCCTGCCCCGGCAATCACCGGCACCCGACCAGCGGAGGTTTTTACCACGATTTCAACAACTTGCCGATGCTCTTCATGGCTAAGCGTCGGGCTTTCGCCGGTGGTGCCGACCGGCACAAAGCCGTGGCTGCCCTCAGCGATATGCCACTCCACCAGATGTTTGAGCGCATCGGTATCCACTTCGCCGTTGTTGAACGGGGTGACCAGTGCTGGCAATGACCCTTTAAACATAACACGCTCCTTTCATCGTTCGCTTCGCATGATTTCGCTTTCCAATAGCACGCAAACCACGGCAAGGTAATGGCGAAAAGTAACAATGACGCGCGGCGCTTTGAATTCTGTTGCAAGTGGCGTTAGACTGTCCAAAAACGACCCCAAAAATAACGAGCAGTTCAGGATTTATTGTGTTTCAAAGTGTACGCGCTCTTTTTGTGGCTTGCCTGGTGGTGCTTTACGGCGCGGGCGAGGCTGTCGCGCTGTCCGAAGAGGAAAACGGGGTCTATCTCAACGCCGCCATCGCCGCCACGCAAGACCAAGCCTGGGATAAGGCGACGGCCTTGGCAGAGGTCATAACCGACCCTGTTGCCAGCGATATCATCACCTGGATGCGCTTGCGTTCAGGGGCGGATAATTGGCAGGAATACATTGATTTCATTGCAAAAAATCCCAGTTGGCCAGGGCTGGGTTTGTTGCGAAACAAGGGTGAGGCGGCGATCCCCGCCAACGCGCCTCCGGCCAAGGTCATCGCCTATTTCAAGGGACATCGCCCGCAAACTGGCGAGGGTATCTTGCGCCTGATCGAGGCCTATCGGACCACTGGCAAGACCGATCTCGCCAAGAAAGAGGCGATTCGCGCGTGGCGCAGTTTTTCCATGGTCAAAGAGACGCGCAAAGCCCTCTTTAAGATGTATAAACAAACCCTCGCCCCTTATCATATTGCGCGGCTCGACATGCTGCTATGGCGTAATCTCCAATCGCAAGCCGAGGGGTTATATTCTTTAGTTCCAAAGGGTTATCCAGAACTGGCCAAGGCACGTCTGGGCTTGCGCAAGCGCGTCAAGGGCGTCAATCGTCTGATCAACGCGGTTCCCAAGGCCCTGAAAGACGACGCCGGGCTGGCTTATGAGCGGTTCGTGTGGCGCGCGCGCAAAGACAATTACGAGTCCGCCCGCGATTTGCTGATCGCGCGCTCGACCTCGGCGAAAAAGCTCGGCCGCCCCGATCTCTGGGCTGATCGCAGACGCTCGATGGCCCGCAAGGAAATGCGCGATGGCAACTATAAACGGGCCTATAAAATCGCTGTGCATCACTTTTTGACCAAAGGCTCGAACTATGCAGATCTGGAGTGGCTGGCCGGTTATATCGCGCTCAGAAAACTGAACGAACCGGCCTTGGCGCTTAAGCATTTCAACCGCTTTCGCGCGGAAATTGGTACGCCAATCAGCTTTGGTCGCGCCGGATATTGGCAGGGCCGCGCCTATGACGCGCTGGGGGACCGCAAATCAGCCAAGCTCGCCTATGAGTTTGCGGCGGGCTATCAAACCAGCTTTTACGGCCAACTCGCCGCCGAGAAAATTTCGGCCGCGCCCGACACGTCACTGAACGGGCGCGAGGACTCGCCAAATTGGCGCAGTGCGGGGTTTGTGGACAACGTGTTGGTGCGCGCAGCACTCCTGCTGCATTACGCCGACGACGCGGCCTTGTCAGAGAAATTCTTTCGCAAACTGAGCGAGGGGCTTGACCGCACAGGCCTGCAACAATTGGCGGATTTGTCGATGGAAATCGGACGCCCAAACATCGCGCTGCGGATATCAAAACAGGCGGCGCGAGAGGGGTTTATCCTGCCGAGAACCTATTTTCCGCTGACTGATCTTGCAAAAAAGAAGTTAAAAGTCGCCCCCGAGCTGGCCCTGTCCATCGCGCGGCGCGAAAGCGAAATGGACCAGTTCATCATCAGCCCGGCGGGCGCGCGTGGTCTTATGCAACTGATGCCCGCCACCGCACGTAAAGTTGCCAAAAAGCTCGGCATGCCCTATTCCCGCAGCCGCCTGACCAGCGATTGGGAGTATAATGTAACGCTTGGTTCCTCCTATCTCGCTGATCAAATAGAGGCCTTTAACGGCAGCTATATCCTTGCTTTCGCTGCCTATAATGCTGGTCCCAGCCGGGCAAAAAAATGGATAAAATTGTACGGAGACCCGCGCCTTGACAGTGTCGATCAGGTCGACTGGATCGAGAGCATCCCGTTTCGCGAAACCCGAAATTATGTGATGCGAGTGATGGAATCCGTGTATGTTTACCGCGCCCGCCTCAAGGGCCACGCGCCAAAACTGACCATCTCCAAAGACTTGAAAAAGGGTTAACGCAGCTGATTGTCGGTTAACGCGAGCTTGCTATTGCGCCCCCCGCATCAAATGAACGCGGCGAAAAACCAAGTGCGGATCATCAGCACGCCACTTTCAGAAGCCCGGCACTCATATGCCGCTTTCGCCCAAAACCGGGGCGGCGGTCCACCTCAAAACCGACCTCTGAAAGTGATCTGCGGATGTGTCCGGCAGCGGTATATGTGGCGAATGTACCGCCTTGGCGGGTGTGGCGCGCGACCTCTCCCAGCAGGTCGCCCTGCCAAAGCTCGGGGTGGGGTTTTTGGCGGGCGAAAATCCGTCCAGAAACCACGCGTCAAACTGATCTTCGATCAGCGGCAGCATGGCCCGCGCGTCGCCCCAAACTACGCTCAGATCAAGGCCGTCAAGCCTGAGATGTTCCGCCCCCGGCTGCCACGCCACCAAAAATTCACGAGCAATCGCGGCCAGCGGTTTGAAGGGGGCAAGCGCGCGCTCCATATCCTCGCTTGTCATCGCAAAAGCCTCAAAACTGGTGAAGCCAAGCTGGGTTTTCTGCCCGCTTTCGCGCCACGCCCGCCATGTGGTCAGCATGTTGAGACCCGCACCAAAACCAAGCTCTCCCACCTGAAATCCCGGCCTAAACCGACGCGGCAAACCATTGCCGGCAAGATAAACATGCTCGGCCTCGGCCAAACCGCTGGCGTCGGAAAAATACCCCTCGCCAAAGCGTTTTGACACCGGCAGACCGTCGCGACCCCAGTCGATTTCGGCCTTTTCCTGCTGGTCGTTTTGCATGGATTGCCCTAAGCTTGACGCGGAAAGAATGCATGACCATGGGTCAGGCGGTGAGGATTGGCAATGGCAGAAATCGAGGTCTTTGGTGGCGGAATTTTCGGGCTAAGCGTGGCCTATGCCTGCCAAAAGCGCGGCGCGAATGTTCGCCTGATCGAGAAGCGTCAAATCGGGGCCGGGGCCAGCGGCGGTCTGCTTGGCGCATTAGCGCCGCACACGCCGGACAATTGGAACGACAAAAAGCAATTTCAGTTTGAAAGCCTGATCGCAAGCGCCGGATTTTGGGCCGAAATCGACGCACTCAGCGGAATGTCTTCAGGCTACGGGCGCTCCGGGCGATTGGTCTCGTTGCCGGACGCGCGCGCGGTGGAGTTGGCCCAACTCCGCTGCAAAACCGCCATTGATTTCTGGCACGAGACCGCCGATTGGACGGTGGTTCCCTACGGCCACTATCGGGGATGGGAGCCGGTAAGCCCCACCGGATATTTCAGTTTTGACACCCTGTCAGCGCGAATTGATCCGCACGCGGCATGCCAGAGCCTCGCTCAGGCGTTTCAGGTCATCGGCGGCGAGGTTTTGGTCGGAACCGATCAGGGGCGCGGCGCCGACGTGACGGTTCTGGCCACGGGATTTGAGGGGCTTAACGAGTTGACATCAGAGCTTGGTGCCCCCATCGGCAAAGGCGTGAAAGGGCAGGGCGCGTTGCTGGAGTTTGACGCGCGCGATCAGCCGCAGATTTTCTCCGAGGGCATCCACTTTATCGCCCATCAAGGTGGTCGCGTCGCGGTTGGATCAACCACGGAGATCGACTGGAACGACCCAACCGGTACCGACCAGATCCTTGAGGA
>JAADIJ010000041.1 GCA_013151335.1 Alphaproteobacteria bacterium | reverse complement strand
GTTCGGGTTGGGTCGAAAATGATTTTTGCATAGCAAAAGAATAGCAAAATCAGATCACCTTGGGAATCGATGAGTTACGCAGAGGTCTCAGATAAATATTTCATCGGATTTGAGTCGTAGCCCCCAACATCTGGTCGGCGGCGGTTATTACTTTTGCATTTAGCTCGTACCCGCGCTGAGCCTCGATTAATTGGGTTATCTCGCGCACCGCATCAACCGACGACCCTTCGAGATAACCTTGCCGAAAAGTGCCCAAGCCATCGGCGCCAGCAGTTCCAGACAAAGGCGGGCCTGATGCGGCGGTTTCCAGAAACAAGTTGTCGCCGACAGCTTCGAGGCCTTTTTCATTGGCAAATCCAGTTAGCGTTAGCTGTCCCAGCAACTCTGGCTCAACCCGATCTTTGAAATATGCGTAAACTTCACCCTGACTGTTAATAGACAGGCTGCGCGCGTCGTTTGGAATGGTTATTTCCGGCGCAACCGGGTGCCCGTCTGACGTTACGATCAACCCGTCGCCGGAACGTTTAAGAGAACCATCCCTTGTATAGCTCGAAGCACCGGAGGGAAGCGTGACTTCGAGATATCCTTTGCCATCGATCGCGAGGTCAAGTTCGCCGCCGGTCGCTGAAATCGCCCCTTGGGAAACGTTCATCGAGATTGCAGCCGGGCGAACTCCAAGACCAAGCTGAACCCCGACCGGCAGGACTGTGCCGTCGGATGCATTAATGGCGCCGGCTCTTTCGATTTGCTGATAGTGCAGATCTGAGAATTCTGCGCGCCGGGTATTATAGGCCGTCGTGCTCATATTGGCGAGATTATTTGATATGACCTCAACCCGCATTTGTTGTGCTGCCATTCCAGTGGCGGCGATTGTCAGAGCGCGCATTGGCACCTCCATTAACTAAGTTATTGGCCGAGTATTCGAACCACGGAACGGATGCGCTGATCTTCGCGCTCCAGGAATTTTTGACCCAACTCATAGCTGCGCTGGACTTCGATCATTCGTGACATTTCAGAGACGGGGCTTACGTTGGATTTTTCCAAAAACCCCTGCGATATTTTTGGATTTTCTACGACAGAGGTGTTGGAACTCGTGCGAAACATGACGCCCCCTTCGCGGATCAGTGAGGTTAGATCGTCGGGGGTGACCACACCGACCTGGGCCAACGGATTTCCATCGGCAGATAGGGTTCCGTCGGGCGCAAGCGATATTGATTTGGCGTCTGGTGGGACGAAAATCGGTGCCCCGCCGCTGTCCAAAACGCGAAATCCGTCCATCGAAACCAGATCGCCCTGATCGTTGGGAGAGAACGCTCCGGCGCGGGTCAGACGATTACCTCTGGGCGTCGACAAAACGAAAAAACCCGGCCCTTCAATGGCAAAATCGAATTTTCCGTTGGTTTGGTCGAGGGCGCCCTGTTGTGTATCGGTCAATCGACCGTTGCCATCGGCAAATGACAATGAGGGAGAGTTGGGTCCGGTTGAGCGAATAAACTCTGAAAAAATAACCCCTTCGCGGCGGTAGCCGGTGGTGGACAGGTTGGCGATATTATTCGCAATCGTCTGCATTTCCTTTAGCAGACCTGACTGGCGCGTCAGATTAACATATCCGGCATTATCCATAATTTTGCTCATGCGTGGGGATTGAGGTAAGGGGTTTGGTCATCTTCCGCTCCCAGCGATCAGCGGGATTATGTAGCCTACGAAAAACGTGGTCATTGTTCGCGACATCATCCCAAGTCCGATCCAAAAAGTTATCATGATAGCGACGAGCTTTGGGACCGCCGTTAGGGTCAACTCCTGGATGGATGTGAGCGCCTGAAAAAGGCCCACGGCTAGCCCGACGATAAAGGCTACTGCTAGAATCGGCCCGGAAATGATGACGGCGGTCCATAAACCTTCTCGTAAGGCGTCCAGTAATACGACTTCGCTCAACATCAGACCGGCATCCTTAGAATTTCCTGATAGGCTTGAACGACTTTATCGCGAACGGTGACGGCCGTTTGAACGGCCAGTTCGCTTTTTGCTAAGGCCTCGACCAATGATGGCATGTCGGCATTTCCGGTCATGGCGGCTTTGGCAGTATTTTCGCCCTGCTGTAGCGTGTCCACCAGATCGGCGGCGAACTGGCCAAATGACGCTTGGGCAGACGTACCGCCGGGCTCCGGTTGGGTCGCGGGTTTTGCCGCAGTATAGAAATTGGCGGCGCTAATGGGGCTAATAGACATGAGTTATATCGCTTCTCGTTGTGTCATCGGCGCAATAATTCCAGCGCGGATTTGGCCATCTGTCGGGTTTGGTCAAACATGCGTAAATTCGCCTCATAACTGCGCTGGGATTCGCGCGCGTCGGCGATCTCAATAATTAAATTTACGTTGGATCCGTCGTAGTTGCCCGTGGCGTCGGCCAAAGGATTGCTGGGGTCATAGATACGCTCAAGCTCGCGTTTATCGAGTTGAACTTTACCAAGCTTCACCACATCTGTGCCAAGCGCGCGGTCCAGCGTGTTCTGGAAGGTTACGGTTTTTCGGCGATATCCGGGCGTGTCGACATTGGCGATATTTTCTGACGATAAACGAAGCCGCATGGATTGTGCGCGCATTCCGCTGGCCGACGCTGCCAGAGATGTTAAAAAGTCACTCATGATGTCCCCCTTTTAAGGTTTAACGGCCAAGGCTGGTTCGCAGGATGTTGATGGATTTTTGATAAATTCCCAGCGCCATGTCATATTGTTGGCGCAGCTCTACAGCTTTGGTCATTTCTGTTTCTAAAGAGACGGTATTTCCGTTTGGAGACTGTTCGCCCTTGGAGAAAATGACGTTGCTGATACCGGCAGAGGTGGCGCTCGGCTGCATATGTCCGGCGCGAGTGGTTCGCAAAGTAAAACTCTGATCGGGTTGGTTAAAGGTTTTGGAAAACGACGCGATATCCCGGGCTTTATATCCCGGTGTGTCGGCATTCGCGACGTTCGCCGCAACGAGTGATTGACGTTGGTTCGCATACGATGCCATCGCTTGCGCTGTGCGTAAAATACTCAGGTCCAATTGCATTCGGGGCTTCTCCCACGACTGGTTTCAACTAAGCCTTAACTTCCAATCCTTTAAAAAGAGTAACGACAGCCAAGAAAGGACTCCGATGTCAGTAAAAAACTTTTCGCCCCTGATGGAAGAAATCGCCGAAATCTCGCCTATTGAGGTCGTTGGGCGGGTAATTGGCAGTGAAAACGGGGTAATTCAGGTTAATGGCCTCACTCACGACTGTAAAATCGGCGACCGTGTTTCAATCAGAGCCCGATCAGGTGAGGCGATTTGGGGCGAAGTGATTCGCCTAAATTCCACACATGTGTCGGTGTTATGCGCCAATTCGAATGGTCTGGCCTGGGGCGACGCGGTTGTTTTGTCGCGAAATATTGGATTTTATCCGGATGCGAGCTGGATTGGCCGGGTGATCGATGCCGCGGGACAGCCGCTTGATAATCGAGCGCTACGCCGGGGCGGTCGAGATTACCCCCTACATTCAAGCCCTCCGGCCGCTGCCGATCGACGAGCGCTGGGAGCAAGATTGGAGACCGGCCTGCGGTTGTTCAATACATTACTGCCGATGGCGCGAGGGCAAAGATTGGGGCTTTTTGCAGGCTCAGGCATCGGAAAATCAACGCTGATCGGGCAGCTTGCGCGCAATATCCAAACGGATGTCACGGTGATCGCTCTGGTCGGTGAGCGTGGTCGGGAATTGCGCGAGTTCGTTGAAACGTCGCTTGGGCCGGAAGGCATGGCGCGGTCGGTGATTATTGCCGCCACCTCCGATCAGTCGGCGCTTGAAAAACGTCGGGCGGCTTGGGCTGCGATGTCGGTGGCGGAGTTTTTTCGTGATCAGGGAAAGCAGGTACTGCTGGTTGTCGACTCGATCACAAGATTTGCCGAGGCGCATAGAGAGATTGCGTTGGCGGCGGGCGAACGAGCCTCCATGCGCGGATTTCCCCCGTCAACCAGTCAGATGATCATGTCGCTGTGTGAACGGGCCGGGCCGGGCACGGGAAATGACGGTGATATTACCGCGCTTTTTAGCGTGTTGGTCGCCGGCTCTGATATGGAGGAGCCGGTCGCCGACATTATTCGCGGTGTGCTTGACGGCCATCTCGTTATGGACCGAAAAATTGCTGAACGAGGGCGATATCCGGCGATTGATGTTCTACGCTCTGTTTCGCGTTGTTTGCCCAAAGCGGCGAACGAGCAGGAGAACCGTCAGATTATGGAGACCCGCAAGCTTCTTGGGGCGTATGATTCTGCGGAGCTTATGATTCAGGCCGGGCTTTATACAAAAGGGACGGATGAACTGATAGATGAGGCGGTCGCGGTATGGCCGAAAATCGAGGAGTTTTGTACTCAGCCAGAAAATGGCACGACCGAAGACAGTTTTGCAGCATTAGCCGCCGTTTTGAATCCTGCGACTGAGGAGCAGAATCAGCAGTAATATGCTGTTAATATAATGCGGCAAACAACGCCTCAATTGTGCCCGAACCCGCATATGATGTGTTGCTCTGCTGAAGCAGAGTTAGCGCGACAGAGGCTGGACTGTACTGCGAAGAGGAGCCGCTGCTGTCGGCTTGGATAAGGTATCGGTTGATCATTGTGTTCATGTTTGCGGGCTTGAGAAAGAGCTTGATATCTTTGCTGCCAAAAATGGAACTGGACTTGTCTTTCAGTATAGCCACCTGCCGGTCAATGTTCAGTTTGGCAAATTCACTTGGCAGGTTAAATGCTTTTTCGACGACTGTCCTTAATGGAGGTGAACCTAGAATGCTGAACCACCCAGTATTTCCGGGACTATTTTTCCCGGCGATTGCTGAGGCTTCGCGCTTGAAACTAAGCGCGAATCGCAACGGCTCATTTTGATTTCCCACGGCGATTTCAAATTCGCGGGTTTGGTAGGCGGATATTATTTTCGTGGCAAAACCTGTATTTCCGTTTTTTGGCCCAAAAGGAGAGCCAAAGCCGAAAGCATCTGTCAAGTTGACATAGCGTTTATCGACCAGGCGGTTTGCCATGGATTTTGGGTTAACGGTTCCCTCCTCCAGAACCTTTCGAATAAAAAACTGTTTGCCGGTATCACCGTCCAGACCAAATGCCCCGAGCGCAACTTTCAGCAACCTTTGGTTTGCGACCAGATCCTTGGCCGTTTTTATCTTGGCGATATTGTCCCGAAAATAGGTGGTTTCGCGTTGAACTGTTGACGAGTTATTATAGCTGGCAGTTTGCCGCGCCATTGTTCGGTTCAGGAATGACCAGCCTGCAATTCCATTAAATGGGGCTACAGGCTGGTAGTTCATGTTTGCACGACGTCCAGCAGGCGTTGCTCGCGCGGCAAAAGCCCGCGCAGGGTTTTGAGGGCTTGGTAGAAGCGATCTTGCAAAATGCTGTCAGTTGCACTGTCGAGTTGGGTGCGGCTGTCGGGGTCGGTCAGAACCTGCGAAAGCTGTTCGATCCCTCGCAACAATTGGTGGCGTGCTTCCGTTGGTTCGGCGTCTCCAGACAGGACAAGTTGCGCTATATAGCAAACTCGGCGGACCGGGGTGTTAACCTCTTCGGGGTGGATGGCATCGCGCAAACGCAGGATATTTGCGTTCGGGGTCAGGATGCTCAGACGGTTGCGGCGGCTTCCGTTTTCGATAACCGCGCCATTTACCAAGACACGTTCGCCCGGACCGAGCTTTAGAACGAGACCACTCATGATACGGCCTCGCTGATATTTCTGAGGCCGCGCATGACGCTTGTGTTGATATCGACCAATGCGTCGGCAGCGGCTTCGCCTGCCAGAATTTTCTGGGTTTGAAAGTCTGTGAACTCGGCAAGGTAGAATATGCGGGCTCGAAGTTGTTCAGGCAGACCATTTTCCTCGTCCGCTACATCATTGGCGAGAATTGACCATAATTTTCGGTTTTCGTGTAAGGCCGCGACCAGCGCGGGAAAACCTGTCGAACCTCTGATGGAGGCGGCTTTGATATTTTGGGTTATTCTGGAGAATACGGCGTATTCGGTGCCGCGATCCGTTAGAATTGTTGATTTTGTGGAGGCATAGGCCGATCTGGCCAGTTCAGCGGCGTTCATGTCAATGTATCCTTGGGGTGGGGTCAGGTGAGGGTGATCGGTTTGGTATCCGGTGGAGCGCGGGCCCCACCGGATGCCCTACTTTTACCTGAAGAGACGCAGGATACTTTGTGGTGCTTTATTGGCCATCGACAAGGACTGAACGCCCAGTTGTTGCTGAACCTGGAGAGCTTGCAGTCTTGCTGAGGCTTCCTCCATATTCGCGTCAACCATCGCGCCGATGCCCAGTTTCAGCGAGTCGGTCAACTTGCCGACAAATGTGTTCTGGATGCCGATACGTTTTTCACTGGAACCAAAAGAGGCCGCGCCGTCGATCGAGGTCTGGATCAGTGTCTCGATATTTTGCAGTGCAGCCTTGGCGCCGGCGGCAGTGGTGACGTTAATCCCTTTCAAGGCAAACAAGCCGCCGGTTGCCGTACCACCAGCCGCTCCTGAAGCAGAGAGAGATTTGGAGGTGCTGCCATTATTGTCGATCATCAGAACATAGTTGCCGGTGGACGCATCTTTTTTGACCGAGGTGCTGACATCTTTGACGGCTGCACCATCTATGACCGCTTTCAGCCCGTTCGCGATATCTTTGGCGCTTTCGTTGTTACCGGCGACATAGTCATAGTTAACCCCGCCCAAAGCAACACGATAACCGTCGCCTTTATTGACCGCTGCCGTGTTTGAAAAAGTAAGGGTTTCGGCGCGCGCGGCGACGGATGTTGCAGACAGGGTCAATGTCCCTGCTGTCGAGCCTGTGCTGGCCGTCAGATTGACTTTGCTAAAGGCCGAGGTG
Organism: Alphaproteobacteria bacterium; assembly: GCA_013151335.1. Classification (GTDB taxonomy): domain Bacteria; phylum Pseudomonadota; class Alphaproteobacteria; order Rhodobacterales; family Rhodobacteraceae; genus UBA5972. Next base: position 2,116 of record JAADIJ010000041.1, on the reverse strand, counting down.
CTGTTGACGGACACGACCGAGCCTGTAATCGACGCGGTGACATCGGTAATTCCCGCCGCATTGATGGCGGTGGTCAGTCCGGCGGCGATATTTGCGGATGCAGTAGAACCGGTCTGGGCGACAAAGCTGACGGTTGTGCCGCCGATTTGAAAGTTGAACTGCTCGCCTGCAACGATCGTGCCGGCGACGGTCAATGTTTGGGTTATGGCGGTATTTGTGGCAGCGGTTCCGCTGGCGGTAACATTTGCCGACAACGATGCTCCGGTGCCGTAAACTCCCGCGTCCGATGACAAATCCTGACGTTGAACGGTGATGTTTGCGGCCGTAACAGTGCCATCGCTGGCCCGGTTCAGGGACGATAAAACATCGACTGACTTAAAGCCGCTGACGAGGTTGAGACCGTTAAACTGTGCCGTTTTGACCACGGACCCAATTTGCTCGGTCAGGTTGGTGATATTAGTTTGAATTTTTGCTCGGTCAACGTTGGAGCCTTGGGCGGTTACAATGCTGGCCTTGATATCGGTCAAAAGTTTGGTAACGGATTCAGCGGCTTGGCGGGCAACGGCTACGGTTGACGCGCCAAGGCTGAGGCTCTCGGAAATGGCTTTAAAGCCGCTGACATCGGATTCCATAACCTTGGAAATCGCCCATACCGCCGAATTGTCTTTGGCGGTCGAGATTTTCTTGCCGGTTGAAATCTCGTTTTGGGTTTGGCTGAGGCTCGAGTTGATGGATTTAAGTGTTTGCAGCGCGATCAGGCTGCTTGAATTGGTCTGAATACTAGACATAGGTTTTCCTTTAGACGAGCGGCGTCGTTTTGACACCGTGTTAGATGAAGCCGTATTTTTGAAACGGCCGTTTTCGTCTTTCTGACTAATGCGGATAAAAGGGTTCAACCCGTTCCGCGCCACCCCTCTTGGATGCGAGGTCTATACTTCGCCGCTTTGGGTTAACGCTCTGCTAATGCCGCGCAGATAAAAACCAACAATTTTAGACAAACCGTTGTCGAGAAGTCTCGCAGCCCCTCACAAAGGTATAGATTAGGCATGGTGAAATAGGTTTCTTGGGTCGAATTTTCGTTTTATTTCTTGCAGTTGCGCCAGATTTTCGCCCCAATATGCCTCGGCCCAATTGGGCATATCCCGGTCAGGATAATTCACATAAGCGCCGCCGGTGGCGTAGTCTTTCAGGCTGGCCTGAAGACGCCTTAACGCGGCGACAAAGCGGGGAGCCAACTCGAGGGTTGGGGTGGTCACATCATATTGCACCAAAACCCGCCGTCTCGTCGGTGGACATATGCGGTCTCGGTCGGGGAAACCTCGGCAACCGCGCCGCCGAGCACGTCGATGATCAGGTTTTGTAAGCCGCCGCTGCGGTTCAGCAATTCGGTGAAGGTGCGTGTCCAGACCTCGGCCGGAACCGGGCCGGTAATCGGAGGTGATTTTGAACGATCTGACCGGAAAGTTGTCGCGCGGCCAGATCTTGTTGGCGACGGCCTGAAACGACCCGATATTGATCCTCGGAGCGGCGACTGGTGCTTGTAAGGCCAACTAGCGCGCGTGCGAAACTTGGAAGAGGTGACAATGCCAAAGCCGCCTGACCCGCCACCGCGCAGCGCCCAGTAAAGATCGGGGTTTTCTGTCGTCGAGGCGGTTTTGAAATGTCCGTCGGCGGTCAGAATGCGCGCGCTTTCAAGATGGTCGCAGGCCAGTCCGAATGCGCGTGAAATCAGACCCATTCCGCCGCCGCCAACATGGCCGCCAAGGCCGACTGTTTGGCAAAACTCCGCCGGTAAAACGCGGTTGACGGGTGCGGTAAGCGCGTTCACATCCTGTATCATCGCCCCTTCAGCGAATCTTCCAATGATCTTCTCCCTCTGATTTTGAAACCCGCCGAAGGCGTATGGGTTTCAAAATCAGAGGGAGAAGATCATGCGCTATTCAACTTCCGCGCACACGCGATTCTACCACAGGTTCCATGTCGTGTGGGTCACAAAATATCGTTACAAGATTCTGCAAGGCGCAGTGCGGGAACGCATCCGCGAAATCATCCGTCAAACCTGTGCCGAAATGGGAGTTCACATCGTGCGAGGCGTTTTGGCGCGCGACCATGTGCA
>JAADIJ010000177.1 GCA_013151335.1 Alphaproteobacteria bacterium | reverse complement strand
GTAGGACAAAACATTGCGCATGAAGTGAATCATGCAGAGATCAACGAGGATTGGCATGATTCACTTCATGCGCAATGTTTTGTCCTACACTGCGATCCACCAAGTCCGCACCAAACCACCAATGGACGACTTCGGCCTCTGGCTGAAGTCGCAACTGGCCCGCGTCTCGGAAAAATTCCGCCTTGGCGAAAAGCTGCGCTACATCCACAGCTACTGGGATGGCCGACTGCCCGCTTCACGCCAAGTGTATCCTACATCCCATCGTGTCTGACTTCAGACACCGTTCAGCGTGTGAACTGCCTGTTCATGACCCATGCGAAGAGCGCGGGTGACAGGCGATTGATCAGGTATGACAATAAGGCCACGCGCCCGACCGGTATGAATGCATGTCGGCGGTTATATCCGTTCACGATGATCTTGGCAGCCACTTCCGGTGACATGTAGTCGATCCCGTCCTGGGCGGAGCCGGGCCTTGCAATGCCGCCGGGCCGGGTCTGTGGATTGCCGGTATTGGTTGCCACAAAACTGGGGGCGGCGATGAGGCAGGAAACCCCGTATGGCCTTTCCTCGGTGCGCAGCGACTTGAAAAACCCCTCGAGCGCGTGTTTGCTGGCCGCGTAAGCCGTGCGGTTCAACAGCGGCGAAAATCCGGCCACCGAGGATATGGCGAGATGCGTTCCCTTGGACGACCGTATGTCCATCAGAAATTCCCGGGCCATGTTCACCGCCGCGAAGTAATTGATTTCGAACACGTCGCGATGAGCCGCGGCCGAGATGTCCGAAAACGCGCCGATCTGGGTGACACCGGCGTTGTAGATCACCAGATCAACGGCGGGACGGACGCGGCGGATTTCGTTACACAGGTCACGCATGGCCTTGCCGTCGGTCAGGTCGCAACCCAGAATCAGGCGTTCCGGGAGCGACTCGATTTCGTCCAGTGCTGCCCCAGGCAGATCGACCAGCACTGTGTACCAGCCCTGCCGACGCAAGACCCGATCCAGCGCCAACCCCAGACCGCCGGTGCCTCCCGTAATCACGGCCGTTCTTTTCATAGACCTGCCTCCTTGCGCCAGAGATCAAAAACCTCGGAGCTGGTCAGTTCCGGCGTGTAACCGAATTCGGATTTCAAGGCCCTATTGTCCAGAACCGGACGATATTGCAGGAACCGGACCTGGTTTGGCCCATAGCGCGAAAGATGCAGCGGGTGGGCAATGGCAAGCGCCAGTTTCACGGCCCAGACAGGCAGCCGCAGAACCGGCTTTTTCAGCGCCTCTGCAATCTCGCTGACAGTCATCGCACCGTTTCCGGCGACGTTGTAGATACCTGCCGGGCCATCGGATATGGCGCGTTCCAGGATGCGGGCAAGGTCGCGCGTCCAGATGAACACGAACGGGCTTTCGCTGCCGCGAATGGCCAGCAGACGCGGCTTGTGGAAAAGTGCGGTAATCTGGTTTTCCAGACCCGCACCCAGAACCGTGCCGACACGCAGGACGACCTGCTCCAGTTCGGGATGCGCGGTGCGCGCCTTAGCAAGCATCTCTTCCACCTGCCGCTTGTGATCAGAATATGCAAACTCGACATTGCCCCGGAGCGGGTCGGCCTCGGTCAGGGGAACCGGGTTGTCTGGATGATAACCGTAAGCCGCCCCCGAGGAGGTGACAATAAGGCGTTTCACGCCGTGGCGAAGACAGGCGTCCAGCACGTTTTGCGATCCCGTCACATCCACATGATAGGCAAAATCCCTCGTGGTCGGGGAAACGATCGACGCGAGATGAATGACGACATCAGGTTTTTGCGCAGCAATGATCCGATCGGGGTCGTTACCGCGCACATCGAGCGGTATGAAATGGGTGCCATTCGGCAGCTTCTTGGGCGCATGCAGATCGGTGGCGACGACCTTGTGACCGCTTGCGGCCAATTCGCCAAGGAGGGCGCTGCCAACCGCACCTGAAGCGCCGGTGACCAGGACGCGGCTCATCGTGCGGCCGGAAAACGGGACATCAGCTTGGCCAGTGCGAGCCCGGAAATCACGTGCCAGATTCCCCAGAACGCGGCGACCACGGCCATCCCGCCAAGACCGCCGAAGAAACCGAATATCAAGATCAGGCCCAGACCGGAGTTTTGAATGCCCGTCTCGATGGTGACGGCACGGCGATCGAAAGCAGAGAGTCCGGCAAGTGTGGCAGTCGCGTATCCGCCGGCATACGCAAGCGCGTTATGCAAGATGACCAACAGCGCAACATAGTGGACGTAGCCCAGAAAGAAGGCCCAGTTCGCGGCGAGCGCCAGCACGATGAAAGCGACGAAGATCAGCATCGATAAATTCTGCATCGGCCGACGCATCCTGTCGGCCAATTTCGGCCGGCGGCTGTTCAGCAATATGCCGAGGATCAGGGGCAGGACAAGCATCACGCCGACGGTGATTGCAATCTGCACCGGGTCGATCTCGATTGAGTGCAGGATTTTGCGTGATGGGCCATACAAGCTGCCCCAGAACGCAATGTTGAAAGGGGTAACAAGGATGGCGGCAGCTGTCGCGAAAGCCGTCATCGAAACCGACAAGGCCGTGTTGCCGCCCGCCCGGTGCGTGATAAAATTCGAGATGTTTCCGCCGGGAACCGCGCCGACGAGAATCAATCCAAGCGCGATGGATGCGCGCGGTTGCACGATCAGCACCAGTCCGAACGTTAGCGCCGGAAGCACCACGAACTGGGAAAACATCCCCGTCAGCAGCGGCTTGGGCGCGCGAGCGATGCGGCGAAAATCCTCGAACTTCAGATCGAGTGCGATGGAAAACATCACAATCGCCAGGATAGCATTGAGCAGGACGAGGCTTGATGGGCTGAAATTCAGGAGGATTTTGTCGATGTCTTTCATGCGATTTTTCCTCCAAGTACCTTGATCCATCCGGTGACGGCGCCGCTTAGCGCGTATTTCGTTTCTGTGGCATTCGCGGGCGCGTCTTTGTCGATATTTGTCATGTCCGGGACAACTTGACTTTCCTCAAATATGGTCATTAGATTGAACGATCGTACAAAATAAAACAAGATATTTTATCATGGGCCTACAGACGGGGAAAAAACCAAGGCAAAGAGCGCCCAGCAAGCGCGCGCTCAAAACCCGCGAAACAATACTGGATGCGGCCGAATACCTGTTTTCCGAGCGCAGCTTTGACGGTGCCTCGATTCGCGATATCGCCGCGCGGGCAGAGGTTCCCGTCGGGCTTGTCTCGCATCATGGTGGCAGCAAAGAGACGTTGTTTTTCACCGTCATCGCGCGCCGGGCCGATGAACTCGCCCGCCTGAGAGCGGAGGCGCTTGAGACATGTCTGGCATCCGGCCAGCCTGACCTGCGGCGCGTCATCGCCTGTTTTGTCCTTCCATTTCTTCACCAGACCCACCACGGACAGCCGCAATGGCGGGCCTATGGACGCCTTATCGCCATTGTTTCGGCGGACGAACGTTGGCGCGAGATAACCCAAGCCTGCTTCGATCCCACGGCAAATATTTTTCTGGACCAGATCGCTCGGATTTTGCCGGATGCCTCGCGCGGGGCCATTGGATCGAGCTTTGTCTTCATGGTGTCCTCGATGCTTGCCATATGCGCGTCAAGCTGGCGGATCGAGGCATTGTCGGCACATCAAGATATCGAAACCCTTGAAGAACACCTGCTGGATTTTTGCGAAGCGGGGTTCGCCGCAAATCTGGGCCGAATGGCGCGCGGCGTTTGAAAATGATGACCTAGGGACGACAAGCAAACAGGAGCGAAAAGATGGAACAATTTATTGGAGGCGAGGTGCTGGCCCGGATGCTGGCAGCAGAAGGCGTGGAAGTCGTCTTCGGCATCGTCGACGGCACCTATATGGGGTTCTTCGCAAGTTTCGAGAAACACGGCATTAAGCTGGTGTCGCCTCGGCATGAAACCTGCGCTGCCCATATGGCGGGCGCCTATGCGCGGCTTACCGGCAAGCTTGGCGTTTGCATGGCCTCCAACGGGCCGGGCGTTGCCAATATCCTGCCCGGCATCGCGGTCGAAAACGGCGAAGGCAACAGGGTGCTGGTGATCACCTCGAGCCGACGTAGCCAGATCGCCTATCCTGACAGGGGCGGGGCCTATCAGTATTTCAACCAGACGGGTGTTACCCGCGCGATGACCAAGTGGAGTGGAACAGTCCCCTCCTTTGACCGCCTCCCCGAACTTTTCCGGCGTGCGGCCCGCATCAGTTGGACCGGGCGGCCCGGCGTCGTCCATCTCGATATTCCCGAGACGGTGATGAACGGCGCGTTCGAGGCCGATACCCTTGATCTGCGTTCGCCCGCCGCCTACCGGCGCATCGAACCTATCGAGCCGTCGGCGCATCAGATTGAACGCGTGGCCGATTTGCTACGCCACGCCGAGCGGCTGCACATTCATGCCGGAAGCGGTGTTGTCCATGCACGCGCGGCGGATGAGCTCAGGAAGGTGGCCGAGGCCCTCGGGGCCACGATGACGACCAGTTGGGCCGCGCGAGGCTCCATGCCCGACAACCATGCACAATTGCTGCCGATCTGGGCGATGCAACCGGTCAACAAGGCCCGAAGCGAGGCCGATGTCGTTCTGGTTATCGGCGCGCGTCTTGGCGAAACCGATTGGTGGGGCAAGCCGCCCTATTGGGGCCGGCCCGAGTCGCAAAAGCTGATTCAGGTCGACATTGATGAACAAAATCTGGGGCTGAACAAAGCGACCGAGATTGCCGTCGTTGCGGATGCGGGGGCTTTTTTGTCTGCCTTGGCGGCCAACTTGACGCAATCGCCGCTCAAGGATGCCCGATTGCAGGCAAACCGGGCGCGGGTTTCGGAGCTGGCGGGTGATGTGGGCAAAGTCAGAACCCAGTTCGACATGGCCCTGCAAAACATGAAAAGCCCGATGCACAGCTCCCAAGTGCCGGCAGCCTGCCAGCGCGTCTTCGGCGACGATGCAATTATGGTGTTCGACGGCGGCAATACTGCGGTGTGGGCAAGCTTTTTCTCCGAGATCAACCGCCCGGATGCGTGCCTGTCGACCTTCAAGTTCGGAATGTTGGGGGCGGGCATAGCGCAAGCCCTGGGTGCGCAGGTTGCCAAGCCCGACTCGCGGGTTGTCTGTATCATTGGCGACGGCGCGATGGCCTTTCATGTTCAGGAGCTCGAAACCGCCGTGCGTCATGGGCTGCCTGTCATCTACGTTGTGCTTTGCGACCGGCAGTGGGGCATGGTCAAAATTACCCAGTCGATCGGGCTTGGCATGTTGCGACCCATCATCGGAACCGGGCAAAAAGGGACTATAAATACCGACTTTGAAGAGATCGCATTTGACAAGGTTGCCATGGCGATGGGCTGTCATGGGGAACGGGTGTCCGATCCGCAAGACCTCGACGGTGCCTTGCAGCGCAGCATAGAGTCCGGCAAACCGGCGGTTATTCATGTGGATGTTGACCCGAACATGCACTTGATGGCACCGGGCCTTCAGGAGTTCAAGGACATGCACCAAGAACCCGTCGCCTGAGCAATGCCAGAAAGGGTAAGGCGGAGTTTTCTGAAGACCCCGCATTCGATGTCATTGAGCAAAACCGTCGCACCGCGCTTTTTGCAGCTCGCTCTTGGCGCGGCTCCGATCAAGCGGTTAGGCCAAGGGCGCGGCCAGCCTTGTTGTTAGTACCGGGCGTTCTGGTGTTGTGGGTGGTTACGCAGCTTGACCTCGCCGACGCGTTCAAAGCTGGTGCGTTACCATTTATCGCTGGCGACGTGGCGAAATCACTTCTTGCCGCATTGATTGTGGCTGGGGTTTGGTCCGGCTTTAAACCGAAAAGAAAACCCGATTGAAAAGCATAACCGTTGCGACCTTCCTGACCCGTGGGGGGAAGGTCGCAATCGAGAGTATTTTTTGGCGAGGGTTCAAGGGATGATCCCCGGCATCAAGAAACTTTGCCATTGTCAACGGGCAATCGCCGGACGGCAATGCTCATGCGCATATTACAAAACTTCCGATAGCTTCACCATGCGCCCTTCACGCGCGCTAATCAAAGCAGCCTCGGCGATCGCCAGTGCCTGAAATCCATCCTGCCCGCTTGGCGTGAGGGGTGTATCATGGACCAAGGCGTCGATAAAGGCAGCGATCTCGGCATCATAAGCCGCCTTGTAGCGTGTCATGAAAAAATCATGCAGCGGGGGGCGCGTAAAGCCTTGCGCATTAGCCAACTCGATATCGACTGCGCGCTGGTTTTTGGCCGAGACCATTCCTGCAGAGCCATGCACTTCGATACGCTGATCATAGCCATAGCTGGCCCGGCGCGAATTGGAGATCGAGCAGTGCTGCCCGCGCGCCGTGGTCAGGATGATGCTCGCGCTGTCATAATCGCCCAACGCACCGATCTCGGGATCTACCTGAACCGAGCCGCTGGCGATGACGGTGTCAATCTCTTGGCCCAGCACAAAGCGCGCCATGTCAAAATCATGGATTGTCATATCCTTGAAGATACCGCCCGAAGCCTTGATATAGGCCGCAGGTGGTGCGCCCGGATCGCGCGAAATGATGTTGGCCATCTCGACTTGCCCGATCTGACCTGCGTCAATCGCCTGTTTTATGGCACAAAAATGCGGATCGAACCGGCGGTTAAAGCCGACCATCAGCTTGGTGCCGGTTTGTTCAACCACGCGCAGACAGGTCCGCACCCGCGCTATGTCCAGATCAATCGGTTTCTCGCAGAAAATCGCTTTGCCCGCGCGGGCAAACTGCTCGATCAGGTCGGCGTGGGTATTGGTGGGGGTGCAGATCAACACCGCGTCGATATCGTCGCTGGAGGCAATGGCATCGATATCGCGCACATCGCTGCCGAAACTGTCGGCCACCTTGCGCGCGCTTTCCTCAAACGCATCCGCCACCGCAACCAATCGCGCGCGCGCGTTTGCGGCGATAGCCTGAGCATGAACCTGACCGATCCGCCCGGCCCCCAAAATTGCAAAACCAACTGGCATGGTAGTATCTCCGAAGTTTAGAGGGAAACGCGCTGGCCACTGCGCGCCGCCTCGGCAATGGCGTGGATGACTTTCTCAAACTCGAGCGCTTTAGTGAAATCGGGATGCGACGGTGGGCCACCAGCGATATGGCGCAAAAACCCGGCCACCTCGATTACTTTCAGGTCGTTAAAGCCCAACTGATGCCCCGCTGACGGCACAAAAGCGCCATAGGGCGGGTGGGCCGGGCCGGTCAGGATGGTTTTGAAGCCCTGCTCGCCAGCGCTACCGACGTTTTGAAAGAGGCGCAACTCGTTCATGCGCTCCTGATCAAAGCAGATCGAGCCGGTGGTGCCGTGAACCTCCCATGTCAGGCGGTTCTTGCGCCCCCAAGCTGTTCGCGAGGCCGACAGCGAGCCTTGCGCTCCACTTGCAAACCGCACCAGCGCGGTGGCGGTATCCTCATTTTCCACGCGTGCGTGGCCGGAGCCATCGGCAAGCGGGCGGGTTTCGTGGATTGTCTGCATATCGGCAATCAGGCTGTCGATCGGGCCGACCAGCCCGTCGACCATCGACACCAGATGACAGCCCAGATCGCCCAGCGCTCCCAGACCGGCCTGAGAAATCTTGGCCCGCCAAGTCCATGGCAAGTCAGGATCGGCTTGGTAATCTTCGTCGATACAGCCGCGAAAATGCACGATGCGGCCGATAGCGCCATCGCGAACCAACTGGCAGGCATGCACAAATGCCGGGTTCTGGATATAGTTGTAGCCAACTTGGGTTTTGACCCCGCCAACCTGCGCCGCACGGGCCATTTCAGCGGCCTGTTCCAGCGTCAGCGACAGTGGCTTTTCGCAATAGACATGCTTGCCAGCCGCGATTGCCGCCAGCGCCATTTCATGATGCAAATGGTTGGGCGTGGTGATCGAGACCACGTCGACGCGCGCATCGTTAACCAACGCTTGCCAATCGTCAGTGGCACGCGAAAATCCGAATTGTGAGGCCATTTCAGCCGCTTGCGATGTAGGGGTGTCGCATAGCACCTCCAGACGCGGTGCCGGCACATGGCCCATCACATCACCCATTACTGCGCGAACCGAGCCATAAGCCAGCGCGTGCGCTTTGCCCATGAAACCTGTGCCGATCAACCCAATTCCCAGTTCCCGCATTTTCATGGACTCCTGCCGTTGCAACAAATAGAATATATATTCCACTCGCCGGAATGCTGCGGACAGCGGCCACTGTCAAGCCAAAATCCGCCATCCGCAAGCAAATGAAAGTAGCCTATGACCAAGCCGGACGCCCCTAAAACCATGGAAGAATTTCAGAGCCGACTGGTGGAAATCACCGAAGGTTCGCCCAAGCGCCTGCGCCAATGCGCCGATTTCGTTGCCCGCAACACCAACCGGATCGCGGTTTCGACCGTCGCTGACCTCTCGAAGGCGGCGGGGGTGCAGCCCTCGGCGTTCATGCGGTTTTGCCAGTTGATGGGGTTTTCCGGCTATTCGCAAATGCAGCGCATGTTTCGCGACACCTATGCAGAGCGCTGGCCCGATTACGCCACCCGCCTGAAAAACCTGCGCGCGGCTGGCGACGACTCCCCCTCGGCGCTGTTGGCGGAGTTTGTCGAGGCCGGGCGGGCCTCGCTGGAGAACCTGGCCAGTTCGGTGGATAGCGCCGCCCTTGAGCAAGCCATCGCGCGACTGTCGCGAGCACCAATGATCCATATCGTCGGCCTTGAGCGCGCATTTTCGGTTGCCACCTATCTGGCTTATGCGCTGGAAAAAATGAGCATCCCGGCGCTGTTGCATGACAAAGTCGGGCATCTGGACCATCGCCATGCGATCCGGCCCGATGACGTGTTGATCGCGGTGACGTTTTCGCCCTATTCGTCTGAAACCATGAATCTTGCCACCTATGCCCACGCCCAAGGGATTGAAATCGTTGCTATAACTGACGCTCTCAATAATCCGCTACATCGGTTGGGGGCAACGGTGCTGATGGTCTCCGAGGTCGATGTGGGCGCATTTCGCGCGCTTTCGGCGACCTTATCGCTGGCAATTACCT
>JAADIJ010000040.1 GCA_013151335.1 Alphaproteobacteria bacterium | reverse complement strand
GTGAGCGGCTGAGCGCGCCTGAATAATGGACGGGGGGGCTGCCCCCGCACCCCCGAAGTATTTTTAGAACAATGAAAAAAGGAGCCTATCAGGTGTTGGATATAGATTTTGTTCGCAGCCAGTTTCCGGCGTTTAGAGAACCGGCGCTTGCGGGGCAGGCGTTTTTTGAAAACGCGGGTGGCTCTTATACGTGTAAGCTGGTGATTGATCGTTTGACGCGGTTTTATCGGGAGCGAAAGGTGCAGCCTTACGGCGCATATGCGGCGTCGAACCTGGGCGGGGCGGAGATGGACGAGGCGCGTGTGCGCTTGGCCGCATGGTTGGGGGTTGAGACAGACGAGCTGAGCTTTGGGCCGTCGACTACCCAGAATACCTATGTTCTGGCCGAGGCTTTTCGCCAGTTTCTTAAACCCAGTGATGCGATCATCGTCACCAATCAGGATCACGAGGCCAATACTGGGCCGTGGCGCAGGCTTGCCGCTGCGGGCATTGAAGTTCGTGAGTGGGGGGTTGATCCCGAGACCGGACATCTTGAGCTTGAGGATTTGAAAACCTTGCTCGATGGCCCGGTGCGGCTTTTGTGTTTTCCCCATTGCTCCAACATCGTGGCCGAGGTCAATCCGGTGGCCGAGATCGTCGCGCTGGCCCATCAGGCGGGGGCGTATGTTTGCGTTGACGGGGTCTCGTATGCGCCGCATGGCTTGCCGGATGTGGGCGGGCTTGACGCGGATATCTACTTGTTTTCAAGCTATAAAACCTATGGACCGCATCAGGGGATCATGGTGATGAGGCGCGCGCTGGGCGAGGCTCTGCCCAATCAGGGGCATTATTTCAATCAAGATTGTCTTTATAAGCGGTTTACGCCAGCGGGGCCGGATCACGCGCAGGTGGCGGCGTCTGCCGGCATGATCGACTATTTTGAGGTGCTCTATACCCATCATGGCGGCACCAGCGATGATCCGCGTGTGCAAGCGGCCTCGGTGCGTGGTTTGATGCGTGAACATGAGGGGAAGTTGCTCGCGCCATTGCTGGAGTTTCTGGCCGCACGAAACTCGGTCAGACTACTTGGCCCGACCGATGCGTCATTGCGCGCGCCGACCGTAGCGGTTGCGCTGAAAGAACCGGGAGCAGACGTGGCCGAGCGTTTGGTCCAACACGGCATCATGGCTTCGGGGGGCGATTTTTACGGCGTGCGAGTGATCAAGGCCATGGGTGAGGACCCAAACCACGGCGTTTTGCGCATGAGTTTCGTTCATTACACCCATCCCGACGAGGTGACCAAGTTGATCGGGGCGCTGGAGGCCGAGCTTTGACGCCGAATTTGACCCAACCACCGCCAACATGGCCTTTCAATTTGCGGTGGTGTTGCGTATGCTTGGCCTCACGGGTGAGAACGTAACGATTAACCAGTAAAAGACGCTTAATGAAAATTTTGACCACGACTGACCAACTGGCCGCCTATTGCGAAATGGCCGCCGGTCACGCCTATGTCACCATCGATACCGAATTTCTGCGTGAACGAACTTATTACTCCAAGCTCTGCCTCATTCAGATGGCGGTGGTCGGGGACGAGGGCGAAAACGCGGTTCTGGTTGATGTGCTTTCGGGCAAAATGGATCTGGCGCCGCTCTATAAGTTGTTCGCCGACGAGAGCGTGGTCAAAGTGTTCCACGCCGCCCGTCAGGATCTGGAGATTTTCTTCGTTGATGCCGAGGTATTCCCCAAGCCGTTTTTTGACACCCAGATCGCCGCGATGGTGTGCGGATTTGGCGAGCAGGTCGGCTATGAGACTTTGGTGCGCAAAATCGCGCGAAAACAGGTCGATAAATCCTCGCGCTTCACCGATTGGAGCCGCCGTCCGCTGAGCGAAAAACAAAAGCTTTATGCGTTGGCCGACGTGACCCATCTGCGCGAAGTTTACGAATTTTTGGCGGCAGAGATCGAAAAGACCGGTCGCCGCAAATGGGTCGAGGAAGAGATGGAGACCTTAACCCGGCCCGAGCTTTATCAGATCAACCCGCAAGAGGCATGGCGACGGGTCAAGACCCGCTCAAACTCTGGCCGTTTTCTGGCGATTGTGCGCGAACTGGCCCAGTTTCGCGAAACTTATGCGCAGGCGCGCAATGTGCCGCGCGCGCGTGTCTATAAGGACGACGCGTTGTTGGAACTGGCTGCGGCCAAGCCCAAATCCCTGTCTGACTTAGGCGGATTGCGCCTGCTTTTGCGCGAGGCGCGGCGCGGCGATATTGCCGAGGCGATTTTCGCTGCGGTCAAGGCCGGTCTGGATTGCCCCGCAGACGAGTTGCCCACACCCACGCCACAACGCGAGAAAGCCGCCGGAAATGAGGGCCTTGCGGATTTGTTGCGCGTGCTGTTGAAAGCCAAGGCCGAACAGGCCGGAGTTGCCTCTAAACTGATCGCGACCGTGTCGGAACTCGACGAAATCGCTGCCGGTATGACCGATGGTCAAGCTCTGCGCGGCTGGCGGCTGGAAGTTTTCGGCAAGGACGCACTTGATCTCTGCGCAGGCAAAATTGCCCTGTCGGCAAACGGGCGCTCGGTACGTCTGGTGAAGGTCGCAGGCGCGGCTTAACGTCTGCTCGATTTGCCCCCTAACGCCTAACGGTGCGCCGGTTGCCCTGCGCGATCACCTGAATACGGCGCACGCCCAGCAGCTTTTGATCGGATATGAAAGTGCCGGCCAGAACCTCGCGCGAAGGTTTGGTGCCTGCCGCTTGCTGAACCGGCGGCGGGGCGAGGCGGAACTCATATGTGAGCGTGCCCTTGTCAGGGGTCTCGCCGTTAAGCGGCACAAGCTCGGCCTTCCAATAGCCTTGGGTTTGGGGCAGGCCCATGGCGCGAACAATCGCGCCTCCCGGCAGACGATCGACCTTGAGGCTGATCACCTGACTGACCAGAGGCCGAGCGTCGACCACCTTGATCACCGCCTGAACCACGGTCTTGGTCTCTTTGGATTTTCCAAACCAGCTTGAAGGATTAAGGCGGCTCTGGCGCAGCCCTCCGCAGGCCGATAAAAAAGCCAAAAGCGCGAATGCGGTGATCAATCGGGTCATAAACTGGCTTTCCTTGGCTCTACTGTTCCCTTTGAATAGCGCAAATACTGCCCGCTTGAAAAGCCTTGCCGCGTCTCTTTGTCTGATTTTCCTTCTGGACAGGAGCGAAATGGCATCATACCTGAGGGCTAGTCGCAAAATTCAGGACCAAATCCCATGGCCAGCGCCGCTTTTGAAGATATTGCCGATAATTTCGAGTTTCTTGACGATTGGGAGGATCGCTATCGCTATGTGATCGATCTTGGTCGCGCGATGGAGCCGCTTGATGAGGGGCTGAAGGTCGCGGCCACCAAGGTTGACGGCTGTGCCAGTCAGGTTTGGCTGGTGCCGGTTATCAAAGGGCAGGGGGCGGGGGCGCTGTTTACCTTTCACGGCGACAGCGACGCGATGATCGTGCGCGGCTTGATCGCAGTTTTGGTCGCGATGTTCAACGGCCTGACGGTCCAAGCGGTTCTGGCGGTCGATGCGGGCGGCGAACTGGCGCGGCTGGGACTGGATCAACACCTGTCGGCACAACGCTCAAACGGGCTGCGCGCGATGCTTGAGCGCATCCGTTTGCTGGCCACCGCGACATTAGAAGAGGTTTGATAAATGTCTGAAACAATTGCCAATATCATTGCGCGCCAAGGCTGGATTCTGGCTGACGGGGCCACCGGCACCAACCTTTTCAACATGGGTCTGGAGGCCGGAGAAGCGCCGGAGATCTGGAACGAGCAGCACCCTGATCGCATCGCCAAGCTTTACCGCGACTCCGTCGAGGCTGGATCGGATCTGTTCCTGACCAACTCGTTTGGCGGCAATTATTCGCGCCTCAAGCTTCACAATGCCCAAGGTCGGGTGCGCACGCTGAACCGGATTGCTGCCGAAATCGGTCGCGAGGTTGCTGATCGCGCGGATCACAAGGTGGTGGTTGCAGGCTCGATGGGCCCGACCGGCGAGATCATGGTCCCGGTCGGCTCGCTCACCCACGCCGACGCGGTCGAGATGTTTCACGAGCAGGCCGAGGGCTTGAAAGAGGGCGGGGCGGATGTTTTGTGGATCGAAACCCTGTCCGCCAAGGAAGAGTTTCAGGCCGCAGCCGAAGGGATCGCGCTGGCCGGCATGCCCTATTGCGGCACCATGAGCTTTGATACCGCAGGTCGCACCATGATGGGCCTGACCTCGGTTGATATGGTTAAAATGGTTAACGGCCTTGCCAGCCAGCCACAGGCCTTTGGTGCCAATTGCGGGGTTGGAGCGTCCGATTTGTTGCGCACGTTGATGGGGTTTGTCGACCAGGCACCGCAACTACCTGTTATTGCAAAAGGAAATGCCGGTATTCCCAAATATGTCGATGGCCATATCCACTATGACGGCACACCCGAGTTGATGGGTGTATATGCGGCGATGGCGCGCGATATGGGGGCCATAATCATCGGCGGTTGCTGCGGCACCATGCCCGACCATTTGGGCTCCATGCGCGCGGCACTTGAAAACCAACCGCGCGGTTCTCGCCCGAGCCTGGCGGAAATCGAGGCCAAAATTGGCCCGTTTTCCTCGGCCAGCGACGGCACTGGCGATGATCCGGCCCCGACGCGACGCGCTGGGCGACGTCGCCGAGGGTGACTTGTGGGCGCATAAGTCGGTCGCTGGTCGGAATAAGAAAGCAAAATGTCGCTTAAGTCGTAGATATTTCCGTGTGACAATCAGATTTTGCAAGGATAATCTCTCGCGCAACCCGCGCGACCCAACTTCAGGATCCCTCCTATGTCTGACGATCTAGACGACATCATACTTGCAGAGCTGAGCGACGAAGAGCTGACCCTGCAAATGCACGACGACCTCTATGACGGTCTGAAAGACGAGATCGAGGAGAGCGTTCACATCCTGCTCGGGCGCGGCTGGATGCCTTATGACGTGCTGACCAAGGCGCTGGTCGAAGGGATGCGCATCGTCGGTATCGACTTTCGCGACGGCATCCTGTTTGTGCCCGAAGTGCTGCTGGCGGCGGGCGCGATGAAGGGCGGCATGATCATTCTCAAGCCGTTGCTGGCCGAAACCGGCGCGCCGCGCATGGGCAAAATGGTCATCGGCACGGTCAAGGGTGACATTCACGACATCGGCAAGAACCTCGTCACAATGATGATGGAGGGGGCTGGTTTTGAGGTCAAGGATCTGGGCATCAATAACCCGGTTGAGAACTATCTCGAAGCGCTGGAAAGTGAAGAGTTCGATATTCTCGGCATGTCGGCTTTGTTGACAACTACAATGCCTTACATGAAGGTCGTGATCGACACGATGGTCGAAAAAGGCATGCGCGACGACTATACCGTGATCGTTGGCGGCGCTCCGTTAAACGAGGAGTTCGCCCGCGCAATCGGTGCCGACGCCTATTGCCGGGATGCGGCCGTGGCTGTTGAAACTGCCAAGGAATTCATGGCTAAAAAGCACAACCAGATGACGGCCTGATGGCCGCGCGCATCGACGATGCGGCGCTGACTGAACGCGGATTGGACGCGCCCGGTGACCCCATCGGCGGGCGCGTTTTGCTTTTGGCATGTGGCGCGCTGGCGCGCGAGGTTTTGGCGGTCATAAAGATCAACCGTCTCAGCCACATGGACCTCACTTGCCTGCCTGCTAACCTTCATCTTTACCCTGAGAAAATCACCGAGCGTGTGCGCGAGGCGGTCCTTGAACATCGCGATCATTATCGACAGATTTTCGTGCTTTATGCTGATTGTGGCACGGGCGGTATGCTGCAAAAAGAATGCGAGGCTCTGGGGGTAAAGATGCTTGCCGGGCCGCATTGCTATTCGTTTTTTGAGGGCAACGAGACCTTTGCCGCCCATGACGACGAGATCACCGCCTTCTATCTGACCGATTTTCTGGTGCGCCAGTTTGAGGCATTTTTCTGGAAACCCATGGGGCTTGACCGCCATCCAGAGCTGTTGCCGATGTATTTCGGCAATTATGAAAAGCTGGTTTATCAGGCGCAAACTGACGATAACACACTGAAAGAACTGGCGAAAACCTATGCGGATCGGCTTGGCCTGGCCTATGAATACCGCTTTACCGGCTATGGTGATCTGGCCAAATCACTGCGCGACTTCTCTTAAAGTTTATTTTGCCAAGGCTACTTGACGCCTGATCAATCCGTGTTTAATGACAATGAGAATTATTCTCAATACAAAGTATCTCTCCACATGCGTAACACTCAAGCTTTGCCTAAAACACCGGGGTTCAATGGTTGGAAACAGGCGCGGAGCGGGCCGAGCCTGCCTGAATCTTACCATTCGGTTCCGGTTAAAAACGGCGGATTTTGGCGGCGCTTGGCGTCGTTCTTTGGTCCCGGCTATCTGGTCGCGGTCGGATATATGGACCCCGGCAACTGGGCGACGTCGATTGCGGGCGGCTCGGCTTTTGGTTACACCCTTTTGTCGGTCATATTGTTGTCAAATTTCATGGCGATCCTGCTGCAAGCCTTGGCCTTGCGTCTGGGGATCGCGGCAGGTCGCGATCTTGCCCAAGCCTGTCGTGATGCTTATCCACGCAGGACCGCGTTCACGCTGTGGATATTGGCCGAGGCCGCGATTATTGCCACCGATCTTGCCGAGGTAATCGGCACAGCAATCGCCTTACAGTTGTTATTTAATATTCCGTTAGCTATTGGCGTCGTGCTAACCGCATTGGACGTGGTGCTGATCCTATGGCTGCAAAATCGGGGCTTTAGATACATCGAGGCGATCATCATTGCGCTGAGTCTAGTGATCGCGATTTGTTTCGCGGTGCAGATGATTTACGCCGATCCGGTTCTGGGCGATGTGCTGGCTGGATTTATCCCGCAAACCGACTTGATCACCAATCCTGACATGCTGTTTCTCTCACTCGGGATCATTGGTGCGACCGTGATGCCGCATAATCTTTACCTACATTCGTCGATAATTCAGACCCGCCGGATCGGAAGCACAGATGAGGATAAACGCCAAGCGATCAAGTTTGGCACCATAGATTCCACCGTCGCATTGATGTTCGCGCTTTTCGTTAACGCCTCGATCCTCATCCTCGCGGCAGCGGCTTTTCACACCACTGGGCAGGTCAAGGTGGCCGAAATTCAAGAGGCCAGTCGACTGCTTTCACCTACGCTCGGTGTGCCGTTTGCGGCGACCCTGTTTGGGGTGGCGCTGCTGGCCTCTGGGCTTAATTCGACCGTGACTGCAACCCTGTCGGGGCAGATCGTCATGGAGGGGTTTATCAACATTCGGCTTGCCCCATGGCTGAGGCGGTTGATCACGCGAAGCATCGCGATTTTACCGGCCGTCGTCGTCACCGTTATGTTCGGTGCGAGCGGCACGGCAAAGCTGTTGATCGCCAGTCAGGTGATCCTGAGCCTGCAGCTACCATTCGCCATCGTACCCCTGATAATATTTACCGCCAATAACCAGAAAATGGGCGGTCTGCGTGCGCCGCGTTGGCTGACGATCATTTGCGCGGTGATTGCTATCACGCTGATTATTCTTAATCTCAAGCTGATTATTGACGTGGCAACGGGTGGCGTAGCTCTTTGATATTAAAGGTAATCCGAGCGACTTAACCCGTATTTCGCCATCTTCTCGTTGAGGGTGCGGCGCGGCAGGCTCAGCTCTTCCATCACCCCGGCAATAGAGCCGCAATGTCGGCGCATAGTATTGTCGATCAGCATGCGTTCAAACGCTTCGACATATTCTTTCAGAGGCTTGCCTTCGGTCACCAGCGCGTGCTGGATTTCAGAATTATCCGACATCAAAAGTCCGGTAATCGTGCCCGATCCCCGCCGGCTTTGTAGCACTGCGCGTTCGGCCAGATTGATCAGTTGGCGCACATTTCCCGGCCACGGAGCCTGCAACAATTGCGCCGCCTCCTTGGCGTTAACTTCGGGCGCATCGCAGCCATATTCCTCGGCAAATGTCTCGGTAAAACGGTTGAACAGCGTCAGGATATCCTCACCTCGTTGGCGCAGCGGCGGAGGGGTTATCAGCATGGCGGCGAGGCGGTAATAGAGATCGCTGCGCAAATGATCCTCGCATTTGGTATCGGGGTCCTGATTATTGCAAATCGCGATGATGCGCACGGGCAGCGTGTCGCCCGGTTGTTGTTGCTCGCTGATCAGGTTAAGCAATTTTGCCTGCAGGGTTTGGGGCAGGCTTTCGATATCTTCCAGACATAAAGAGCCGCCTCGCGCCTCCTCCACCATCGGCAATGCTGTGCCCTTGGGCGGTGGGCCAAACAGGATTGAGGACAGCTCCTCCTCCTCATGGGCCGCGCAGGAAATATTCAGAAATTTCTTGCCCTGACGGGGACCACAAGCGTGCAAAGCGTGGGCCACCAGGCTCTTGCCCGTGCCAGTTTCGCCATCGACCAGCACATGGCCATCAGCTTGGGCCAGATCGAGAATATCTTCGCGCAACCGCTCCATTATCGGGCTCGAGCCGACCAGTTTACGCATCAGTACCGTGCCATCGGACAGCTCACGCCTCAACGCACGGTTGTCAAGCGTCAGCCGCCGCGTATGGGTTGCTCGCCGTGCCAGATCGCTCATACGTTCCGGATCAAACGGCTTTTCAAGAAAGTCATAAGCCCCGATTTGCATCGCCTCAACCGCCATCGGCACATCGCCATGGCCGGTAATCAGGATCACCGGCAGCGCGCTGTCAATGCTCATCAACCGCTTGAGAAAGGTCATACCATCCATGCCCGGCATGCGGATATCAGAGATGACGATCCCGCGATAATCCGGGCCCAAAGCCATCAACGCTTCCTCGGCGCTGGAGTAGGTTTCGGTATTATATCCGGTCAAGCTCAGCCATTGCGAGATCGACTGGCGCATGTCCTCTTCGTCGTCAACAATGGCAATTGTCATGGGGTTGGGCATGGGTGCTACCTGTTACTCTGCTGCGGCGGTTTTGGTGTTGAGGATGGGGAGTTGAATTTCGAAAACGGCCCCGCGCTTGGTGCCATT
>JAADIJ010000126.1 GCA_013151335.1 Alphaproteobacteria bacterium | reverse complement strand
CCGCCGTGGACTATGACAAGGGGTCAGACGCGGCACAGCTATTTTTCCAGAAGGTGCAGAACAAGATGCTCTGGGCCGTGACCGGCCAGACGGCGGCGGAAATCATCGCCGCCCGCGCCAACCCTGCGGCACAGAACATGGGCCTGACCAGCTGGAAAGGCGGCATCGTGCGCAAGGGCGATGTCGGCACCAGCAAGAACTATCTCAGCGCCGAAGAAGTGGCCGAGCTGAACCGCATCGTCACCATGTATCTGGATTTTGCCGAAGATCAGGCCCGCCGCCGCGCACCAGTGACCATGGCCATGTGGGCCGAAAAGCTGGACGCTTTCCTGAAATTCAATGACCGCGAGGTGCTAACTCACGCAGGCAAACTGCGCATGGATGTGGCACAGCAGTTGGCCGCCGACCGCTTTGCGGCTTTCGACACCGCCCGCAAACAGGCCGGTGCCGCACAAGCCGATACTGACGACCTCGCAGCGATCGAGGCGCTGGCCAAAGATTTGTCACGTGACAGGGGCAAGGGCTGACATGAGCGCCCAATCCGAAGCGCAAACTTGAATCCGGGCGGGTCAAGCGCTTGAACAGCCTTGGCTGGGAATCCGTGACCATCACTGACGGCGCTGGGCTGCGCGCGAACCTGCGCAAGCGCAGCTGGAGGCGCACAACGGGGCCAGCCTGTCGGACGCCGAGTTCACCCGCGTGCTGAACCACCTCGACAAGGGCAACTTCTTTGACAAGGCCAACTGCGCAGCAAGCGCGAGCAGATTGAACGCTTCATTGAACTGCATATGCCGAAGGCGCAGAACAGCGGCGCAAGTGTCGAGGAAACCTTCCTCACCTTCTGGAGCGACGAACGGGCCAAGGCAATGGAAACCGTCTGTGCCGACAAGGGCATCCCATCGACGGCCTTCCGGCGCCTGGTAGAAGATACCAGTTTACAGGTAAACCACCCCTGCGCGAAGCCGACATTGATGTGCTGGAACAGAAGCCCAAGATACTTGAACGCAAGAAAATCACTGAGCGGATCATCGGTAAGCTACTGGAGTTAACCGCAATGAACGAAGTCATAGGGCCAGATATGGCTTAGGCACTCCGGTCGAGTCGGGTCGCCCCGAGAATGTTGGTGGGCGCGTCAGTATGTCTCCGGGCGCTCGGGGCAATATGGCGATGATATTTGAGTGGCTTCTCTCGAATCCTCCAAGTGGACGGTTATGCCGGATACACTCGGCTGCTGAAACTGGCTGCCATGGGCTGGATCAACTCCCATCTTTACATGTTCGAGGTTGCGGGCGCGACTTGGGGGATAGCCAAGTCGCGCATTATCGGGTAGGTGGGTGGTACATTCAGAAACTCAACGACCTTGCCATTCGACGAAGGTAGGTATGTCGCACTGCCAGATTGCAGTGATCGTGCGTGCTTGTCCTCGCAACTGAAGGTCGCCAACCGGATCGTATCAAATGAAAGCTGTCATGCTCGCCGCAGGAGTCGGTGCCCGTCTTGCGGACTCGCCTGCGAAAAATTCACCGAAGATTTTACTGAATATCGGCGGCAAATCCTTGCTGCAGCGCCATATCGAGATTCTCAAGAGACACGGTATTGATGAACTGGTGATCGGTGTCGGGCACCAGTCCCAAGAAATCGAGCACAAAATTGTGGAGCTCAATGCGCAGGACTATGTGCGGACGGTTTACAACAAATCTTTCGAAGAAGGCAGCATTGTCACATTATGGGCCCTGCGCGATGAACTGTGTTGCGGGGAACAGGTTCTTCTAATGGATGCCGACGTTCTTTACGACGAGGAAGCGTTCAACCGTTTGGTAAACTCCCGCCACGAGAACTGCCTGCTTCTTGATCGCGCCTTTGAGGACGGTGACGAACCGGTCAAAATCTGTGTCAGGGATGGTGAAATTGTCGAATTCCGCAAATGGTTGAGCGCAGAGTTCGATTTTTGCGGTGAATCGATGGGATTTTTCAAGTTGTCTGCAAAGGAAGCCGAAAAAATCATCTCTCAAACCGAGCTATATTTGCGCCAGGGCCGCCGCCACGAACCTTACGAGGAGCCATTACGCGATGTTCTGCTGACCTCGCAGCGCGGGGTTTTTGCATTTGAGGACATCACCGGCTTGTCCTGGATCGAGATCGACTTTGCTGCCGATATTGAGCGCGCCAGTTCCGAGATTCTGCCGAACATGCTGAGAGCGAAGAACAACCGCGAGGCGGCACTACCGGTCATTCAGGACATTGATCAACTGAAACCGCAAATTCAATGACCGGTACCGACGCTTCAATTTTTGTCGGGATAATCACTGCGGCTGTGGCCTGTGTACTTTACGTCGCGACCTACCGGTCTTTCGTTTATCTGTTGAGATACCCCCGGAACTGGATTTCTCCCAGCCTGCCTGAGTCCCTGGCAACCGGGGCGCTGGCAATCACTGTGGTGGCATTTGTCTCACTGTCCGCCGACGGACTCGATATTCTATCCCTGGCTGTCTCATCGGTCTTTATTACGGCCCTGTTCATTATTATTGCAGCTCCGGCATATGCTTTCCAACCGGCATCCAGGCCAGTTGAATTTCTGGCGAAGCATGGTGATTATGCCGGTTTATGGCTATTGGGCCCGGCCCTCATTGCCGGTCTGGCCATCCCGAACATCAAGCTTCAAGCCGTCATGTTCACCGCTATGGCCGTTGAGGCGATGTGGTTCGCCCGCCAGCGGTTGTTTGCCCGGGCGGGCCGGCTTTATCCTCTGAAGGATCGCGATTTATCCGTGCTGAAAACTCAGGCGAAAGACGATCTGAAGGCGTTTCAGCGACGCCACCACATCCGCGAACTGGTGTTATCCAACGGCGAAGTAAGTTGGCGAGGTTGTGAGAAATCGACGGCGCCCTGTCCTTTTAATCTCTATGTCAACCGTCTTGGCCTCAACACCGCCCCCTGTTGCCGCGAGCAGATGAAAGATCTCAGCCATTATGTTGCCGGAGCCCTAAGCAATATGGGGGCCGTGCATTGGCTGGAGGGAGGCAGTCTTCTTGGGGCCATAAGGGAAAATGGCGCGCTTCTCGACTGGGAGGATGACGTTGACATATCCGTTCTCCTTACAGCGGATATGACTTGGGATAAGGTGACAGCAAGGCTTGTTGAAGACGGCGCGCGGGATGGCTTTTATGTCGATATCTTCAAGAAAAACGGATTTATTTCGATATCAGCCGACCAGCCGAGGCGATGGTTTTTCCGGCCAGAGCGAAATCGTATGCGTGGTGAAATCCGGGCCGATATAGCTATTTACCGGCAAGTGGTCAGCTTTGGTGAGACGGTGCTCGAAAGGTGCAGCAAGAAAGGGGCCATGCCAACAACCGAGGGTGGCGGCTTTGGTGTGCCAATGGATATTGTCCTGCCAACAGCGACAACCCCGTTTCTTGGGGGTGAGATCGCTTGTCCAGGCCAGCCCGATGCATATTTGGAAATACTCTACGGCGATTTCAAAAAAATAGAGTATACATATTTAGACCCGGTGGCAGCCAAAGCGCGCGCCAACATTGACGCTGAAAACGATCTGGTGTCGGTATGATTTGGGGTAAATTTGCCGCAATATCGGATGCACGAGGCCAGACCTTTAGTTCATCCGCAAACCTGTCCGGAAACGGGATCCCTTCAGATTGGCCTCAGAGCGGAATTCCCTCCCTTTGTGGGCAAACTGTCTACGAACGCCCCGGAATTGAAGATTATCTGGGAAATGTCAGAATGACACAACAAACCTTAAAGGAGGTGTTGGAATATGGGCCTTAAAGTTGATACTCGCCACGCGGTCGATCAAGGATCTGATCTTTCCCACAACAAAGGCGACTTTACGACGCGGCGGCTCAGCGATCTGGACGAGTCGCGCACGCTCGCAGATCACTGGACCTGTAGCCGGGCCTTGAACGCCAACCTGACGCTCAGCCGTAGGGATGGATCAACAGAAGAATTTACCGATTTATGCAGCTCCTACGGTGCCGTGAACTTCGGCCATTGTAATGAAGACATTCAACTTCCGGCACAGCCGGGTTGCGATCTGGTGGCCGGAATATATCCGCCCGAAGCGGAAAGATTTGCGCGCTGGCTGACCAATACTCTCGATCTGAGCGACTTTAGGGTGCTGTTTCAAGTGGGGGGCAGTTTCGCCGTCAGTACGGCGCTGTCGCTTGCGCAGCGTAACCGTCCAGGGAAAATACTCGCCATCGAGGGCGGTTTTCACGGTCTTGGCCTTGATGCGCTCAGCGCCACCACGGCGCAGCGCTCCATGGCCCTGCATGAAACGCCGGTCCGCCAAGCTCTTACGTCCTTCGTCGAGGTGTTGAAGCCCGGCGAGATGGGCGTTGATTGGTCAGGCATCTCCTGTCTGATATTCGAACCCATCCAAGGTGCGCGAGGCTATGTGCCCAGGCCAAGACAGCCGGGGTTGTCGTCATCGCCGATGAAATTCAGTGCGGATTTTACCGCTTTGGCGACTTCAGCGTTTCGCGGAATATGGGCCTGACCCCCGATATATTGCTGTTCTCCAAATCGATGACCAACGGGCTTTATCCGTTTTCCGCTGTCGTCTACCGCCAGACACTCGAAGCGGCGATCGGCGAAGGTGTCGTTCTCGCGCACACGTTTCAGACCTCGGCCATGGGTTGTTATGCTGCTTGTGCAGTCGCTGATTACCTTGATTCCCATGATGTGCAAGACGATTGCCGCCGGGTCGCCGAACCGCTGGCCGACGCCGCCGAGCGCATAAGGGAAAATAACTGGGCGCAGGATATCTACCAGATCGGCCCCGCTCTGTCATTTCGCCCAAAGATGACTGCTGGCGATCTGGTTAAGCAATGTTTCGCCAACCAGGTGCTAATCCTCGGTGGCGGCATGGAAGGCGAGCGAATCCGAATTGCGCCGCCGCTAACTATCGGAACTAAAGACCTGCGGCGCGCGCTAGAGGTGATGTTGGAACGGCTGAGTGCGGCCCCGGCATCTTAAGCCATGAATAATACCGGGTTCAGCGAGCTTTTGTAGATGGCGACGGCAAGACCAAACGCCTGAGCATAGCTTCCAAACGCTCTGTCTATTCCGCATAGCCGACCTATGATCTATTTAAATGCTGTGATCTGGCATCAAGGTCCGGTTCGGTGACCACAGGGCAGCATGGAGTGATGGAGGAGAAAGTCCGCAAAGGGCCGTTTGCAACCCATTGACAACTCCGCCCCTCTTGACTCATACATACATCATCGAAGTTTAGCGCCCGCAGGAACCCCTCGCGGGCGTTTTCCTTTGCCTCTCATCACCCCCCCCCTACCATGGGTCCTCCCGGGCCGTATGTGTATACGGGGGGGGGCTAGGCGCAGGCCCGCGCTAGCGACAGAACTATTTTTTTGGGTTCGCGGGTTCGCACCCCTAAAAAGATAGTTTCTATAATGTTTACTGCGTCTTACGAGGTGCGGACCCAGCCTGAATGTGGCTTTGGGGTCGCGCCTTAGGTCCGCAGGTGCGGGTTCGCAGGTTCGCACCCATCGCCAAACACGTCTGCCGCTCTGCTGGCAACTTCTGGAGCCACTCATGAGGGGCAACAATCAGGGTACTATTCTATAGATGCGCCCCCTGCCCTCAACCGTTTCGGACAGGATCGTCAGGCCAAGGCGTTTTCTGAGCCCACCTGAAATCGCTCCACGTACGCTGTGACTTTGCCAGCCAATTGCTATGGTAATTTCCTCAAGGGTTGCGCCTTCTGGTTTCTTGAGCATGTCAATCAGCATGGCTTGCTTTGTGCCCTTGCGAGGTTTCGGCTGGACCAAAGGATCAGGTTGCGCGGCTCCCACTTCGACACCGATGGCGACAAGCCCGGTATCGGTAATGACCAGCGTCGTAAACGTGCCGTCTTGCCTCTGACCCCAGAGAGAATTGCGTTTGCACGCATCGACTGAAACCTCGGAAACCAGGCCGCATTGGATTAGCCGCGCGACCACGGTTTTCGCCGCCGCACCTTTCAGACGGTTGGGAAGCGGTAGTGCAACCCGATCGGCACGCTGGCTTGCACGCTTGAGAATAAGAGATTGAGTTGCCGTGAGTTTAACCATGATGCCTGTCCGTACCTGGATATTCAGGTCTTAGAAGGTTCTCCCCTGCGGCACCGTATATCCAGCATAATCGCTGCAATATCATGGCTTTATAATTCGCCGCCTGATTACAATCCAAAAGGAGATCATGACATGGGAATGTCTCGCCGTGCCTATGCGCGTCATCGTGGCGTGAGTGATATGGCTGTTCGCAAGGCGATCACCTCGGGCCGCATTACGGTCGAGCCAGACGGAACCCTTGACCCCGTCAAAGCCGACAAGCTCTGGGCCGCCCAAACTGATCCGTCAAAGCAACGAGGTAAGCATGCGCGCCGATCTTCAGGGGCAACCACGCCGGTGCCAAAATCCGCGATCCGCGCCGTTGACGAAGCCTTGGGTGGTATCGGTGGTGCAGAGATTTCCTTTATGCGCGCCCGCATGGCCAACGAAGTACTGAAGGCCCAGACAGCCAAGGTCCGGTTACGAAAAATGAAGGGCGAGCTGGTGGATCGTGCAAGAGCTATCTCTGCGGCGTTTGATCTCGGGCGCCGCGAGCGCGATGTCTGGATGAACTGGCCACCCCGGGTCGCTGCTGACATGGCGGCCAAGCTCGGGGTTGATGCGCATGCGATGGAACACGTGCTTGAACGCTACATCCGCCAGCACCTCGCCGAGCTGGCAGGGGTCGACTTGAGCTCGGATCAATAAGCCTACGACGGCACAACCACAAACTCCGAAAGACAACTCTCGCGCCGCCTCAAAACGGCGCGGTACCTTTGGATTGCCTTGAACAATTGAGGATAAGAAACATGGAACAGGCGGAGAATGCCAACAGGCAGGGCGCATTGGCTGAGTGGATCACTCGGGACGATCTGGCGAAACAGTTGGCTTTGACAACTGATACGCTGGCGCGCTGGGCGACCCAGGGAAACGGCCCGGCCCGCATCAAGGTCGGGCGGCGGGTATTCTATCGCAAGAGCACCGTTCAGAAGTGGCTCAAGAGCTAGGAAATGGGAGGCGATATTCGATGGCATCCGGAAAAGGCCTTATCACGGCCAGCGACCTTGAGGATCTGTTTGAGGAGGCCGCACGAACTCTGCGCCGTCTGCCCAACCCGCGAGGATCTGGGCCGAAAGGATATGGCTCGTCCTGGCCTGAATACATCCATGAGGCAAAGGACGCCTATGGTTACGAGGCCGCCCAAATGCGGGTGATCCCGTCGACCGCCGATATAACGAATATGGATATCTGCCTTGATTGGCTACGGCTGGTAAAGCCCGAGGACGCCAAAATCGTCTGGATGCGCGCGGAGGGCCATCGCTGGCGGCACGTGTGTATTCAGGCCGGTTGCGTGCGTCAAACAGCCTGGAGACGTTGGGTGGCGGCCCTCGCAACGATTGCAAAAAAGGTAAATCGTAAGCGATATCATGACCGGGAAACCTGAGGTGAATCGGTTTATTTGAATCGTATCCAGCGTCACATGGCATCGGGTGCGCGGCATTGATTAAAAACCCGTTCGATTTTCACCTGCGGCGGGGCACGTAGCCCCAACTGGCTATCAATTCTGACGCACAATTTTCTCAGATCGCGGCGTCAATCACAAAGTTTGGCTTTTCCAAGCCTTGAGGCGGCAGGCTTCAATGTTCGTTCGCAGATCATTTGGGCCAAGGACCGGCTGGTGCTGAGTCGAGGTGATTATCACTGGCAGCATGAACCTTGCTGGTATGCCGTGAAAAAGATCGGCAAGGGCCATTGGGCCGGGGACCGCAAGCAGACGACGCTGTGGCGGATTGCGAACAAGGATCAGGATGCCGAGACAGTACACGGAACGCAAAAGCCTGTCGAATGTATGCGCCGCCCGATCCTGAATAATTCCAGCCCTGGTCAGGCGGTCTATGAACCGTTCATGGGTTCCGGGACCACGCTGATCGCGGCAGAAACCACCGGGCGGGCCGGCCTTGGGATCGAGTTGAACCCTGCTTATGTCGATGTGGCGGTTGAACGCTGGCAGCAGTTCACCGATCAGAATGCTGTGCTGGATGGGACCGATCAAACTTTTACCGAATGCGCGGTCAAATAGGGTTTTCCCTAAACAATTCGTTTTTAGTGATCCGACGCAAAGCAAGCGTTTATGAGGACCGCAAGCCCCCTATAATACGACGCATGAAGTCCATAAGTTGGGCCTGTTCAGTATCATTCAATGCACCAAGAGCGTATTCATTTTGATCTTGAGCAGATTGATAAGCCTCGTTACGGAGCTGCTTCGCCTGTTCGGTCAGCCATATCTGCTGCGCTCTGGCATCTGCTGGGTGCTTGGTCCTCTTTATCAACCCGTCACGTTCCATACGATTGAGCGTGTTTGCCAGAGTTGCCTGTTCAACATCGAGTTCGTTCAGCAGTTCCTTCTGTGAAACCCCATCCCCTTGCCAAAGTTCCAGCAGGATCGGAAATTGGCCGATAGCAATTCCCAGCGGCCTAATCCGTTCTTGCATGCCTTTGGCAAACAGCCTTGCCATGTGGTTGGCAAGGTAGCCCGCAGAGGTTTTTTTTTCGAATTTCATCGTCGTAATTAGCGCTTGTATAGTACGCTATGCAACTGTATATAGCCTGCTATGCAAATCAATTTTAATAGAAAGCACCATGTTTGAATTTGTAGAACTGGATGAATTTGTAACCCTTGCCGATCAGATGAGTATCGAGGAAGGCCCGATTACTCTGATCAATCTCTTTGCCGTCGAAAACCGTTGCGTTGCCAAACAGAGTTGAAGGAGCCTTAAAATGATCAAAAAAATTCATCCCATCACCGGGATCATCGGATTTCTGACGATGCTGACGTTTTGGACCTCGACCGCTTACAGCGAACTTTTCGGCACCCATGCATCAGTCGCTTCAGTTAAGATGATGGTACTAAACCACTACCGACTGGCGTTGGTAGGATTTTGGATGTGCTTTTCCAAGTACTGAAGTACAATGTCCTCTGTGATGGCTCCGTTGGTGGTTGAAAAGTAACCACGGCCCCAA
>JAADIJ010000125.1 GCA_013151335.1 Alphaproteobacteria bacterium | reverse complement strand
GGATTGCATCCGTCATCGGCGCGCTTTCAAGGACACGGTCAAGGCCAACAATCCCGTCCATGGTCTTCATCGGCATGTCAAGTTCGATGCGAATTGGTTGATCAAGGCCGGCGGCGGTAATTGCTTGAGCCAAACCGCGAAAACGGCGCTCGGCCCGGTAATCCTGATCAGGCTTGCCGCCGACAAAGGCAATATGGCGCGCCTTGCGGGCCGCCATCAGACGGCCGACGTCCGCGCCCGCCTCAACGTTGGAAAACCCGACGCAAAGGTCAATGGGTTTAGAGTCCGTGTCCCATGTTTCAACTACCGGAACGCCGGATCTTTCCAGCAATTCTATGGCGCGTTTGCTGTGCTCCAGCCCGGTCAGAATGAACCCTTGCGGCCGGCGCTCAAAAAGTGATTGCAACAACTGCTCCTCGCGATCCATCGAGTATTCGCTGTTGCCAATCAGCACGGATATTCCGCGCTTGTTGAGCAGACTCATAATATTTGTGACTTGCGCCGAATAGGCGGAACTGGCCAGTGTCGGAATGATAACAGCGACCATCCGGCTGTTGTTGGAGGCAAGGTTGCGCGCCGCCTCATTGGGCGTGTAGTTAACCTGATCGATCACCATCTGGACCTTATGGCGGGTTTTTTCCGCCACCAGGTGAGGCCGGCCAATAACCCTGGAGACGGTTTGCGGCGACACGCCCGCCAGTTGGGCTACCTTGTCCATGGTTACGCCCGTCCTTTTTGTCCGCATCGTTTGCCCTTTTTGCAATGATGAAAATCCCCAATAGATAGATATCATACCTGTCCCTTTGGGCTTGAAACAACCCATAACCCGGAGAGGAAGCCCTTGACAAGAATAAATGATAGCGCTAACAATTTATGGCGATACTAGTGCTGAATATTATGGGTCATGGCAGTAGTACAAGGTTTTGTTATGACAATAATGCAAAGTTTTTGCCGGTATTATCTGGATTCAACCCTGTGATAGCGTAAACATCACTATCCATCGGCAAAAGAGGAGCGATTATGAGCGCCAAAAAAATTCTTGCCGGTTACAAAATTGTCGACTGCACGGTTGCCATGGCTGGCCCGTTTGCAACCCAGCGGCTTGGCGACCTGGGCGCGGACGTTGTTAAGGTTGAGCCGGTCAGCGGTGAATGGCAGCGCTTTGCCGCCGCCGGCGGGGCTGGCCGGACAACCATCAATGCTTCTTTTCTTTCGCTAAACCGCAACAAACGCAGCCTTGCCGTCAATATGAAGTCGCAAAGCGGGCGCAAGATCGTGCAAGACCTGGTGGCGGGGGCCGATGTGTTCGTGCAAAACTACCGTCCCGGGGTGGCTGGGCGTTTGGGGGTGGATTACCCGACATTAAGCAAACTAAACCCGCGCCTGATTTATGTATCAATATCGGGCTATGGCTCTTCGGGCCCTTATGCGTCCCTTGCCGGACAGGATTTGCTGGTGCAGGGACTTAGCGGCGCGATGTACAGTACCGGGCGCGCCGGTGGCGCGCCAGTTGCGTGTGGAATATTCGTTGCCGACGCGACCACGGCGTATTGTGCGTTTGAAGGCGTGCTGGCCGCCCTGCTCCACCGGGAGAGAACCGGGGAGGGGCAACTGGTCGAAGTCAATATGCTCGACGCGATGATTTCCTTGCAAATGCAGGAAATTTCGGTGACTACCATCGGTGGGCGCGGACAGATCCGCACCGAAGAAAATCACGCCCACGTACATATTCGCGCGCCTTACGGCGTGTTTCGCACATTGGACGATTTCATCATAATTTCGATGCCTCCCCTGGCAAAATTCGCCGAAGCAATCGAGGAGCCGGAACTGGCAAAATTCGAGGAAGAACGGGACGGATTTTCACAGCGGGATCAAATTCACCGTCTGACCAGCGCCAGGATGGCCACCAAAACGAGCGCCGAGTGGCTTGAAATATTAAGGCCGCGCGACATCTGGTGTGGACCGGTTCATGATTTCAACGCAATGCTTGACGACCCGCAAGTCATCCACAATGCCAGCATGGTCGAATATGATCATCATACCGAAGGCCGGCTGCGCACTCCCGGCTTTCCAATCCGATTCGAGAAAACACCGGCATCAATCAAGATGGGAGCGCCACTGGTCGGCGAGCACAGCCGTGAGATCCTTGCCGATCTGGGTTATTTGCCCGGCCAGATCAACGAGTTGCTGGCCTCGGGGACTATTGCCGAGACACTGGTGCAACAGCAACAGGATGAGAGCAAAACCGCACCGGGCCAACGCGCCATGGATGATGATGAGCAAAGCGAAAAAATTAAATATAAGAATTACCTAAAGGGTATTATCGGCGAAAAAACCAACTCAGTCGGCATTGGCGTATTTCCACACGATCATAGCGGTGGCAGCGATAAAATCGACAACAATGCCGATATACCGGATCACGAGGAGGAGTGAGCTGAAATGAGCCAGCCCCTTACGCCAAAGGAAACAGGCTTTAACTTTACCGGATTTCATTGTGCTGTTCATGCCTGGTGTCAAGATCATGAATAACCGGCAAAAAAAGGCCAGAATAGGCGTCATCGGGGCCGGATTCTGGTGCACCGCCAACAATCTCCCTGTCCTTAAGGGGCGTAACGATGTCGAACTCAGCGCGCTGGCGCGCCTCGGCCAAAGCGAATTGCAACTGCTTCAGCACAAATTTGGCTTTTCCTTCATTACCGAGGATTATCGGGAACTGCTTGCCAGCGTTGAGCTTGACGGGGTCATCAT
The DNA here is from genome assembly GCA_013151335.1 of Alphaproteobacteria bacterium. Classification (GTDB taxonomy): domain Bacteria; phylum Pseudomonadota; class Alphaproteobacteria; order Rhodobacterales; family Rhodobacteraceae; genus UBA5972. The sequence goes on along the minus strand of JAADIJ010000125.1, from coordinate 6,341 downwards.
TGCCTCGCCCCATCATTTGCATGCCGAACATGCCTTGGCGGCATTGGCGAAAAACCTCCATGTGCTGATCGAAAAACCGATGGCGACCTCGCTCGTGGATGCGCTGGCCATATGTGAGGCGGCCAAAGCGGCCAACCGGCAAATCCTGGTTCCCTACGGGTGGAACTTTCAACCTTATTTCGCCAAGGCGCGGGAGTGGCTGCTGGCAGGCCGTATCGGCACTCTCAGGCACATCAGCGCCCAAATGGCGACCCCGATTGAGGATTTGATGTCTGGAGGCTCTCTGGCGGAAGCAAGTGGCGAGCTGTTTCAGCCAAGTTCCGCAACATGGGCGCACAAGGACAGCGGCGGCTATGGCTGGGGGCAATTGGTGCATTTGCTCGGTGGTTTGGTCTATCTCACTGACATGGTCCCGGCTATGGTTTACGCAAAGCTTGGCTATTCCAAAATAGGCACGGACCTTTATAACGCGTTGACCTTAACGCTCGTTGGAGGAGAAACTGCGGCCATTTCGGGATCGGCGAGCCTGCCGGCGGGGTCGCCCTTTCAGATCGATATAAGACTTTTCGGCACCAGGGGCGTGCTGTTGCTCGACACCGAAAGGGAGCGGCTGGTCGTTCGTTCCAACGATGGATCGGTTGAAGAATTCGCCATTGCGGATGGCGCCGGCGCCTACACCTGCATAACCCCTGTCGAACGCTTTGTGGATATCTGCCTTGGCCGGACGGTGGAGAACGCCGGTCACGCCATGACCGGGTTGCAGGCTGTAAGGATCGTTGAGGCGATGCACCTGTCCCATCAGACAAACTTACCGGTCACAATAGGGGTGGACCAATGAGCGCGGGCGCAAAAAAATGAGCAAGATTAACGTTTTTTCCGGCAATGCCCGCCGCCTGAATGCCCGCCACCGGCGGGAAGAGAATGCCAGGCTTGACAGCTTGATGGCCGCAAAATGAAGAGCAACGCGAATACCGGCAGTGCAAGCAAAACCCTGGCGGAGCCGCAAAGCGCTGACAGAGCGAAGCGTTTCCGCATCCCGCTAATAGCGCGGCTTTTGGGTGCCAAGGAGACCGGCATTTTTCTGGCGCTGATCATTATGGGTTTGTTCCTGGCGGTGTCCACGGAAAACTTCCTGAGTTCGACCAACCTTTTAAACGTAGGCCGTCAAATCTCGCTGTTGGGAATTATGGCGATCGGGATGGCTTTTGTCATGATTTCGGGTGAGATCGATCTGTCGGTCGGCTCGACCTATGCGTTGGGGGGCCTGGGTACGGGAATGCTCATTCTGATGGGCTGGTGGCTGGTTCCCGCGCTGTTGATGGGGTTGGTGTTCGGAGCTGTGATCGGGTTGATCAATGGCGTTCTTTCCACCTATGGCAGGGTGCCTTCGTTGATCGCAACGCTTGGGACGCTCTCGGTAATAAGAGGCACTGCCCTGATTATGACCGGCGGTCAGCCGGTAACGATTAATGCGCGTAACGGGGCCGATCCAAACCTTCTGGCGGCATTCGAATATCTGGGGCAGGGATATCTGTTCGGGGTCATTCCCATGCAACTGGTGTTTTTTGTTGCAGTGGCGGCTCTGGGGTGGCTGCTGTTGTCCCGCACCGCTTTCGGGTTCCGGGTTTTTGCCGTTGGCGGCAGCGCCAAGGCAGCCCGCGTTTCCGGCATTCACGTCCCGACGGTAAAGATCTGGGCCTTTGTCATCATGGGCGTTTTATCGTCGCTGGCGGGCATTTTGTCCCTGGCCTTCATGCCAAGCGGGCAGGCGGGCCGCACCGGGCTGGGGCTGGAGCTGGACGTTATCGCTGCGGTCGTTGTCGGTGGCGCTTCGCTAACCGGAGGCGTGGGCACTATTTTGGGTGTTGTTCTTGGCGTTCTGATCATCGGAGTGCTGCGTAACGGGCTGGTCTTGCTCGGTATTTCGCCTTTCACCCAGGAAGTAATGGTTGGTTTGGTAATCATTGTCGCCGTGGCCATCGACAAATGGAGCACAAAATCAAGATCGGCCTGAGCCGGCGTACCGGAAGCGTTTTCTTTGATAAGCGGATAATCATTTTGATCCGTAGCAGGCCCGGCTATCCGCCCGGAAAGCGCAACAAAACAGGGACCAGGTCATAGAGCCCGGTTTTGCGCAAAAGCAAAAGTAAAAGGAGAGAAGAAATGAAACGATTGTTTTTTTTCACGGCAATAGCTGTGATGCTATCCTCGTTAACCGCGTCAGGAGCGCCGGTGAACGTGTCGGAATTCAAGCTCGCCCCGCGAATAGCCGCCCGGGTAGCCTCAGGCGAACCATTGAACATCTATGTATCCTACCATGATGTTTCAAACGAGTTTTCCCCGTTCGTTCGCGCCGGGGTCGAACGCGCCAACAAGGCCGATGGGGTGAATGCACATTTCATCGGTCCCGTGGGCTCGAACGCGGATGCGCAGATATCCGAGATCGAGACGCTGATGGGCAAGATGGACGGGTTGGCGATTTCATCCGTCAGCTCCGATGCACTGGCGCCGCTGATCGACCGGGTGGTAGCGGCAGGCATTCCGGTAATTACCTTTAATACCGATAATCCCGACAGTAAACGACTGGTCTTTGCGGGCCAGGATCTTGTGCAGTCCGGGCGTGAGGCCGGCGAGTTGATGGCCAAGGTTCTTGACGGCAAGGGCCGCGTGATCATCACCACTATTGATGCTGCCGCGCAATGGTCGCTTGACCGTGAAAAAGGCGCACGCGAGGCATTGGCCAAATATCCGGGAATCAAAGTCGTGCGCACGCTGAACACCGGCAGTGACCCGCAGGAGATTTACTCCGCAATCGAGAACGCCATGCTGGCGGACCCCAATATTGATGGCATTTTGTCCATGGAATGCTGCTCCACACCGGCGGCCGGCGAATGGGTCGAGCGCAACGGGCGCACCGGCAAGGTCAAGGTTGTAGGATTTGACCTGCTCGACATGACGGTTGAGTTGGTGTCCAAGGGCGTTATTCAGGCCACCATTGACCAGGCGCCTGAACGTCAGGGCTACGAGGCCGTTAATCTTTTGGTGAAATTCCTCAATGGCGAGACGATTGACAATGTGGATACGGGCGTTGGCGTTTACACGCCCGAAAATATTTCGGAAGTGATAAAGAAATAATCTCTATTGCGATGGCCGCCCCAACCCTAGCATCCCTTGTCACTTGGGGCGGCCATTATACCAAAGGTTACTTCCTTTGGTATTATTACCGTTAAAAGCTGGAGCCTGGCATGAGCGAGACGTCTATTCTTGAAGTACGCAATGTCACCCGGACCTTTCCCGGCGTCATGGCGCTGGACAATGTCTCGATCGATTTTCGCGCCGGTGAGATACATGCCATTATCGGGGAGAACGGCGCTGGAAAAAGCACGATGATGAACGTGCTCGCTGGTGAAATTTCTCCCGATAGCGGCACGATCCTTGTCGATGGGCGCGAAATGCCAATTACGAGCCCGCGGGTCAGCCAGAAGCTTGGCATCAAGGTCGTTTTCCAGGAACTCTCGCTGTGCCAGAACCTGAGCGTTGGAGAAAATGTATTGCTTGGCGCCTTTGCGGCGCAGCCGGCGATATCGTATCTTAACCGAACCCGTTCGGGGCGCATGGCGGCGGACATGCTGGCCCGCCTTGGCATGTACGATGTGCAAACCGACACCCCGCTAGCCGGCCTTACGGTTGCCAAGCAGCAATTGGTTGAGATCGCGCGCGCGATTTCCCAGGAGGTGCGTATTCTGATTCTGGATGAACCAAATTCCGCCCTCTCCCCGCGCGAAACCGGGCGGTTGTTCGATGTCGTGCGCAACCTGAAGAGCCAGGGGGTAACCATCATTTACGTTTCCCATCATCTCGAGGAGGTCTTGGTGCTGGCCGACCGCATAAGCGTCATGCGTGACGGGCGCATGATCACCACGCTGGAAAACGGGCCCGGGGTCAGCCTGGAGCGGCTCGTGGCTCATATGATCGGGCGCTCGATCAATGCTTCCGGGCAGTATGCGCTAAGAAGCGATGCCAATGCCCATAAGGGCAATATCGCCATGGAAGTGCGCGAACTGAGCGTGCCATCCCATATCCGCAAAATTTCGTTTCAGCTTTGGCAGGGAGAAATTCTTGGTGTCGCCGGATTGCCTGACAGCGGCAAGGACGTTTTGGCGGACGCGATCTTTGGCCTGCTGGTGCGAAGCGGCGAGATAGAGATCGGCGGCATCCGTCTTGCGCCGCACAGACCGTCCCACGCAATTGCGGCAGGCATGTCCTTTGTTCCCGCCGACCGGCGTGGCGCGGGGGTGCTGTTGTCAATGAATGTCGCGGAAAATGTAATATCGAGCGCACTGGAGCGCTTCACGCGGGCCGGGTTCCTGCGCCTCGGATTGATCCGGGGCACAGCGCAACAATATGTGGACAAACTTGACGCTCGCATAGCCAGCCTTGGTCAAAAGATCGCAACACTGAGCGGGGGCAACCAGCAAAAGATCATTCTGGCGCGTGGACTGGTGACCGGGCCCAGGGTTTTGATGCTGCACGAACCAACAAGAGGGATCGATGTTGGCGCCAAGGTCGAAATCTACGATATTCTCAAGTCTCTGGCCGCCGACGGCATGGCGATCTTGATGATTTCCTCCGAACTGCCAGAAATCATATTGCATTCCAGCCGGGTCATGGTCATGGCCGACAAGATTATCATGGGACAGTTGAGGGGATCCAAAATCACTGAAGAGGCGATCATGTCGCTGGCCACCAGGAGCGATCGTGAACGCGCCGCGTGAAACCGTGGATCAGGGATTACTTACTTTGGTATTACTTACTTTGCTATAAAAACAAGGCCGGGCTTTGATGCCGCCAAAACACGAAACAGCCTAGCCAGGAAAGAAGGAACAAAATGAAACGAGGCAAATTACTTAATAGCGAGCTTAATCACGCCATTGCGTCTTTGGGGCATGGGGATTTGATGATCGTTTGCGACGCGGGCTTTCCAATCCCCGCTGATGCCTGGCGGATTGACCTGGCCATCACCCAGGATGTGCCGGATCTGAAAACGGTATTGTCGGCCATCAGCGAGGATTACATTGTCGAAAAGATAGCCTATGCCGACACGTTGCCCGATCACAATCCGGCCCTTTTGAAAACTGTGCTCTCTATTTTTCGCGACGCTGATCATGAGATGGTCGCCCATGAAACGATCCTGAATGAAATGGCCGCCAAGGCCAAGGTAATCGTGCGCACGGGCGCCTTTGACCCGTGGGGCAACATCCTGCTTTATTCAGGGGTGGATATCCCAAAATGGTTCGCCAAGCCTGGTACCGTGGCCCCGGATTATTACGCCGACAAGATAAGGGAAGACTAGGGGTTGTTGAGTATCAGTATTCCCAAAGTCTGTGAAATATGATTCAAGCTTTCAAAAGGGAGTTTGAGATGTCATCAGATCGTTATGTAATCACGGCCCAGATGTGGGAACTTATGGAACCGCATTGCCTCGGCAAGGGAACCGACCCCGGCCGGACGGGTAGCGATCCGCGTTTATTTCTGGAGGCGGTTTTGTGGATTGCACGTACGGATTGCCCATGGCGGGATCTTCCGCCCCATTTTGGCAAATGGAACACAGTATTCAAACGGTTCCGCGATTGGGTCAAAGCTGATGTTTTCAAACACATTTTTAATGCTCTTTCAGATAAGCCAGACATGGAATATACCATGATTGACGGAACAATCATCAAGGTCCACCGTCATGGACAGGGCGCAAAAGGGGGACTCAAAGCCAGGCTATAGGAAAGTCCAGAGGCGGGTTGGGCACGAAAATCCTGGCACTGGTGGATGGTCTTGGAAATCTCGTTCGTTTCATTTTGATGCCAGGACAGCGAGGCGAAACAACAGGCGTTGAGAGACTTATGGAGGGCATCAGTTGCGGTGCTTTTCTTGGTGACAAGGCCTATGATGCGGATTGGCTGCGTGAAATGTTAATCTCCCGAGGTATCGAGCCTGTCATTCCGGCTCGAAAAGGCCGCAAATATCCAGCCGTCCACGATGCGGAAAAATACAAATGGCGTCATCTCGTTGAAAATTACTTTCAGAAACTGAAGGAATTCAAACGCATAGCAATGAGGTCAGATAAAACCGACGAAAGTTTTTCTTCAATGATTTATCTTGCAGCTGCTACTATCAATGCTCAATGAATCTCAACAGACCTTAGGGCTATTGACATTTTATCATCCATTTCACAACGTTTGCCATGCAGAAAAAATACAGCATCACGGAACGGCTGGCCAAGCGCTTAAAGGATACCCGCAAAAGCAAAGGGTTGAGCCTTGAGGCTATGGCGAAACTGTCCGGTGTTT
>JAADIJ010000213.1 GCA_013151335.1 Alphaproteobacteria bacterium | reverse complement strand
CGCGAAACGCCTTAAAGCTGCGGCCCTGATACAAAATCACCTCGCCGGGGCTCTCATCGGTTCCCGCCAGCATCGAGCCGAGCATGGCACAGCTCGCCCCCGCAGCAATCGCCTTGGCAAAATCGCCGGAGTATTTGATGCCGCCATCGGCGATCACCGGCGTGCCTGATTTGGCCCCCTCGCCCGCGCAATCCATTATCGCCGTCAGTTGCGGCACCCCGACCCCGGCCACAATCCGCGTGGTACAGATAGAGCCCGGCCCGATCCCCACCTTGACCGCGTCCGCCCCCGCATCAATCAGCGCGCGCGTGGCCTCGGCGGTGGCCACGTTGCCAGCAACCACCTGCACCTCATTTGACAGCTTTTTGATCCGCTCGACCGCTTGGGCCACTAAAATCGAATGGCCATGCGCGGTATCAATCACGATCAGATCGACACCCGCATCAATCAGCGCTTGGGAGCGTTCAAACCCGCTATCGCCAACCGTGGTCGCCGCAGCAACCCGCAACCGCCCCAGCGCGTCTTTGGTCGCATGCGGGTTCAAAACCGCCTGCTCGATATCCTTGATGGTCAAAAGACCCGTCAGCTTGTGATCCTGATCGACTACCAACAGCTTTTCAATACGGCGCGCCTCCATCAGGCTTTTGGCCTCTTTCAAATCCGCAGGCTCGCGCAACATCGCCAGACCGCTTGAGGTCATCATCACCCGCACCGGCGTTTTATCGTCGGTGGCAAAGCGCATATCGCGGTTGGTGACGATCCCCAACACCCGGCCATCCTGATCGACCACCGGAAAACCGGTAATCCGATAACGCTCCTGCAGCGCCTTGGCGTCGGCCAGCGTTTGATCGGGCATGAGCGTAATTGGCGCGTAAACCACCCCGCTCTCAAACCGTTTGACCCGACGAACCTGCCGCGCCTGCTCCTCTACATCAAGATTGCGGTGCAAAACCCCCATGCCGCCAGCCTGCGCCATGGCAATCGCCATGTCCTGCTCGGTCACCGTATCCATCGCCGAACTCAACAAAGGAATGTTGAGCGCGATGGATTTTGTCACATGGGTTGCAGTATCTGCATCGCCGGGCAGCACGCTGGACGCGCCGGGGACAAGCAGGACATCATCAAAGGTCAGGGCCTCACGAATTTCCATTGGGGACTCCAAAAATGGGGATCGCTATTGGCCCGTCTCTATTTCACGACCTGACCCGATTGAAAAGCCATAAATAGTCTTCACGCCAGCGCAGCCCCACTATGGCGCGCCAACTCTCCCTTGGCGAACGACATCACCGATTTGTAAACGATATAAAGGATCAGCGGCGTGCCAATCGCCAAGCCCGACAACAAACCAACCCGCGCCACCAGCCCCTCACCATGTTGCAACGACATCACCTGCAAATTGGTGAAGGTGGCGATAGGAAAGGTAAACGCGGCCCAGTAAGGTGTCCAGCCAGCCCCGGCCAGCCACCGCGCCGACACAACCAAGCTCAGCGCCAGCGCGACGGCAAGCCAGTAAAAGGCGTGAAACGCCGACGGCATCTCCAGCAAGTTGAACGCCATCGCCATCAGGCTGGTCGCCGCCAGCGAAATCGCCAGCGACGGGCGCAACGGCGCGGGCGGGCGCGCGAACTGCAACCGCCGCCCGTAACCAATGGAGATCACCACCCAAGCCGTGAGCGCAAACATCACCAGCCAAAAGCTCTCGGTCCTGAACCCCAGCGGCACACCGGCTATTGGTGCGATCACCGGCCCGACAAACGACAGATACTGAAAAGGCGAAAAGCGTCGCTCCACGACCGGACTTTTGATCAGGGTCGCCGCACTCAGCAAAATGGTTATGATCTGCAAAATGACCCCGGCCCACCAAACCTGGGGCACCGACACATTGAACGGCAGCAGCGCCGCCGTCAGCAGCATCAGCGACATGGGGATAGTCGCAATCCCGCCGCGCCCATGAGCCGAGGACATATCCTCCCAAACCACACGCGGACGCCGGACCGTCTTGGCCAGATACATCGCCATAAAAAACACCAGAAACGCGGTGGAGAGCCCGAGCAGCAGATCGCCGATCTCCGCCGGCACCGCCAACACTGTCGCCGCCCCGCGCCAAGCATGGGCCAGACCCATAAATCCCAGACCGACCGGAAAAATCACCGGCGGCGTTCGCCGCCACAATTGCTTGTTGCTTCGCATATTTCTTCCCTATTAGTCTTTTTTAAACTTTTTGCCACTCTAAGCGTTGCTTTTATCTGCTGTCACTCTCAAAATCCGCTTCAAACCTGCGACGCATTATCAAAGAGGGAACCATGAGCAGTCACGGATATGAACAAGGCCGTTTGAACCTGCCATTTGTCGGGATCGCCACATTCGCCAAAAAGCCCTATGTGGCCGATTGGGACCAGATCAAGGCCGACGTGGCCATCCTTGGCGCGCCGTTTGACGCGGGCACGCAGTATCGAGCCGGTGCGCGGTTCGGTCCGCGCAGCGTGCGCGAGGCCTCGACCCTGTTTTCCTTTGGCCATGCGGGGGCCTATGACCACGAGGATGACGCGACTTATCTCGGGGCCGATGTCAGCATCATCGACATGGGAGACGCCGATATCATTCACACCGACACCGTCGCATCCCACGCCAATATCGAGCTTGGGGTGCGCGCCGCGTTGGCGGCAAACGCGCTGCCGGTGGTGATCGGCGGCGATCACTCGATCAACATTCCGTGCGTGAATGCGTTTGACGATCAAGGACCGATTCACATCGTGCAGATCGACGCCCATCTGGATTTTGTCGATATTCGCCACGGGGTAAAAAATGGCCACGGCAATCCTCTGCGCCGCGCCGCCGAGAAAGATTATGTGACCGGGCAGTTGCAACTTGGCATCCGCAACGTGTCTTCAACCGCCAAGAGCGGCTACGAGGCCGCGCGCGAAATGGGCTCTGATATTCTCAGCGTCAGACAGGTGCGTGCACTGGGAGCGGCGGCGGTCGTGGCCCGCTTGCCCAAAGATGCCCGCCTTTATGTCACCATCGACATCGACGGGTTTTGCCCATCGATTGCGCCGGGAACAGGTACGCCTTCGCATGGGGGGTTCCTCTATTATGACGCGCTGGAGATTTTGCAACAGATGGCCAATACCCACGAGATCGTTGGTATTGATCTGGTCGAAGTTGCGCCCGATTATGACCAAAGCGGCATCACCTCCATTCTGGCCGCACAGGTCTTGATGAATTTCCTCGGGTTTATCTTTCACGCCAGAGCGCAGAAATAATCGCGGGAGAGCCGGATGGATCATCTCAGCTTTCTCAAGTCTCTTCCGGCGGAAACCCGCAATTCTCTGGTCAAAAAATCAGACCGGATCGGCGGGTTTCATCTGATTGTTCACTGGGGGTTAATACTGGTTAATGGCAGCCTGATCGCTCTGCGCGTTCCTTACTGGCCAGCGCTAATCCCAATTCAAAGCGCTCTAATTATATTCACGTTTGCAACATTACACGAAACCGTCCACAGAACCGCTTTTCGCTCGATCTGGCTTAACGAGTTGGTTGGAAGGGTGGCGGGTTTGTTGGTTGGGGTACCATATTCATGGTTCCGCTACTATCATTTTACCCATCATAAATACACCAATGACCCGAGCCGAGACCCGGAACTCGCCGCCGGAGGCAGGCCAGAAAACACCCGATCCTATCTGTGGCAGATCACCGGATTGCCTGCATGGTACGGGCAACTCAAAATATTAGTGAGGGTAGGATTAGCAGGAACATTCGAGGAATTTATTCCGCCTAACGCGCGAATACGCGTTCGTGTTGAAATACTATTAATGCTGATAATATATATAGTTACGCTTCTTTATTCATTCACTACATCAACTGTATTTCTAACTATTTGGATCGTGCCGCTGGTTCTGGGCCAACCTCTGCTGCGGCTGTTCTTGCTGGCCGAACACGGGCGGTGCCCAACTGAGCAAGACATGTTTGCCAACTCGCGTACCATCTATACCAACCGGTTGATGAGGTTTTTGTCCTGGAACATGCCCTACCACGCGGCACATCATGCCTACCCGAGCGTTCCGTTTCACGCCTTGCCCCGACTTAACCAATTGTTAAGACATCATCTCAAGGCCACATCGGACGGGTATGTCGCCTTTCATAAAGAGTACATATCCAATATCAGGCGCTAATCTGGTCAAGATGGTCGGTGCAACATGCAGACATTAAACCATGCGCCAATCCATGCGCCAAGGCGACGATCAGACAAGCGCGCAAAACATACAAGACGGCTTTCAGCCCAGTGGTCCGGCGGCCTGATCATCCTCGTCTGCCTGCGCGGTGGCCTGCCCGCGAAAGCCGGTGGCGACCACGAATTTCTCACTTGAATCCGCGCGACTGGCTGGTGGGTTCACATGGGCGACTTTGGTGAAATTCTGCTTCAGCAACTTTTGCAAATCCCCTTCGGCCCCGCCCGCCAGCACCTTGGCAACGAACGTGCCACCTTCGTCAAGCACATCAAACGCAAACCAAGCCGCCGCCTCACACAGCGCCATGATGCGCAAATGATCGGTCTGTTTATGACCCGAGGCCGAGGCCGCCATGTCGGACATCACCACGTCGGCCTTGCCCCCAAGCCAGAGCTTAACCTGCGCGTCGGCATCGTCCTCCATGAAATCGAGCAGATGAATTTCAGCGCCCGGCACCTCCTCGACCTCTTGCAGATCGATACCCAGAACCCGACCGATGCGTTTGGATTTTCGCATGCCCAGCGCATTGACCCGCTCGGTCGCGATCTGACACCAACCACCGGGCGCGCAGCCAAGATCGACCACCCGTGCGCCCGGCACCAGAAAGCGAAACTTGTCGTCAAGCTCGGAGATTTTATAGGCCGCACGACCGCGATAGCCCTCTTTATTGGCGCGCTGAACGTACGGGTCATTGAGCTGGCGTTGCAGCCACAATGTCGAGCTGAGCTTGCGCCCCTTGGCGGTTTTCACCCGCACTCGCAAATCGCGCCGCCCTCGTCCCGAGGTATTTCCAGATTTCGCCATATGCTTAAACCAGCCCGTCTTCTAATATGCCATCAGCGCTCATCAGCGCGAACAGCAGCCCCTCGCGCAAGCCCCGATCGGCGACACTAAGCCGGTCCGTGGGCCAAATTCGAATGAGCGTTTGCAAGATCGCCACCCCCGACAGAATAAGCGCATGCCGATCCGGCCCGATACGCGCATCGCGGCGACGACCCTCCGGTCCCATCTCAAGATATTGCTGGATCACGGCATCAACCTGCGCCGTGGACATGCGCAACCCGTCAACCTTGTTGCGATCATAACGCCGCAGATCAAGATGCGAGGCGGCAACCGTGGTCACCGTTCCCGAGGTGCCGATCATCTGAAAGTTCTGCCCCAATTGCGGCCAGCCGACATTTTGATAGGGCGCAAACTCAGCCATCTTCTCTTCAAAGTGACACGACATCAGGGCAAAACGCGGCCCATCCTCGCGCACATCGGCGAACTGATCTTTAAGCGTGGCCACCCCCAAGGGGATGGAAATCCAGTCAATGACTTTGGCTCCGGGAAAGGGGCTGGCGTTTGACGCGCACTCAAACCCGCTATGCAGGCGCATGATGGCACGCGAGCGATCAGGTGGCGCGACTTTGGACAGATCAATCCACACCAGCTCGGTCGAGCCACCACCGATATCGACCACCAGCAGTTGCTCGGTGTTGCGCGACACCAGCGGAGCACAGCTTATCACCGCCAGGCGCGCCTCTTCTTCGGGGCGGATAATCTCAAGCACAAGCCCGGTTTCGCGCGCAATCTTGCGCATGAACTCAGGGCCATTGCTGGCACGCCGACAAGCCTCGGTCGCCACCAGCCGCATCCGTGTGACCTTGTGATGATCAAGCTTTTTGCGACACACCCGCAAGGCGGCAACCGTGCGATCAATACTGGCGCGCGACAGGCTGCCGTGACGCGCCAACCCCCGGCCAAGCTGCACCGATTTGGCAAAACTGTCGATCACATGAAACTGGCTGCCATTAGGTTGCGCGACCAGCATCCGGCACGAGTTCGTGCCGAGATCAAGCGCTGCATAGAGCGCTTCGGGGTCGGGTCGTCGGGCCTCTGCCTGCTCAACCGGGATCGGGAGCGGCACGGCACCGTCATTCTTTATGGCCGTCATGAAAACGGGCCTCCGTTAGGTGTTGAAAAAACCGTACCGCGCCGGGGCAGTGGGCGCAAGATGCCGCAAATGCCATCGGGCAATCGACTCAAGGTCGCGTTCCTTTCGCACCACGTCGATATTTGGCCACTGAGCGGTTAATATCGGGCATAAAAGGCCATGACACCCGTGTTGAAAGGACGAGGCCCATGCCTGACGTTACCATTGTTTACTGGCGCGATATTCCGGCGCAAGTCATTGTCGGCAAAGGGCGGCGTGCGGCCAAGGTGCAATTGCCCGAGCGGTTTGAGCAGGCGATTGATCGCTGTGCCATGAAGGTGGGGGCCAAGGACGCGGATGCCTATTTGGCGGATTGGCGCAAAGCGACCCCGTTTACGCTGGAGGGTGAGGCCGAGGAGATTGCGTCCGCGCAAGCAGCACAGCTTGATGCGGAGTATGATGCCGCGCGCGTTAAAGTTTTGATCGCTAATGATGGCCACGAGAAAACCAATGGCTGACGCCTCTAACCCCTTGAAAGGGCACTGAAATGGCATTGTTTGGAACCAGCAGAAAGCTCGCCTCGGTCCCGCCGGTCAACCCGGAGTTGGAGAGCTTTTTAGAGAATTATTCGATCGAGGTGATGCCTCGCACTGCCGCCAAGATCGATGATTTTCGCGCGCTGCTGCCTGCGCACACTCGGGTTTACATCGCCCATCTCGAAGGCACGCCGATTGATGATATGGTGGCCACGGCCAAGCGCCTCAGCGAGCAGGGCTTTGACGTGATGCCACATTTCCCGGCGCGTATTATCAAGGATAAACAAGAGCTTGGCGACTGGATCAGCCGCTATCAGGGCGAGGCTGGCGTACGGCAAGCGCTGTTGTTGGCGGGTGGGTTGAACAAACCACTTGGCGCGTTTCACTCATCAATCCAACTGATCGAAACCGGCCTGTTTGACGCCGCCGGTTTCACCGATTTGCATGTCGCGGGCCATCCCGAGGGCAATAAAGACATCGACCCCGATGGCTCTCGTCGCGAAGTTGATGCGGCACTTTCGTGGAAGCAGGCTTACGGCGAGCGCACGGATGCCAAAATGGCGCTGGCGACGCAATTTTGTTTCGAGGCTGGCCCTGTGATCGAGTGGGCGGATGGTCTCAAGGCGCAAGGCATTGATATTCCTGTACATATCGGTATTGCTGGCCCAGCCAAGCTGCAAACTATGATCAAGTTTTCCATCGCCTGCGGCGTCGGTGCCTCTTTAAGAGTGCTGCAAAGGCGGGCTAAGGACGTGACCAAACTGCTGTTGCCGTTTGAGCCAACCTCGATCCTGACCGATTTGGCGGCCCACAAAGCGGCCAATCCCGAGTTCAATATCGAGCGCGTGCATTTCTTTCCGCTCGGCGGGATCAAGACCAACGCCACATGGGCCATGGAGCATGGCGGAAATTCGGCCATTCCGGCCATGAAATCTTAAGGAATTGTTCAGATGACCCGCACTATAGTAGAATCACAAACCAAAACCGCCATCATCGGGTTTGATCAACCGTTTTGCGTGATCGGCGAACGGATCAATCCCACGGGGCGCAAGCTGTTGGCGGCAGAGCTTGAGGCCGGGAATTTCTCCACCGTCGAGAAAGACGCGCTGGCGCAGGTGGCGTGTGGGGCAACCATGCTCGATATCAACGCGGGCGTGGTCTATAATTCCAACCCCAACCCCAACGAGACCGAGCCGCCTTTGATGACCAAAGTCATCGAGATGGTGCAGGCGCTGGTGGATATTCCGCTTTGTATCGACAGCTCTGTTCCCGCAGCGCTCGAGGCTGGATTGAAGGTTTGCAAGGGGCGACCGCTGTTAAACTCAGTCACCGGCGAAGAAGATCGGCTGGAGGCAATTTTGCCTTTGGTCAAGAAATATAACGTGCCGGTCGTGGCCATTTCCAACGACGATACCGGCATTTCTGAAGACCCGGAAGTGCGCTTTGCCGTGGCCAAGCGTATTGTCGAGCGTGCCGCCGATTATGGCATTCCGGCCTGTGATATCGTGGTTGACCCCTTGGTGATGCCCATTGGAGCCATGCGCACGGCTGGCTTGCAAGTGTTTGAACTCGTCCGAAAATTGCGGATGGAGCTTGGCGTTAATACCACATGTGGCGCGTCCAACATCTCGTTTGGCCTGCCAAACCGCCACGGCATCAACGCGGCTTTTTTGCCGATGGCCATCGCTTCAGGCATGACCTCGGCGATCATGAACCCCGTACGCCCACAAGAAATGGAGGCGATTCGCGCCGCTAATTTCCTGACCAATAACGACCCTCATGGGGCCACTTGGATCAAACATAACCGCCCGCCAGTGGCCGAAGGTGAAGCTCCCGCTGGCGCGCGTGGTGCGCGCGAAGGCCGACGCAGACGGCGCAGTTCCTGAGTGTGAAAATCGCATTTCGGCTGCGAAACGATCAAAACTTCGTCACGTCAGCCCTGAAGCAACCGATCTTGCTGGTCTTTTAACCATTTCTAAACTGAGATATGCTTAAGCTTGGCCATCGCATATGCTCGGTGGCGATAATCAGGGTAACCGGATGAAAAACCTCAATGTGACCGGCGGCCGCGCGGCTCTGGC
Organism: Alphaproteobacteria bacterium; assembly: GCA_013151335.1. Lineage (GTDB taxonomy): Bacteria > Pseudomonadota > Alphaproteobacteria > Rhodobacterales > Rhodobacteraceae > UBA5972. The sequence continues at coordinate 3,720 of JAADIJ010000213.1, read as the reverse complement.
ACGAACTGCGCTACGCCTCGGCGTCATCGTTGCCCTCGCAGTGTTCGCCAATCTTGGCTTGAATTTCGTGCTGGCACAGCTTGACGGCTCGACCACCGCCGGCATGCAAATTGCCCTGACCAGCGTGGTGATTGTGAGTTTGATTTTCTACGCGCTGCTGGTGGCGATCCCGTTTGTGCCGGGGTTGGAGATTGGCCTGTCGCTAATGATGATGAAAGGCGTCAGTATCGCGCCGTTTGTGTTTCTGGCAACACTTGGTGGGCTGACCCTCGCCTATCTGGTCGGGCGATATCTGCCGGATCGGCTGCTTTACAACCTGTTTGCTGACCTTCGACTGAAATCCGCCTGTCGCCTGATCGACCGCCTCAGACCGCTCGATCAACAATCCCGGCTGGATATGCTGCAAGCGCGCCTGCCAAAATATGTCAGCGCAAGCCTGCTGCGATACCGCTATGTGACCATCGCGATCCTGCTCAACATTCCCGGCAACGCGTTAATCGGCGGCGGGGGGGGAATCGCGCTGATTTCCGGCCTGAGCCGAACCTTCAGCACTCGCGGAATTCTGCTGACTTTCGCGATTGCGGTAAGCCCGGTTCCGCTGGCAGTTTATTTCTTTGGCCTGGATATATTTTCGCTATTCAACTGAAAATGCAGGATATTTTCGCACCCGCCCACTGAGCCGATCCAGCCCTCCATCCAAAAGCGCCAGCGCCAACAGCCGGTCGGGATTGTAAGGTGGCGGGAAGCTGATCGCCGATGCGCGCTGAAACCCGAACCGGCCATAATAGGGCGCATCACCCACCAAAATCACCCGCTCCCAGCCGGTTTTCTTGGCCTGCGCGAGGCTCTCCCAAATCAATGACGCGCCGAGACCCTCACCCTGATGGGTCGGATGAACCGCAACCGGACCAAGCAACAAAGCCGCCTCGCCCGCCCCTCCAACCAACACCGGCCAATAGCGGATCGCCCCCGCGATACCGTCGGTTTCATCGCGCGCCACCAGCGACAGATCGGCGATTTTGGCCACACCCTCGCGCAAGCGATAAGAGCTGAGCGCCTCTCGACCCGGCGCGAAAGCCAGATCAAACAGGTATTCAACCTCGTATTCATCGTCTTTGGTTTCAGGCGACAGGCGGAACATGGACGGATTGGACCCAAACTTGATATTTCGCCTTCACGAAACCGTTGATTGCTCTGGAAATTTGCCTAACACGGCGATAGGGCTTGAGCAAACCCATTGCGAAACCCAAACGGAGCCTGCATGTTTTACCGCCCCGAAGATGGCCACGGCCTGCCCCATAATCCGTTCAGTGCGATCATCACGCCGCGCCCGATCGGCTGGATTTCATCGCGAAGTGCCGACGGGATCGACAATCTCGCGCCCTATTCCTTTTTCAACGGGGTCGCTTATGCGCCGCCGCAGGTGATGTTCGCCTCGACCGGCACCAAGGACAGCCTGCGCAACATTCGCGAAACACGGGTTTTCTGCGTCAATATCGTGTCGCTCGAACTCACCGATCAGATGAACCAGACCTCGCAAAGCTTTGACCACACGGTAAACGAGTTCACCGAGGCCGAGATCGACAGCTTTGAGTGCGAGACGATTACCTGCGCCCGCGTGGCCGCCTCGCCCGCCTCGCTGGAATGTAAAATGACCCAGATCACCCAGATCGAGGGAGCCGATAATCATGTGATTTTCGGCGAGGTTACCGGCATCCATCTGGCCGATACGTGCATGGTTGACGGGCGGTTTGACGTGACGAAATTCACCCCTCTGTCGCGGCTCGGATATCGCGACTATACCGCCGTGCGCGAGACTTTCGAGCTCAAGCGCCCAGACGATGCCCCGACTGACACATAGGAGAACGCTATGAAACCCATGATCGGCATTGTCGGCGGCAGCGGCGTTTACGAGATCGAAGGGCTGGAAAATGCCGCTTGGCGCAAGGTCAAAACGCCGTGGGGAGAGGCGTCGGACGACATTCTGTTTGGCTCGCTTGACGGGGTGGATATGGCGTTTTTGCCGCGTCACGGGCGCGGGCATATTCAAACCCCAAGCTCGATCAACTACCGCGCCAATATCGACGCGCTCAAGCGTTCGGGCGTCACGGACGTGATCTCGGTTTCGGCCTGCGGCTCGTTTCAAAACGAGATGGCTCCCGGAGATTTCGTGGTAGTCGACCAGTTCATCGACCGCACATTCGCGCGCGAAAAATCGTTCTTTGGGCTGCGTGGCCCATGTCTCGGTCGCGCATCCCACCTGCCCCCGTCTTGGCGCGGCCTGCGTTGCGGCCGCGCGCGCCACGGGGATCACCGTTCATGATGGCGGCACCTATCTGGCGATGGAGGGGCCGCAGTTTTCCACGCTGGCGGAATCGCGCATGTATCGCGAGGTTTGGGGCGCTGATGTCATCGGCATGACCAACATGCCCGAGGCCAAATTGGCCCGCGAAGCCGAGCTTTGTTATGCCTCCGTCGCCATGATTACCGATTACGACAGTTGGCATCCTGACCACGGCGAGGTCGATGTGACCAAAATCATCGCGACCCTGACCGGCAATGCCGACAAAGCGCGCGGGCTGATCTCCCATCTGCCGGGCTTGTTGACGGACACGCGCGACCCCTGCCCTCATGGCTGCGACCGCGCGTTGGAATTTGCCCTGATGACCGCGCCGGAAAAACGAGATCCGGCGCTGCTGGCCAAGCTTGATGCCGTCGCTGCAAGAGTGCTTGGATGACCGGATTGCTGGAGTCCCCGCGCGCCAAACACCGGCTGGCCACCGCTTTGCGCGAGTTCTCCAAAGACGTGTTTGATCTGGTGCGTTGGGGCTCTTTCGTCGGTATCACCCGGTTTTTCTGGATCGACACTGACAAGCTGGTTTTCGGCGTGCTTTACTGGATTTTATCGGCGACGTTGCTGGCGCATATGAGCGCGATTTTTCTGCTGCGCACCGATGTCTTGATCTTTAAGACCCCCGATCAGGGCTGGAAATACTTGGTTAACGCGCTCTTGAACCTGCTGATTTGCGTCATAGCTTTCGGTCTCACGTTATGGCTGATCGAGTTGATGATTATCGGCATTTCCGAGCGTTACCGCATCTGATTTCAATCGCTATGGTGGCGAGAATAGAGGTTCTCACGCGGGGGCCTCCAGCCCTCCATCGCTTGTGGGTCAGGTGCGAAAACCTCGATCAACAACGGATAGCACGCCGCTTGATCGCTGGAGTGGCCACTGGAGCAATCCCCACCGGGGCAGGCAGACAAACATCCCAACAGATCAATTTCTGCAACAAATTCAAGCGCATCCCCGGGGCGCACCGGGCTGGCCTTCATGAAATACTGATGGGTATCAAGCGTAAATCCCGTGCACATAAACACGTTCAGCACATCGTGAACCAGAGGCTCGGCTTTAGCGATGTCCAAGCCGGAATGTGCCGCCAACGCGCGGGTGAGATTGGAGTGACAGCAGTTATGATAGTCCTGCCCCGCCAGCAAGCGGTTGGTATAAGGGTCGCAGCGGGTGCCGATCACGTCATGCACGCCGCCGCCATCTTGATCCCAGCCGTACCAATCCAGCGTGTCGTGAGTGATGGTCGCCATGGGCCGCAAATAGGGAAAGCTCGACCACATGCTGTCGCCGGTTGACAGGTGGGTGCCGTGAAGCGCGCGGGTTTTGCCGGAATAGAACCGCTCATCGGGATTATCGGCGCTCCAAAGGTT
>JAADIJ010000195.1 GCA_013151335.1 Alphaproteobacteria bacterium | reverse complement strand
ATCGTCGGCTGTAGGCTGGACCGCGAGGATCGGGCACGGGCTGTTTACGCAATAATTCGCGATCACCCCGCTAAGCAATTGCGTATAGCCGATCCGGGCGGATTTTAACACTGTGATGCGCTCGATCTCTGGATCGTCAATCGCATCACAAATGCCCCGCTGGTATGACCACAAACGCATCCGGCCAAGCGTCGCGCTGGCGGTCGAAGGCAGAAAAATGTTTGCCTCGATCCAACAGGAAAGGGGTATCTTGGAAGGTGGTTTCAGAGCGATCATCGCCTGAGATCGAAGTTTGTTATTTTCCATCTGCCAGCCCTTCCAGCGCGATGCGGATTTCAGCGTCGAGCGCGGCGATATCGTGGGCGGTAAGGTGCGAAAGTTGTGCCCCACATCGGCTCGGAACGGCCAACAAAGCGGCCCGCACATCGCCCAAAATCCCGCGCCACTCGCGAACTACAAAATCGGCCCGAACAGTTTCCCCTCGCGCAATTTTGTTGGCCGTTTCGAGTTTTTCGGCTTGTGCAGCGGCGACGCGAATTTTCTCGGCCTTTAACTTCGCGTCAGCCGCGACGAGGCCGCCGCTGACCGCCAGACTCGCTCGGAGATAGGTAACGTATGCCAAGACCGCATCGTCACGACTATAGCGGGCCGGGGCGACGCGCCGCAAAACCCCATCTCGCACCAAAAGACGGATTTTGTTTGCCGTGATTCCCAGCAGCGCGGCAAGTTCCGATTCGTGGGACGTGTCCGATTTTGTTTGCGGCGGGGCGCCTGCAAAAAGATCAATGTCTCTCATGGCTGATTTCCCAATTCAAAAAAATCTGAAACGCGTTTTGAATTGCGGCTCAGAGTCCCCGCAACTGGCGACAACGGGAACCCGCATCACCCCGTCGCTGATCCCCGTTGGCCGGCAGGGCATGTTCTTACATGCCTGAGAGGTGGGCCAGGCAAATTTACCCTGCTCCAGCCGCTTGTAGGCCATGACCAGCCCAGATCCATCCCACAACAGCACCTTGATACGGTCACCCCGCTTGGCCCGAAACACCACGATGATGCCGGAATGGGGGTCCAACCCCAACTCGTTCTGGACGACCGCCGCCAGCCCGTCATGGCCTTTTCGAAAATCCACCGGCTTTGTGGCGACGACGATCTTTACCGCTTGCGACGGAATGATCACCGCGTTTCCCGCAGTGCATGGGCAATGTCTGCAATCCGCCGCGCCGGGGTATTACTGGGCAGTCGGATCGTCGCCTCGCCAAACTCGATTGCAACAAGCCCGCCATCCGGCACAGGGGCCTTCTCCGGCGCGACCTCAAGGCTCGCAAACATCGGCCCGTCGTCCAGGTCGTCGCCCGGCACCACAATCCGGCCTTCCCGCGCAAGGCGGCGCCAAGTCGATAAATGTTGGGCTCCCATTCCGTGCCGCCGCGCCACCTCCGCCACCTTGGCGCCGGGCATCAGCGTCTCCGCCACTATCCGACCTTTGATCTCGGCGGACCAAGCCCGGCGTCCTGTCGCGCCATCCAGAACTTCCAACCTTGTCGTGCCCGATAGGGCCTCCCCTAACAAATGTTGCTCCATTTGTAGCTACCCTCCAAATTACCGATCCTGGCAAATCAGATCAGTATCTTGCGGTGAACGACAGGCTCGAAATGGACGGGGCGCTCGCACCGTTTACAATATAGCGGCGATTTTATCGCTAAATCTTTTACTAGACGTCGGTTTTGGTGATACGTTTTTCAAGCCTATGCCTGAAAGATAGCGACCCTGTGAATTCTTATTGACAGAGACGGTAGTATGGTAAGCAGCCGGTACCGGGAACCACCTCAAAGGAACACCAGCGGAACCGCAGCTTGTGGCGCTGGACGACATGATCTGGCTTCTGCAAGAGGCTGGCCCCGCCTTCAAGGGTGACGTCGTACATGATGAACTAGCGGCACACCGGGACGATTCCCGGTCAGGTCGCGCGTTTCGTATTGCGGTGAATTTACCGAGACAGGGGCTAGATTTTGACGACTTTGAAGTGGAACTTAAAAAGGACGCCGACCTTGCCGTTTGGGCCGCAGATTCCCGTCAGGTTAAACGTGCGTGGGCTAACAGCAAATCTTCGCCAGAAATCATGCCCGACGATTTCGACGACCTGCCGGAATCACTGAGCGGATTTGCCATGTCTGAGGATGGCGTGGCCTTAGCTTCTCCTCGTCGCTCCAGCGACGCCGCCGCTCAACACCCAAAATCTCTCCGCGCATAACCAAATTAGACACGTCATTAACGACGTCGTTATGCACGGCTCTTAAAACATCAGGGTTAAGTGTGGCAGGCGGTACCAACCGGCTGCTTACACTTGAGCAGCGCAATGATGAACTTGCGGAGAGCTTCAAGAAGTTCATGGCCGAGCAGGAGGCCGAGGAAAAACGCCGCCTCAAGTCGGGGGTGAAGTTTTTAGGGGCCATGTTGATTGCCGTTCTCGGTGTCCTTTGGAATTTCCGCCAGAGCATTATCAAGGGCGGGTTCTGATGAATAGCAATCGTAAATTAGTTTATGCGTATCACTCCCTTCTCTGGCCGCTGGTTGGCCTTGTCGCGCTGATCGGGTTCTCGATGCTCGCGAAGATCAACACGCCGGAACTCAGGGAGCAGATCGGGCAGGACTATCTCTTATAGCAACAGCAAGGTCTCAAACGCGAGATTAACAGATTGCAGCAAAAACTTAACGAGGTGACGGAATGACCAAAGAGCATTTTTTCTCAGAGATAAAATCCAGCCTATTCAGGGGAAAGTTTTCGCAGAAGCAAGTCAATGGCCTCAATATTTTATTGGAGGCGACGACTGGATTGACGATCCAGCATCAAGCCTATGTTTTGGCAACGGCCTACCATGAAACAGCTTACACAATGCAACCGATCTACGAGCGCGGCGAACCTCCGACAGCACAAAGGAAATGATGCGCGGGTGCGTCGCCAAGCAGCTGGGTTTGGCTAGCAATGCTCAGGCGTCGGCGGTCGATGGTTTTGACGATTTCATAGATGCGCTTGAAAGCCAAGTCGATATCCGAGGTTGGCGGGGTTGGCCAAGGATGGGGCCGCGGACGCGGCTACAGATCATGGCCCGATCACGAAGATCGTAAATGCGCAAGTCAGCCGCAACAAGTTTAGCAGAAAGTTCAATCGGCTGCCAGTCAGCCCCACGGGGTGCCCCTGCTCAGATTCTTTGATGGACCGAATGTAGCACAAAGTGAGCGCCCGGCCAAATGCGACCCGGCTGCGCTCGATCTCGGGGGGAAGTTTTGGTCCGGGGCCGTGGGGAAACCCGCGAAATCGCGCCGTGAATGTTCAATGTGGTATGTTTAGCCGCGTCAGGGTCCTTGAAATCCAGCCTGTTTTGATAGAGATGAGACGTCGGTTTCACTATAAAGGTTTGAGCCATGTCTCTTAAAGTTGCACTTCAGATGGACCCCATTGACGCGATCGATATCGACGGCGATAGCTCGTTTCGCATCGCCGAGGAGGCTCAGGCGCGCGGCCATAGTCTGTTTTATTACACGCCAGACAAACTGATTTTTCACGCCGGAAAGGTCCTTGCGCAGGGCTGGCCTTTGACGGTGCGACGCGAGGTCACAAATCACTTCTCGCTGGGTGCGGCTCAGCAGGTGGACCTCGCGGATTTTGATGTCGTGTGGCTGCGCCAAGACCCGCCTTTTGATATGGGATATATCACCACGACCCATATTCTCGAGATGATCCACCCGAAAACTCTGGTGGTGAATGATCCAAAATGGGTGCGGAATTATCCCGAGAAACTGTTGGTTCTGCAATTTCCAGACCTGACACCACCGACCATGATTGCGCGTGATCTTGAGGCGCTGAAATCGTTTAAAGCCGAGCATGGCGACATGATTTTAAAGCCCCTTTATGGGAATGGCGGGGCCGGGGTGTTTCGGCTGGGACCGGATGACCGCAATCTGAATTCGCTGCACGAGTTGTTCACGAGTATCAATCGCGAGCCGCTGATCGCGCAGAAATTTCTGCCCGATGTGGCCAAAGGCGACAAGCGGGTGATCTTGGTAGACGGCGAGCCAGTTGGTGCGATCAATCGGGTTCCGGCCAAGGGCGAAACGCGCTCTAATATGCATGTGGGCGGTCGGCCTGAGAAGGTTGCGTTGACTGCGCGCGACCGCGAGATTTGCGCGAGAATTGGGCCGTTGCTGCGTAAAAAAGGCCAGATTTTCGTGGGAATCGACGTGATCGGCGGATATCTTACGGAAATCAACGTCACCTCGCCGACGGGGATACGGGAGCTTGACCGGTTTGACAGAACCAATGTTGCCGCTCTGATCTGGGAGGTGATCGAGAGGAAAAGAGCGGCTGGATGAAATTCCCATTATGGTTGATAAATCTTTTCCTGAGGCTGGTTGAAAAAAGGCATCTCGCGCGGGCAACGGATTTGCCAAAGCTGCGTCGCCGGTTTGTACGGCAGGCTCGGTTGATATTTAGCAATCCGCCATATTCCAGCTATTTGGCGGATGTTTTCTGCGGCGGTGGGCACCCTGTTCCGGTGGTTTGGGCGTCAAGTGGCCGACCGACGCGGGAGGGGGTTATCCTCTATTTCCATGGCGGCTCTTATGTTTTTGGCTCACCACGAACCCATCAGGCGATGTTAGCAAAACTATCACGCCTAAGCGGTTTGCGCACGGTTTTGCCCGATTACCGATTGGCACCAGAGCACGGTTTTCCGGCGGCGCTTGATGATGCGGTTGCGGCTTATACCCATTTGATCGACCGAGGATATCGCCCCCACCAGATAATTCTGGGCGGGGATAGTGCGGGTGGCGGGCTTGCGCTTGCGCTTTTGCATGTGATCTGCACGACCGATTTGCCGCGCCCCGGCGGGGTGTTTGCGTTTTCGCCGTGGACTGATTTGACCTTTAGCGGGGCGTCGATCCGCGACAATGCAAGGGCCGATCCAATGCTGCCGGTTGGGCGCTTGGCCGAGATGCGCGATAATTATCTGCAAGGAAGCGATCCATCTGATCCGCGCGCTTCCCCGCTGTTTGGTCGGTTTGAAGGCGCATCTGCGGTACTTGTTCAGTGCGGCAATCACGAGATTTTGCTGGATGACGCACGTCGGATGGTTGGCAATCTGAAGGCTCAGAATATTGAGGCGCGGTTGGATGTTTGGGAAAATGTTCCGCATGTCTGGCAGATTTTTCAGGGGCGTTTGTCGCAGGCCGATAGAGCGCTTGGTGATGTAGCCGAGTTTTTGGCGCGGAGCGTGCGTTAACCAAAGCTCATCGGTGTTCGCCAAACAGTCGGAATGACAATGCCTCGGCCAAATGGTTCACCTTTACTCCGGCTGAACCCTCGAGATCGGCGATTGTGCGCGCGACCCTCAGCACCCGATGATATCCGCGCGCGGTAAGCTTGAATTTTTCGGCAGCGCGCATCAGAACCGCCGCTCCCTCGGCATCCGGTCGAGAAATTTCTTCAAGTAATGCGCCCTCCGCGTCGGCATTTACGCGGCAGTTTTCGTGGTTTGAGAAACGCGCATCTTGAATGTCGCGCGCGGCGCGAACTCTTGCGGCGACCACCTCTGAGGGGTCGCCCTGTTTAGGCAAGGTGAGTTCTTCCACACCGACTGGCGGCACTTCGAGATGCAGATCAAACCGGTCCATCAACGGGCCGGAAATGCGCCCAAGATAATCGTCGCCACAAAGGGGTGCGCGACCGCAGGCCCGGCCAGGATCGGCAAGATACCCACATTTACAGGGGTTTGCGGCGGCCACCAGCAGAAATCGGCACGGATATCGAACATGCGCGTTGGCGCGTGCGACCACCACATCTCCGGTTTCGATCGGCTGGCGCAGGGTTTCCAGAACGGTTCGGGTGAATTCCGGAAACTCGTCTAAAAACAGCACCCCGTGATGAGCCAAAGATATTTCGCCGGGTTTGGCGGTACGACCGCCGCCGACGATCGCCGCCATCGAGGCGGTGTGATGGGGGGTGCGAAACGGGCGCTCGCGCGATATTCCGCCCTCGCTCAGCAGCCCCGCAAGCGAGTGGATCATCGAAGTTTCAAGCGCTTCTTCGGCACTTAGCGGCGGAAGGATGCCGGGCAAACGGGCGGCAATCATTGACTTTCCCGATCCGGGCGCGCCCACCATCAACAGGTGATGCCGCCCCGTCGCTGCGATTTCTAACGCCCGTTTTGCGCGCTCCTGCCCTTTGACGTCGCGAAGGTCGCGCGAAATCAACGAGTTAACGACCTCGCCCGGTTCTGCCGGTGCCAAAATGCTGCGCCCGATGAAATGGTTAACGCAGGCCAGCAACGAGACAGGAGCGATCACCTCGACCGTGCTGACCCAAGCGGCTTCGGCGCCGCAGCTCGCCGGGCAGACCAGACGGCTGTCAAATTGTGACGCGGTGATCGCCGCAGGTAATGCGCCAATCACCGAAACCAGCCCACCATCAAGAGATAACTCACCCAGTGCGATGGTCCGCGCGACCTCGTCGGCGGGCAAAATATCCAGCGCCGCCAGCAGGGCCAGAGCAATTGGTAAATCAAAATGCGAGCCAACTTTTGGTAAATCGGCAGGTGAAAGGTTAATGGTTATGCGCCTTGCCGGTAACGCGATTGACATGGAGGTTAACGCCGCGCGCACTCGTTCACGGGCCTCGGACACGGCTTTATCTGGCAATCCCACGATAGAGAAGGACGGTAAACCCGGCGAAACGGCGCATTGCACCTCAACCCGGCGCGCGTCTACGCCCTGAAAGGCGACGGTATAGGCTTTTGCAACCATTGAGCTCATTCCCTGCACATGTCTGGCAAGGGTTAACGAGACATGGTTTATTTTTGGTAAATATTAACCCGCTGCGAACAAAGATATTAACCCTGTGCGTTTACGGTATATTATTCACGCAAAGTACTCGCCATCCGGTGGTCAGCGGCTCAAGCTTGGTGATGGACAGATTATCAATGGTAAACGACATGGCCGATTTGGTGCTGATTTGGGTAGCTCGTTGAAGTTGAGTGAGGATGACGGCCAGATGCGCGACTGCTATAATGTCGCGGTTTGGATGCTCGAAAATCAGACGATCGATCGCCTTTGTAACCCTGCCCGACAGGTCATTCCAGCGCTCGCCGCCGGGAGGGGCCGCGCGGTCGGGATCGGTCCAAAACGCGCGGGATAATTCGGGGTCAGACAGCGATATTTCCGCGAATGTTTTGGTTTCCCAATCGCCAAAATCCATCTCTCTCAAGCTCGGTTCATGCGCCAGTCTTGTGCGCGCGGATTGAATGGCGTCGGCGGTGCTGCTGGCGCGTATCAGGTCGGAAGATACTAGTAATGCGTTGTTTGGCAAGGTTTTAGTTAGGCGATCAAGCGTGTCAAGATTGGTCAAATCAGCTGCAATATCGGTGTGACCAACAAATCCGCGAGCATGGGTTGGGCCGTGGCGAACCCACCAAATGACGCTCATATCAGGCCTCGGGGCAGGGTGCCCTTCAGGCATAGCGGCAGGCCGGATATGACGTTGACCACGAGGTCGGAAATAGCCGCGAGTCGCTGGTTTAGACGCCCCTGTTCGGACTGAAAACGGCGTGCCAGCGGGTTGTCGGGGACGACGCTGGCTCCGACCTCGTTTGTGACTAAAACCACGGGGCAGGCAAGTTTTTCGCACATGTTAACCAGTTGATCAGATTCGGCTGATATATCGTTTTGTGCCAGCAGATGATTTGACAACCACATTGTCAGGCAATCAACCAGAAGGATCTGGTTTTCGCCTGCATTTGATAGAGGAGTAACAAGGTCCAGGGGGGCCTCGAGAGTTTGCCATCTGTTACTACGGCTTTTGCGGTGGTGCGCAATTTTTGTGACCATTTCGGCATCAAAGGCTTGGGCTGTCGCAATGTATATTGGCGCGCGCGGGGACGTGATGCAGAAATTCTCTGCCCAATTTGACTTGCCAGAAGACGCGGCCCCTATAACCAGCGTCAGTTTTGGAAGTTGTGGCACTTTGCCTCCGAGGTTCTGCCGAGGTTTTGATTGCTTGAGTGGACGTCGTAACAGGCGCAGCCAAGAAGAAAAAGACCTGCCGCACAAGAACCAAATTTGTGCGGCGGTTGGCGCGAGGGAGAGGGGGCGTGGTGAAACGATCTAGCAGGAAATCCGAGCGGCATTATCGGTATGCGGTTCGGAGTTGGGGAGTCTGGGGTTGGTATGAGGGCTGCTGTGAGTAGATTCAGCCAACGCCACCTTCTTGCCTTGATCGGCGGCGGCGTTTAGACAGGTTTTCAGCGGTTGCTGAAAGGGATGACGATGCTGGTCGACAAGACGATATTGCTGGTTATCGGAGGCGGGATAGCGGCGTTTAAGGCGCTTGAGCTTATTCGAAGATTACGTGAGCTTGGCGCGAAAGTCATACCAGTTTTAACCAGTGCCGGGGCGGAGTTCGTCACCCCCCTGTCTGTTTCGGCGCTTGCGGCGTCGCCCGTACACACCGATTTGTTTGATCTGACCAATGAAGCAGAAATGGGGCATATCGAGTTGTCCCGTTGCGCCGATCTGGTAGTTGTTTGTCCGGCGACTGCCGATTTTTTAGCGAAAATGGCGACTGGCCTCGCTAATGATTTGGCGTCGACCTTATTGCTTGCGACCGACAAACCGGTGTTGATTGCGCCCGCGATGAATGTCCGCATGTGGAACCATCCCGCGACTGTTCGTAACGTGGAGATGTTGCGCCATGACGGAATTTTGTTCGTCGGTCCCAACCGGGGAGAGATGGCTTGCGGGGAATTTGGAGAGGGACGGCTGGCCGAACCCGCCGAGATTGTTTCTGCGATTGAGGTCAGTTTTTTGGGTGATAAATTGGCGGGAAAGCGGGTTTTGGTAACGTCTGGCCCTACTTTTGAACCCATTGACCCCGTTCGATATCTTGCAAACCGCTCATCGGGTGCGCAGGGGGCTGAAATCGCGCGGGCTCTTGTAATGCAAGGAGCGGAGGTGGTGTTTGTGACCGGCCCGGCAGAGGTTGCGCCGCCCGCTGGAGTCAAGCTGGTCTCGGTCGAAACGGCGGTTCAAATGGCGGCGGCCGTGCGCGATGAGCTTCCGGTTGATGTGGCAATTTTTGCGGCGGCAGTAGCTGACTGGCGGGTGAAAAAGGCGGCAACCGGAAAGATAAAGAAGACGCAAGGCGGTACCCCGCCGAGCTTGGATTTTACGGAGAACCCAGATATTTTGGCAACCACCTCCAAGATGAAATCAGGGCGCCCGAAGTTGGTGATCGGGTTTGCGGCGGAGACGGAAAATGTCGAAGAAAATGCCATCGCCAAGCGTCTTCGCAAAGGGTGTGACTGGATTTTGGCCAATGACGTAAGCCCCAAAGCCGGCATTATGGGCGGGACCGAGAATGCGGTGACGCTGATTTCGCATGAGGGTCTGGAGCGTTGGCCAAGATTGTCAAAAGCCGAGGTGGCGGTGCGTTTGGCTGATCAGATTCACAAGGCGCTGCTCTCGTGAAGCCGGTGCTCAAATTTGTGTTTCTAGCGGGGGCTGACCACGATGTTGCCCCTCCGTCCTATGAAACATCTGGCGCGGCGGGGGCTGATATCCGGGCCAATCTTGCCAAGGCCGACCGGACTGGAGGCCTGATATTGGCGCCGGGTGCGCGCGTGTTGGTTTCAAGTGGGCTGGCGTTTGAAATCCCGGCGGGCTTTGAAGCGCAGGTTCGCCCTCGATCCGGGCTGGCGTTGAAATTTGGCGTTACCGTGGCCAATGCACCCGGCACGATCGACAGCGATTATCGTGGGCCAGTTGGGGTGATCTTGCTCAATTTGGGGCGCGAGAATTTCACCATTAACCATGGGGACCGGATCGCACAATTGGTGGTTGCGCCGGTGGTTCAGGCCGACTTTTCCGAGGTTCAAGAACTGGATCATACCGCGCGAGGCGGTGGTGGTTTTGGATCGACTGGTCGAACCTGATGACCCTGGTTTTATTCATCGCCGTTTTGGTTCTGGCGTTTGGGCGGGTTATGAAAGCGTCGAAATCGGTGCAAGTTGCGGTTTTGGTCATATTGTTCGGTGCGGTTTTCGCGATTCAGATCGGCTTGCCGGAACAGAGTGAGCTCCGACAAGCGACGGGCGGTTCTGTTCAATCATGGGTGATTTTGATCGTTCTGTTAGGCGTTATATCTTTGTATACCTTTGTTATAAAAGGATTAAAATCTAAGGCGCATACGGCGACCGCACCCCAACAGGATGGGCCGTTTTCAGCGCGCGAGTTGGATCGCTACGCTCGCCACATAGTTTTGCGCGAAATCGGCGGGGCGGGGCAGCAACGACTGAAATCCGCCCGGGTGCTGGTGGTCGGCGCGGGGGGGCTTGGCTCGCCGTTGATGCTTTATCTTGGCGCGGCGGGCGTTGGCACGATCGGAGTTGTGGATGATGATACTGTCAGCCTTTCAAACTTGCAGAGGCAAGTTTTGCATAGTGAGGAACGGGTCGGCATGGCCAAGGTGTTTAGCGCGCAACTGGCTTTGTCTAAGCTTAATCCTTTTGTAACCGTATTGCCTTACAGACGAAGATTATCGGGTGAGAATGCGCGTGACTTGCTCGAAGGAGTTGATCTGGTGCTGGACGGGTCAGATAATTTCGCCACGCGCTATTTGGTGAACGAGACTTGCGTTGCGCTGGGATTGCCGCTGATTGCTGGCGCGATAAGCCAATGGGAGGGACAGCTAAGTCTTTATCATCCTCAGGAGGGGGGGCCGTGTTATGCGTGCGTATTTCCGACTGCACCGGCAGAGGGGCTTGCCCCGTCATGCGCCGAGGCTGGTGTGATGGGGGCGTTGCCTGGCGTCGTTGGCTCGATGATGGCAGTAGAGGCGATTAAGTTTATCACCAAGGCGGGTGAACCTTTGTTGGGAAATATGCTGATTTACGATTCGCTTTACGGGGAAAACCGCAAAATGCGGACCGAGCGGCGGCCAGATTGCCCCGTATGTTCCGTCGGTGGTAGGCGCAGGAAGGCTTGAATAATTGGCGTCATTCGACGGCTCCGCCTTTTCGGGACCATCATGAGCGGCAAGTTGTTGCCTCGGAGCCTCCAAATAAGGGAGTAAACGGGGGTAGGACGGAAGAAATATTATTAGGAAACTCTGAACAACGTCCCAATTTCTGTGCTATAATTCTGGCATCACTCTCAGGGGGTTTGGCGTTGAAACAGCAGAGTTTTGGGTCGCTTGAGCAGGCCCACAAGAAGAAGCAGACCAAGCGCGAGGTTTTTCTTGGCGAGATGGAGACGGTGGTGCCGTGGCGCCGGTTGGAGGCCCTGATCACGCCGCATTACACAAACCTCGCAAGGGCCGCCCACAGATGCCGCTTTCGGTGATGTTACGCATTTATTTTCTACAGCAGTGGTATGGCCTGTCTGATCCCGGAGTTGAGGAGTCGCTCTATGACATGCATTCGATGCGCGATTTTGCGGGGTTGGATCTGGCGCAGGACG
>JAADIJ010000084.1 GCA_013151335.1 Alphaproteobacteria bacterium | reverse complement strand
GTGCTCGTAGAGATCGACGAACGATGGGCCGTCGACACAAAGGCCTATATCAAATGGGAATGCCAAGATGCGTGATCACCCCAGATCCGAATTTCCAGACACTAGGTTGCGTAATCTTTTTTGCTATCACAAACCCCCTTCAAAATCTGCAATGTTGTTGAAGGTTTTCGCTTGTCCTATGAAAGCAGCCATTCGCCGCATTGCAGAATTTCGGTAAATTGGGCCCAAAGTGTGAATTCTCTTCGCTAAGGACAAACGGCAGCTCCGGGCCGTAAGCGGCAGATGGCTTACTGAACTAAAACTGGCCGTAACATTTCATCAGTATCAAGGTTCAGGGCGCTGCGCCAAAGCGGTGTTTTGAAGACGTGGTGCAGGTGCTTTCCTTCGCGCTCTTCGGCGGTCTGGACAAGCAATCCTGCCCATTCAAGCGGGCGCATGACGCAGGAAGAGAACGCGGCCATTTCTCGCCATCCGGCGTTATCCCAATCATGGCCTTCGCCATAAAATGCCTCGTAAAGCGCATGCTCGGTTGTGCCGTGGTCGGCCTCGGCATTGATTACGTTCATCCAGATATCCCACTTTCCGAAGGGGCGTTCTTCAAAGCGGGCATAAGACGCATGGTCGATCTTGAGAACGAAGAAGGGTATGAGTTCAGCAAACAGCAGCGCCGGAGCCTGCGCCAGTTCTGTGCCACGCTTGGTCAGCCTGAATTCGCCCTTGAAGTGCCTCCCTAGTCGCAAGGTGATCAGCAGGTAATGCAGCACTTCGAGCGGCGGAAACTCGTATTCATTGATGACCTTGCTGTAGCGGAACATTTCTTCCGCACTTTTCCCAGGCCAGTCGAAATGTTCAACCGACCAATGGACGAAGACACGCTTGAACGCCTTCGTCTTGGTCAAACCGATTGCTCCATGTTCCTGCGCATACTGAAGTGTCAACAGCGCCGCGCGAAGCAATGGCGAGTGCGCAAGGTCGGGATGGTCATCGGACAGGATGCGGAACTCGATCATATTGTGGATTCTCCCACAAGGCATTTGCCA
Organism: Alphaproteobacteria bacterium; assembly: GCA_013151335.1. GTDB lineage: Bacteria > Pseudomonadota > Alphaproteobacteria > Rhodobacterales > Rhodobacteraceae > UBA5972. The sequence goes on along the minus strand of JAADIJ010000084.1, from coordinate 8,215 downwards.
TGGCCAGACGCAAAAAGGCACGATTCTGCAGGAGGACTCGCCAAACGTTGACTCAGCGTTGACTCGTTTGTGCACACCTAATTCCCCAGTGTTTTACTCGGGTTCTAAGTGTTTGTTTTATTTGAGGATTTTGGTTGCGGGGGTAGGATTTGAACCTACGACCTTCAGGTTATGAGATCGCTACTGGCGTCTATCCCTGGCTCCGCTGGATTGCGCCCATCTACCCTATCTTGTTGTAATCGCTAAGTTTTAATTGACTTGTTTTGCGACGAGGCAATACGCCTTACCCCGTGGATCGCGCCCGTTTGCTTCCACTATGCTTCCACAAACAAGGCTCGCCCGGGGGAAATGTTCATGCCGAAACTGACCAAACGCAGCGTTGAGGCCTTGCAGGCCAAGGCACAAAACTACTTTGTCTGGGACAGCGAGATCAAGGGATTTGGCGTCCGTGTGCTGCCGTCCGGAACCCGGACCTACCAGATCCAGTACCGCAAAGGGGGCCGCACCCGGCGCGCTTCGATCGGCCGTCATGGCAACATTACGGTCGAGCAGGCGCGCGACCGCGCCAAGGTCATCATGGGCGAGTTGTCCCGGGGGCAAAACCCGGTTGAGGAGATCGCGCGGCACAGGCGCGCACCGACAGTCTCAGCGCTCTGTGATCGTTTCTTTGACGACCATGTCCTCGAGCGATGTAAGCCGAGCACGCAGAGCGAGTATCGCCGCGCGTTGGACAGGTTCATCAAACCCGCGATCGGCAATTTCAAGATCGTCGATGTTCAGCGGCGCGACATTGCCGATTTGCACCACAAGTTTCGCGACATTCCCTATCAGGCAAACCGGACCCTCGGCGTGCTTTCGAAGATGTTCAATCTGGCCGAGGTTTGGGGGTTGCGCCCGGACGGCTCCAACCCTTGCCGCCATGTCCCGAAATATCGCGAAAAGAAGCGTGAGCGGTATTTGAGCGAAGGGGAACTTCTCAGGTTGGGCCAGACTCTGGCAGACGTCGAAGAAGATGGCAGCGAAACCGTTTATGTGGTCGCGGCAATCCGCTTGCTGATCCTGACCGGATGCCGGTTGGGTGAAATCCAAAAACTGGAATGGGAGTTCATCAAGGGCGACACGATGGCCCTGCCTGACAGCAAGACCGGGGCGCGGCGCATACCACTGCCTGAGGCCGCCAGAGAGGTGCTCTCAGCCCTGCCCAGGCTTTCTGGCAACCCTTACGTTATCGTCGGCATTGTCGAGGGTCAGCACGCCACTGACATGCAAAGGCCGTGGCGGCGCATTCGCGAGCGGGCCGGTCTCAGCGACGTGCGCATTCATGATCTGCGCCATTCCTATGCCTCCAGCGCGATCTCTGCGGGCACCGACCTGGCCTTGCTCATGCGCTTGCTGGGGCACACACAAATTCAGACAACCATGCGGTACGCGCATCTTTATGATGCCCCGGTTCGAAACGCCGCCGAAGAGAACGCCAACCGGCTGAGTGCTCTGGTTGGTCGACCTAACGTTACGCGATCCGGGCTTCGGGTGGTCGGCTAGAAAAGCCGCAACATAATGTTACGTAGGGGCACGATCCCGTGCCACTGGACGGCCAATTGAGCAAGGCGAAAGCCAGGTACGCGTTTCGGTGAAGCGCCAAGAAATTCAGCCACCTCTACCCATGCAAATGCTGCATGGCGGCATTGGGTTCCGAACCATTGTGCAGGCGCAGCATATCACTACCTTCTGAATGAGTGGTTATGATAGCGCTAACAATGGCGAACAGACCGCTCCACTGGATATAGGAGTACCAGATATGAGCTACGCAATTGAGGTTGTTCAACCGGGGATTCGCCTTCGCGAATGGTTCGAAAACAGCAAAAAGGCAGCCGCAGAGCGCCGTGCGCTACGCAGCGCCTATGTTCGCACACTGCGCGAACTTGAAGCCACGTCCGACCGCGACCTGGCCGACATCGGCATTTCCCGGTTGTCGATCAAAGATATCGCATACGAAGCCGCTTACGGCAGTCAGCGTTAGCGCCAGCCATGCGGCACGCGCATCTTTACGACACCCCGGTTCGAAATGCCGCCGAAGAGACCGCCAACCGGCTGAGCGCTCTGGTCGGTCGATCTAACGTTACGTGATCCGGGCTTCGTGTGGTCGGCTAGGAAAGCCCCTACATAACGTTACGTAGGGGTCAATTGTTCCTATGTAATGTAATGTTAACGGGTATCGGCAAGGCCGGTCAGGACTTACTGGCAATGCCTGCTCGACAATTGCCAGCGTTTGGCTTCAAAACGGGTTGGGCCAGGATCTGCGACCTTACGGCAAACCTTGGACCCATTTGGTTGGATTTTGCGAAAGTTGCTCATGCCAAGAAAGATCAAGCCGCGCTGGGGGGCTGAGCCCGAACACGACCAAAGAGATATGGCGGAACGCCAAGCAAGGCTCGACTTTGATTGGCTGGCGCGGGAGATCAGCGGATCGGATGCCGTCGATGATGAACCAATCGACAATGCTCTGCTGGCTATTCTGTGGCAGTTTTATAGCTCGCAATTTGACAACCCGGACCCAACAATTGAGGAAATCAAAGAAGCTCTGAGCGATACAATTGAGGCGGCAAAGTCATTTAGTAAAAAGATCGAGGCACTCGACTATCGTTCACGCTCCTGGCTTGCCGGATCCTATGACCTGTTGGATGCGTCCGAAAACCGGAAATACTCTGACGAAGACATCGAAAACAGTGCGAAGGTTTTCATCACTCACCTCGCGTCGACCCGAGAGCCAAATATTGTTCGGCTTATTGAGGTTCTCGAGGCCAGCGTTTCTTTGTTAGATTTCCCCATTGAAAAGAAATCACGCGGTCCAAAACCGAAAGTGCCAATTAAAAACCTGATCTACCAGGTCGCCGAATTAATTCGCGAACATTCCGGCCGAAATCCACTCGAAGGATTTTACCCAAATGCAATCGAAGAACGCTATGAGGGGCGCCTGGTCCGAATACTTGAACATATTTTTGATAACTTTGCACCGGACCTCAACATGACCAATTCCGCCATTGGCGGCCAAATCCGGCGGACGATTGGCGACCTCTCAAAATCGTAATGTCGTAACAGGTACTCAGCGGACCTAATTACGGCATTTTTGCTGCTCCCGCCTAATTGCTACCCAGTCTCCATAGCGCAACAAATCGCACCGGAGAATTACATGCAGACGCAAGAGACACGCCTTATTGACCCCGACCAACTCATGACGGAAACACAGGTCGCAGACTTTTTGTGCCAGTCGATCCGAACAATTCAGAAATGGCGGATCACCGGATTTGGGCCGGCGTTTTACAAGATCGGCCGGTCTGTCCGTTACAAACGCGGCGAATTGGTCGACTGGATGAATGAGCGCAAACGCGCGCACACGTCAGCCGTCGGAACGCCGGTAAATTAATCACCGCCACGAGTTTTGCCCGCGTTGGGGTTGGCAGCGCCGCGCGGGATTTTGAGGCCGGATGGTCCAAAAGGGGCGTGAGGTGTCGCCACTTCACGCCCTTTCCATGCCTGCCACGAACGCCGCACCCGAAATTCCGGGTGCAACCTATCCACCAGAGCCGCCGGGCGCCCCGCCCGGCCTCAAAACAAAAGCTGCCCCGCCGGAGGCTCTTTCTTGGGCGCGCAGCGCCCGCCCCCGCGCAGCGGGGATTGCCAATCAGAATGATGGATATTCAGGGGGGTCTTGTAACACCCCCCTCCACGGATCCGAAATAGAAGTTGAGAGTAAATGGACGTTGAAATCCTGCACACTGGCTTTGATGGCTTGAAGTTCACCATCACGACCGACATTCCGCTTGGTCTTCGTGCCGTCTTGGCCGAGGCAAAAGCCGAAGCGATCCGCAACAACGCGGAAACTGTGATTGATCAAGGCGGCATGCCTTTTGCCGTTCGCCGAACGGGCGGGTCGGCGTTTTCGGTCCACACCGGCGAATATGGTGCAGAATGGTTCTTTCTCGACCCTGAAAACCGGCCGCGCAACAACCCGGGCGTGACGGTGGACTTTCGAGCCTTCCTGCTCGCCACGGGCGGGCTCAAGGCAGCGGAAAAGCATTTTCGCGACTGTATGACCGCGCTTGGCATCCCATACGTGGAAACCCAGCTCCGCGTCTCTCGCGTCGACTTTGCCATCGACATTCTGGCCCCATGGTTCGAGCCCACCCGCGAGGCGCTGGTTGCGCCGCCCGGCACCCGCAATCGAGAATTCACCGAGATCGACAAAACCGAAATCCAAAGCACCGGCGCCAGAGTGACCGGGTTGCGGGCCGGTGCCGTGGTCAACCGCCAATTGGCAATCTATGACAAACGTGGCGAGGTAATCGCCAAGCGAAAGATGGGTTGGCTTGCAATCTGGAATGCGTCCCGCAGAGCGGCTGGCAAACCGCCGCTTGATCTTGCGGACCGCGACCAAAGCCAGGTTTGGCGCTTTGAAATGCGCCTCGGGTCCAAACAGCTTCGCAATCGCTGGGAGATGCGCAATTGGGCTGACCTCGACGCCATGATCGGCGACGCCTTCGTCGACTTCTGCAAGTGCGTTCACTATTGCATCCCGACTGCTGACCGCAACCGTTCCCGCTGGCCAACACACGAGCTATGGCGCGCCGTTTCTGAGGTCGCCAAGGGTGATCTGCGGAACATGCGGTCAGGCGTCATACCAAGCGAGGTCGAGGCCGTTAACCGGGAAGCACACAAGCGCCTGTTGGACAGCCAGACGCTTGGGCTGTTGGTCTCACGTGCGGCGATTGAGGGCGTTCCCAGTGACGACGTCGAAGCGTTTTTTCGGCGCAATATTCTGGCGCTCAAAGAATTGTCGAAAGCGCATCCCGTGCCGCTGGACGATCGATTGAGCAAGGCGAAAGCCCGGTATGCGTTTCGGTGAAGGAGGCAAATGTAGGGTGCGCCGATCGCGTACGGGGCAACTTGGACGGAGAGCGGTCAATCGCTGCAGGCGCGAACTTTCGAGTTGGATTCTCCAAAGCGGTCGTCGACCGCACGCGATGGTGAGTATTTTTGGCTTAATTATTCGAGGACGTTCAGCATCCGGAACGCCTTGCCGTCTTCGGTCCAGCACTGGACTAAATCATGGGACAAGTTTTGCACGGCGGCGCCACGACCACGCACGCGATCCGAGCTCTCATACAGCGATCGCAGGCTTCGAACGCGGCACTGAGCCGGGAATTAGGGATCACGTCAAAACGGTTGCACTCAGCTACTGAAACGGGCTGCCGTGGGCTGGACCAACTCCCATCTTTACATGTTCGAGGCTGAGGGTGCGACCGGGGGGATAGCCAAATCGCGCATTATCGGATACGTCGTTGTTACTTTCAGAAACTTTGTGACCTCGCCACTGGACAACGGTAGGTGTGCCGCACTGCGATATTGCAGTGATTGTGCTTGCTTGCCCTCGCAACTGGAGGTCGCCCAACCGGATCGTATCAAATGAAAGCTGTCATGCTCGCCGCAGGCGTCGGTGCCCGTCTTGCGGACTCGGCTGCGAAAAATTCGCCGAAGATTCTGCTGAATATTGGCGAAGAATCCCTGCTGCAGCGCCATATCGAAATTCTCAAGAGACACGGTATTGATGAACTGGTGATCGGTGTCGGGCACCAGCACCAGGAGATCGAGCAGAAAATCGTGGCGCTCGGTGCGCAAGACTTTGTGCGGACGGTCTACAACGAAAATTTCGAAGAAGGCAGCATTGTCACGTTGTGGACCCTGCGCGATGAACTGTGTTGCGGAGAACAGGTTCTTCTTATGGATGCCGACGTTCTGTATGACGAGGAAGCGTTCAGCCGGTTGCTGAATTCCCGCCACCAGAACTGCCTGCTTCTCGATCGTGCCTTTGAGTCCGGTGATGAGCCGGTCAAAATCTGTATCAGGGATGGCGAAATTGTCGAATTCCGCAAATGGTTGAGCGCAGAGTACGATTTTTGCGGTGAATCGGTGGGGTTTTTCAAGCTGTCTGCAAAGCAAGCCAAAAAGATCATCTCTCAAACCGAGCTATATTTGCGCCAGGGCCGCCGCCACGAGCCTTACGAGGAGCCATTACGCGATGTTCTGCTGACCTCGCAACCCGGGACTTTTTCATTTGAAGACATCACCGGCCTGTCCTGGATCGAGATCGACTTTTCTGCCGACCTTGAGCGCGCCAGTTCCAATATCCTGCCGCGCATACTGAGAGCGAAGAACAACAGCAAGGCAGTGCTACCGATCATTCAGGACATCGATCAACTGAAACCGCAAGCTTTATGACCGGGTCCGACGTTTCAATATACGTCGGGATATTCACTGCGGCTGTGGCCAGTGCACTTTACGTCGCGACCTACCGGTCTTTCGTTTACCTTTTGAGATACCCGCGGAACTGGACCTCCCCCAGCCTGCCTGAGTCCCTGGCAACCGGGGCGCTGGCAGTATTTTTGGTGGCATTTGTCTCACTGTCCGCCGACGGACTCGATATTCTATCCCTGGTTGTCTCATTGGTCTTTATTACGGCCCTGTTCATTATTATTGCAGCTCCTGCATACGCCTTCCAACCGGCATCCAGGCCAGTTGAATTTTTGGCAAAGCATGGTGACTATGCCGGACTATGGCTGTTGGGCCCGGCCCTCATTGCCGGATTGACCATTCCCAACATCAAGCTTCAGGCCGTCCTGGTCACGGCTATGGCCGTTGAGGCGATGTGGTTTGCTCGCCAGCGGTTGTTCGGCCAGGTCGGTCGGCTTTATCCTCTGAACAATCGCGATTTGTCAGTGTTGAAAACCCAGGCAAAGGGCGATCTGGAGGCGTTTCGGCGACGCCACCACATCCGTGAACTGGTGTTGGCGAATGGTGCAGTAAGTTGGCGAGGTTGTGAAAAATCGACGGCGCCCTGTGCTTTCAATCTCTATGTCAACCGTCTTGGCCTCAACACCGCGCCCTGTTGCCGCGAGCAGATGAAAGATCTCAGCCATTATGTTGCCGGATGCTTGAGCAAAATGGGGGCCGTGCATTGGCTGGAGGGAGGCAGTCTGCTTGGTGCCATAAGGGAAAATGGCGCGCTTCTCGATTGGGAAGATGACGTTGACATATCAGTTCTCCTGACCGCGGATATGACTTGGGACAGGTTGACAGCAAGGCTAGTCGAAGACGGCGCGCGGGATGGCTATTATGTCGATATCTTCAAGAAAAACGGATTTATTTCGATATCAGCCGATCCGCCGAGGCGATGGCTCTTCCGGCCAGAGCGAAATCGTATGCGCGGCGAAATCCGGACCGATATAGCGATCTACCGGCAAGTGGTCAGCTATGGAAAGACCGTGCTCGAAAGGTGCAGCAAGAAAGGGGCCATGCCAACGACCGAGGGTGGCGGCTTTGGTGTGCCAAAGGATATTGTCCTGCCAACGACGACAACCCCGTTTCTTGGGGGTGAGATCGCCTGCCCGAGCCAGCCCGGTGCATATTTGGAAATACTCTACGGCAATTTCCAAAAAATCGAGTATACATATCTAGACCCGGCGGCAGCCGAAACGCGCGCCGAAATTGATGCTTGCAGCGATCTGACGTCGGTATGATCTGGCGTAAATGTGCCGCAATACGGGTTGCGCGAGGCCAGATCCTTAGCTCAGCCGCAAACCTGTCCAGAAAAGCAGGACCACTTCAATGAACCTTAAAGGAGGTGTTGGATTATGGACTCTAAAGTTGATAGTCGCCGCGCGAACGATCAAGGATCGGATCTTTCCCACAACGAAGGCGACCGTACGAAGCGGCGGCTCAGCGATCTGGACGAGTCGCGCGCACTCGGAGAACACTGGACCTGTAGCCGGGCCCTGAACGCCAACCTGACGCTCAGCCGTGGCGATGGATCAACCGAAGAATTTACCGATTTATGCAGTTCCTATGGCGCCGTGAACTTCGGCCATTGCAATGAAGACATTCGTCTTCCGGCACAGCCGGGTTGCGATCTGGTGGCTGGAATATATCCACCCGAAGCAGAGAGATTTGCACGCTGGCTGACCAATACTCTCGATCTGAGCGACTTTAGGGTACTGTTTCAAGTGGGGGGCAGTTTCGCCGTCAGTACGGCGCTGTCGCTTGCGCTGCGTAACCGTCCAGGGAAAATACTCGCCATCGAGGGTGGCTTTCACGGTCTTGGCCTTGATGCGCTCAGCGCCACCACGGCGCAGCGCTCCATGGCCCTGCATGAAACGCCGGT
>JAADIJ010000112.1 GCA_013151335.1 Alphaproteobacteria bacterium | reverse complement strand
CATCAAGGGCGCGGCCACGGAACTCAGGGCCATTGTCGACGGTCAGAACATCGGGATATCCGCGTTCCCGCGCCACCCGTTCCAACATTTTCACCACCCGGGAGCCCGGGATCGACAGGGCCACATCAATGGCCGGGCATTCGCGGGTGCAGTCGTCTTTCAGATTGGCGGTGCGAAATTTGCGCCCGTTGGCAAGGGCATCCATGGTAAAATCCAGGCTCCACCGCTGGTTGGCGGCGATAGGGCACCAGGCACCTTCACGACTTCCCTTGGGGGTTTTCTTGCGTTTACGCCGGCGCAGGGCCAGTCGTTCCTCTCGGTAAAGCCGTTCAACCACCTTGATGTTCACCCTAAACCCCTCTCGGACAAGTTTGGCATGCAACATGCGATAGCCATAACGCCGGTGTTTGCCGGACAGCGTGAGAAGCCGCTCACGCAGCCGCGCATGCCGATCCGGCACAGGTCTGTAGCCATTGCTTGATCTTGAAATCCTGACCAGCCTGTAGGCCCGCCGTTTTGAAAGCCGATGTTCCCGACATAGGATCGCAACGGCTTTCCGGCGGCCCGCAGGCGTCAGAAGTTTTTTGCCAAGAGCGCCTTCAATCCAGCGTTATCCAGCATCTGCTCTGCCAGCAGCTTCTTCAGCTTGCCGTTTTCCACCTCCAGATCCTTCAGCCGCCTCACATCCGAAACCTGAAGGTCGCCATACTTGGCTTTCCATTTATAAAAGGTCGCATCCGACATTCCGTGCTTGCGGCACAACTCAGACACTTTGGCTCCCGCCGCATATTCCTGGATGATCGCGACAATCTGCTCTTCGCTAAACCGTGATTTACGCAGTCTCTGTTCTCCTCGTTCAATCGAACTTTAATCGAACAGAGTCTCCTTTCAAATGGTCCGGTTTTCGGGGGGCAGGTCATTGGTTGCGGGGGCCAGAACGCCCGCAACCAACACCCGGCAAGCATGGCACAAACTCGCCACTGCGCGCTCTTTCCCACGGGCCAAGATCATGGTAACAACGCGCAAAATCAGGCCGACCAACCAAGAGCAAACCCGTTAATGCTGTCACCACCAACAGGCCCCGCGCCTAAATCCGGCTCCTGAGATGGACTTCACGCCGGTCACGCATATTCTTGGACGCCTGATCACCGTGGTCGGGCTGTTCATGTTCCCGAGCGCGATTGTGGACGCGTATGATGGCGGCCAATCGGGGCTGGTGTTTTTGATCGTCGGCTCGCTGACCATGGTGATCGGCGCGTTTATTTCGCTGGCAACCTCGGGCGAGCGCTCCAAAGGTCTGACCGTGCGCCAGTCGTTTTTACTGACCACCGGCGCGTGGACCATCCTGCCCATATTCGGCGCGGCCCCGTTCATTTTCGGCGCTCCGCAGCTTGATTTTGTCAACGCCTATTTCGAGGCGGTTTCCGGCATGACCACCACCGGCGCGACCATCATGACAGGGATCGAGTACCTGCCCCGCGGGGTGTTGCTGTGGCGCGGCATCCTGCAATGGCTCGGCGGTTTGGGGATCGTCATCGTGGCGATGATCTTTCTGCCGGCCATGCGGGTTGGCGGCATGCAGTTCTTTTTAACCGAGGGGTTTGACACGCTGGGCAAGATCCTGCCCCGCGCGCTTGATATCGCCAAGTCATTGTTATATGTGTATATATTGCTGACAGTCGTTGCCGCCTTGGCCTATATCGCCTTCGGCATGAGCACATTTGAGGGCATTGTCCACGCCTTCACCACCATCTCCACTGGCGGGTTTTCCACCTCGGACGCCTCGTTCGCGCGCTATTCGGGGCCGCTCGAATATGTCTCGTCTTTCTTAATGATATTGGCCAGCCTGCCGTTTATCCGGTTCGTGCAACTGACCCGTGGTTCGGTGGTCCCGCTCTATCGAGACATTCAGGTGCGCGCCTATCTGCGCTGGATTTTCTTCTCGTTTTCCGCCATCGCCATCTATCACTGGTTCACCAGCACCGACCCGCTCGAGACCGTGATACGCGAGTCGCTGTTCAATCTGGTGACTTTGTTTTCGGGCACCGGATTTGTCAGCGTGGACATCACCACATGGGGGGCGTTCCCGTTGGCGGTGGCGATGATCGTCGGGGTGGTTGGCGGCTGCACCGGCTCCACCGCCTGCTCGGCCAAGGTTTTCCGCTGGCTGGTGGTGCTTGAGAGCATCAAGGCGCAGATCCGGCGCATTCACTATCCCAATGTGGTGTCAAACCCACGGCTCGACGGCAAGCCGCTCAATCGCGGGGTGATCGACTCTGTAGGCTCGTTTTTCACGCTGTTTTTCCTGACGCTCGGTATCACGGCGGTGTTGCTGTCGTTAACCGGCCTCTCAAACGAGACCGCTCTGACCGCGGCTTGGACCTCGGTGGCCAATATCGGCCCGGCCTATGGCCCGGATGTTGGCCCGTCCGGGGCGATGGACGGCTTTCCGGCAGCGGCCAAATGGATCATGATCTTTGGCATGTTGGCAGGACGCTTGGAGATCCTCTCGGTGTTCGTGCTGTTCACCGCCAGCTTTTGGCGCGAATAGTCAGCCTCGGCTCTCACGCCATCATGTCCCGGTTGAGGCGCGCTCCAACAAGCCCAGCAGCCCTTGCAACAGCGCGCGCGGATCAGGTGGACAACCCGCAATATAAAGATCGACCGCCAACACCTTGGCCGCACCGCCGACAACCGCATAGCTGCCCGCGAAACACCCGCCATCACGGGCGCAATCGCCCACGGCAGCCACCCATTTGGGCGCGGGCATGGCGTCATATGTGCGCCTGAGAGCCACCTCCATATTGCGCGTGACCGGCCCCGTGACCAGCAAAACATCGGCATGGCGAGGGGAGGCGACGAACTTTAACCCGAACTGCTCCAGATCATAAATCGGATTGCCAAGCGCCTGCAATTCCAGCTCGCAGCCATTGCAAGAACCCGCATCCACCAGCCTGATCGCCAAGCTGCGCCCGAGTTTTTGGCGCAGCGCAATGCCAAGCTCCTCAACCTCGCCCAAGACCTCTGGTGCGGCTTCACTCAGCGGTCGGCTTAACAGGCCTTTAAGCGGAAATTTTCTCATCAGTCCCCCTAAAGATCCACGCCGGAATAGGCGCAGTTGAACGATTTGTTGCAAAGCGGGAAGTCCGCCAGGATATTGTCCTTGATCACCGCCTCCAGCAGCGGCCATTGGAACCATGAGGGGTCGCGCAGATGGCAGCGCGCGATCCGCCCTCGCCCATCAAACTTCACCCAAACCAGAATATCGCCGCGAAACCCTTCGATTAGCCCCAGCCCCTCGCGCGCCGCACCACGACTTGGCAATTCAGCGGCAATCGCGCCTTGCGGCAGCCCGTCAAGAATCTGCCCAATCAGCGACAGGCTCTGGGCGACCTCGTCAATCCTGATCCAGATGCGCGCGTTAACGTCGCCGTCACGCCGCGTTGGCACGCTGAACTCTAACTGATCATAAGGCGCATAAGCCAGATCGCGGCGCGCGTCAAAATCCCGTCCTGAAGCGCGCCCGACAAAGCCGCCAGCGGCGAAGTTCTGCGCCAATTCAGGCGACAAAACTCCCGCCCCGACCGTGCGATCCAGCAGCGAGGCGGTGGCGTCGTAAAGCGCGACCAACGGCGCAAATGCTTCGCCGATCTCGCCGGTCAGAACCCGCAAGCGGCGCAACGCCTCGCCGTCAAGATCGCGCGTGATCCCGCCGGGAACGATCACGTCCTTCATAAACCGATGGCCAAAACAGGTATCACATTCGCGCAAAACCCGCTCGCGCAGCAAGGAGGTCCGCGCCAGCATCATGCCAAAAGCCGCATCATTGCAAATCGCGCCAATGTCGCCGAGATGATTGGCCAGCCGCTCAAGCTCGGCCATCAGCGCACGCAGCCAGATGGCGCGCGCTGGCACCTCGACCCCAAGAGCTGCCTCGACCGCCTGCGCATAAGCCCAGCCATAGGCCACCGAACTGTCGCCGCAAACACGCGCCGCCAGATGCGCGCTTGCTCGCGCATCGACCCCGCTCATCAACGCGTCAACCCCCTTATGGGCATAGCCAAGCCGCGCCTCCAGCCGCACGACAATCTCGCCCTGCGTGGTAAATCTGAAATGCCCCGGCTCGATAATGCCTGCGTGAACCGGCCCCACGGCCGCCTGATGCAGGCTTTCGCCCTCGCTTGGCAAAAACTGGTAATCCATTGCCTCGATGGCTTGTTCGGAGGTCTTGCCCATCGGATGGCGCAGCCCCCAAACGCCGTGGTCAAGCCATGGTCGCGCATCAATCGCACCGCTCGCGCTGAGGCCAAACAGATCAACCATCGCGCGCTCCAGCCGTTGCGCCGCGGGGTGCTGCACCCCCACCGAGGGGAAAGTCTTGCGGCGGCTATCGACGCTGATCACGCCGATCTCGCCGGTTTCGCCGCGCCGCAACGCCATATGCACGGCCCCGCGCGAGGCCCAGAGGCTGAGCAAGCTCAAACCACCCCGCGCCAGCTCGTCAATCGCCAGTTGCCACTCGGCGCGCGAGACTTTGTGGCGCGCCATTGGTCCTGTGCGAAACTCGGGCGCAGGCACCGAAATAAGGTCAAAAATATCCGACATGCTCCCCCTATCCCAACAGCCGCGCGACGGCCTGAAACCATGCAACCAGCGGCCCCGGTAAATAAACTCCGGCCACCAGAACTATGCTCATATGGGCAAAAACCGGCAGCATCGAGCCTTGGACCGGTTTCAAACTGCCACTCGGCTCGCCAAATAAAAAACCCGTCAAGCGCAACAGCAACGCCCCCATCGCCAGCAAAATCCCGAACACCAGCAACAGTGCCAAGGCAGGCGCGCGCGCGAAGGTGCTGGTGACCACCAAAAACTCGCTCATAAACACGCCGAACGGCGGCAATCCGGCGATGGCGAGAACCCCTGCCGCGAGGCTCCAACCCAGCACCGGATGGCTCTGGGTCAGGCCGCGAATATCGGCAATCCGCTGGCTTCCCTTGATCTGCGCGATATGGCCCACGCTGAAAAAGATCGCCGATTTGCCCAGACTGTGCATGACCATATGCAGCAATCCCGCGAAGTTGGCCAAGGGCCCGCCCATGCCAAAAGCGAACACGATGATGCCCATATGTTCAATCGAGGAATAGGCAAACAGCCGTTTGATATCGCGCCGCCGATAAAGCATGAAGCTCGCGAAAATCAACGAGACCAGCCCCAGCACCACCATCAGAGGCCCCGGTGCCAGCGCCTCTGGATTGGCGGTCATCAGCATCTTGAAACGCAAAACCGCATATAAAGCCACGTTCAACAGCAGCCCCGACAGCACCGCCGAAATCGGCGTCGGCCCCTCGGCATGGGCATCGGGCAGCCAAGCATGCAAGGGTGCAAGGCCGATTTTGGTGCCATATCCCAGCAGCAAAAAGATGAAGGCGAGGTTCAAGAGCGCGGGATCAAACTGCCCGGCATTGGCCAGCAGATTGGTCCAGATCATCGCGCCATTGCCCTCTCCCAGCACCGGTTCGGCGGCGAGATAGACCAAAATCGTGCCAAACAACGCGAGCGCAATGCCGACACTGCCGAGGATAAAATACTTCCACGCCGCCTCCAGCGCGGCCTCGGTGCGATAAATCCCCACCATCAGCACAGTCGAGAGCGTGGCCAACTCGATCGCCACCCACATCAGACCGATATTATTGGTTACAAGTGCGAGGTTCATGCCAAACATCATCAGCTGATACATGGCATGATAAAACCGCAAATATGTCGGCGTAAGCCGCCCCTCGTCCAGCTCGTGACCAATATAGCTGGCCGAAAAGCTCGCCGCCGTAAAGCCAACGAATGTGTTCAAAACGATGAACACGGTGTTAAGTTCGTCGATCAGAAAAAAGCTGCTCGGAGCCGGACGCTCGCCAAATAACAACGTGATCGCCGCGACCAACGCCAGCAAGCTCGCCGCCATATTGACGCGCGAGGCCAGCTTATAGCCGGGCAAAGCCGCCAGCACAAAAGCCGCCACAAACGGCACGCCAACAATAAAGAGAACCGGATTTGACCACAGAATGTCCCAAAGCGCGCTCATTTCTGATCCCCGCGAAATTGATCGAGCGCGCCGACATCGACCGTGTCAAACCGCTCGCGAATGCGAAACAGGAACACACCGATAACAATGAAGGCGATCAAAACCGAAAACGCCACGCTGATCTCGACCACCAAAGGCATGCCCTTGGCCCCGGCAGCGGCCAAAATCAGGCCGTTCTCCAGCGACATAAAGCCCACAACCTGACTGACCGCATTGCGCCGCGTCACCATCATCAACAGGCCAAGCAGGATCACCGCCAGTGCAAACGCCATGTCCTCGCGCGCGAAACTATCGGCGTTGGCCGTGACCCGCAGCATCAGAATGATCGACAAAGCGGTCAGCCCAATTCCGGCCAGCATGGTGATACCGATGCCCACCACCTGCTCGACCTCGCGGTGGATCTCCAACCGCCGCACGATCTTCTGCAACGCCGCCGGAATAATCAACCCCTTGAAAAACAACGCAATTGCGGCGGTAATATACAAGAACGGCGCGTCCTGCACATAAGCCTGCCACGCCACCGACAGCGACAGTACCACCGCGTGCAGCGCGAAAAACCGCAAGAGCGAGAACAAGCGGTCCTGATAGATCATCAGAAAACTGACCAGCAACAGACTGCCCGCCAGAAGATGCGCAATGTCAAAAGCCAGCTTATCCATCAGATACTCCGCGACACGAAAAGCAACAGCGTGCCCAGAAGCGCCAGCATCAAGGCCACGCCAAGCAGGTTGGGCACGCGAAACAGCCGCATCTTGGCGATTGAAACCTCAAAGATCGCCAGCAACACGCCCCCCGCCAAAAGCTTGACCAAATAGGCCAGCGCGCCGAGCACATATGCCCCCACCGACGCGCCGCTGCCTGCGATGCTGAAGGGCCAGAAAATCGCGCCGATCAGCGAGATATAAAGCAACAGTTTCAGCGCCGCCGCCAGCTCGATCATCGCCAGATGGCGGCCCGAATACTCCAGCACCATCGCCTCATGCACCATCGTCAGCTCCAGATGGGTGCCGGGATTATCGACCGGAATTCGCGCGTTCTCGGCCAGGGCCACGATCACCAACGCCACCAGCGCCATGCCAAGCGACACCCGCAACCCAACACCGGGAGCGGCGAGATATTCAACGATGGTCGAAAGCTGGGTCGAGCCGGCAATCAGCGCCAGCGAAAATACCGTCAGCATCATCGCGGGCTCTGCCAAGGTGGAGATCATCATCTCGCGGCTGGCTCCGATACCGCCAAAACTCGTGCCAACATCCATCGCCGCCAAGGCCAGAAAAAACCGCGCACTGGCCAAAAGGGCAACGATTGCAATGAGATCGGCGGCCCAGCTAAACAACAGCCCCGAGGCAAATGTGGGGATCAAAGCCGCCGCAACCCAAGTGGCCGCAAAGATCAAATAGGGCGAAACGCGAAACAGCCACGAGGCATTATGCGCCAGCACCACCTCTTTGCGCATCAGGCGCATGAGGTCGCGGTAAGGCTGAACCACGGGCGCTCCACGGTGGCGCATAAGGCGCGCTTTGGTCAGGCGAACCACCCCGACCAGCAACGGCGCAAGCGCCACCACCAGCAGCATTTGCACCCCCTGAACCAACAATCCGGCGATCAAAACCATATCAACAGCCCCAAAAGCAACAAGACCAGCGACAAAAACACCAGCCCGAGATAGCGGCGTATGGTCAGAAATTGCAGCCGGTTCATCCGGCTTGAGATCGCGATCACGGCGCGGCCAATCGGGGTGTAGAGCCGCTCCCAGAACGGGTCAGCCACATGAACGCTCAGATGTGCGGGGGCCAAATCGCCCGGCTCGGGCATGGTCACGACCTCGTGCGCGGCCAAAATATCGCTGCCTAAAATTCGCCGGATTGGCTGCGCAAAACCGCTCGCGCTATATTGCGTCACCGCTTCGCCCGCCAAAGCGCCTCCAAAATCTGCACGCGGATAGCCACAATCCCACGCCTCGGCCCGCCGCACCGCGCGCGAGGCAAACCGATGCACCGCCCACGCCGCCAACGAGGCCGACAGCCCGACGAAAATCATCACCAGCAACCCGTTATAAGAGCTGCGCGACTGCTCAATCGGCACAATCGTCAGCCACGGCTGCGCGCTTTGAGTGGGCAATTTCCCGCCCAGAACCGCGTCAACCATCGGCGACAGCAAATCCAGAACTACTCCGGGGAAAATCCCCGCCAGCACCGATAAGGCGGCAAATATCCCCATGCCAAACAGCGAGAACCGGTCCACCTCGACCGCCGCCCGCGCCCCTTGCGAGCGCCCTCGCCCCAAAAAGCCGATCCCGTAAATCCGCACGAATGCCGCCGCCGCCAAAGCTGCCGCCAACGCCAAAAGCCCCCCCGCCGCAGGGATCAGATATTGGAGCGCGGCTTGCGGAATATCCGGGCTCAGCAACACCGCCTGAAACAGCAACCACTCCGACGCAAACCCGTTGAGCGGCGGCAGCGCCGAGATCGCAACTGCGCCGATCAGCATCAAAACGCTGGTCACCGGCAGACGATGGATCAAGCCTCCCAACTGGTCCAGATCGCGCGTTCCGGTGGCTTTTTGCACAGCTCCAGCCCCCATGAACAGTAGGCTCTTAAAGGTCATGTGGTTGAAAACATGAAACATTGCCGCAGAAAATGCCACCGCCGCCGCCGCGATCATCCCATTTGAACGAAACGCCATCGCCAGCCCGAGGGCCGCAAAAATCACTCCGATATTCTCGATCGTGCTATAGGCCAGCGCACGTTTCAGATCGCGCTCCATCATCGCCAGCAATATCCCCAGCACCGCAGTCAACGCGCCAAGCAGGATCACCCACGGGCTGAGCGACCAATCCAGCGGCCCCAAAAGATCAAACACCACGCGGATGAAACCATAGATCGCAACCTTGGTCATCACCCCGCTCATCAGCGCCGAAACATGGCTCGGCGCGGCAGGATGGGCCAGCGGCAGCCACACATGAAGCGGCGCAATCCCGGCCTTGGAGCCAGCACCCAGCAACATCAGCGCCAAAACCGTCGCATTGACGACAGACGAGCGCGAGGCCGCACGAATTGCGTCAAATCCGTACCCCCCATCGCTCCCCGCCAACAAGCCGAACGCCAGCAACAGCGCCATGGTGCCAAATCCCGCCATCAGCAGGTAAACATAGCCCGCTCTTTGGGTCTCGGCGTGTTTGTGATGGG
>JAADIJ010000012.1:6004-15322 GCA_013151335.1 Alphaproteobacteria bacterium | reverse complement strand
AGGATATATTCATCCTTCCGGTAATTGATTGGAATGAACGCCGGACAGTGACGCAGTGGTGGGAATTGCGGGATCAACTGAATTATCAGCGCCAATTTATGGAAGATTTCCCGACAACCAGAGAACGATTGCGGCAGGCATTGGTCGATTTCCTGCTGCCGATCTTTGATGCCTGCCCGGCCTTGCTGCAGACCGGTAATGCTGATGACATTTTGGTTGCAACCGAGATGATTGATAATATCAGCGGAATTGGCACGGTCACCGAATATGCGATGGCAAACTTCTTTGATGACGACTTGCAAAAAGCTGGGCTTTTCACGCGACTAACAGCTCGGCTTGAACACAATCTGATTGTCGCATCAGGCGGAAACCCAGCCGATCCCGGCGGCTTTAATCGCGCAGCAAAGTCACCCTCAAAATCTGATATCAAAAACCCGTCCGAACTTGTCTCTGTCTATCTTGGTGGCACGCCGCTTTTGGAGTTTTTCAGCCAGAAGATTGCGTTTTCAATTCCGACGGCTTCGCGTTTTGAGCATCATCATATTGTGGCAGGCTCCGGGCACGGTAAGACCCAGACGCTTCAATATCTGATCGGTTGCGATCTTGAGGCTGTGGCGGCAGGTAAACGCACGGTCATCGTGCTCGACAGTCAGGGCGACCTCATTCGCAACATTGCTGATCTGGCGGAATTTGCACCCGGCGGGCCATTACATGACCGGGTTGTAATAATTGACCCGACCGACGTGGAATTCCCAGTTTCGCTCAATCTGTTTGATGTTGGCATTGAGCGCCTAAAAAACTACCAACCGCTGGAGCGCGAGCGGCTGACCAACTCAATCCTGGAGCTTTATGATTTCGTTCTCGGATCATTGCTGTCAGCCGAAATGACCCAAAAGCAAAATGTGATCTTCCGCTATGTGACCAGGCTCATGCTGCATATCCCGGACGCGACTATTCATACCCTGCGCGAATTGATGGAGCCAAACAGCCAGATGAAATTTGCATCTGACATCGCCAAGCTGACCGGCACCGCCCGACATTTCTTTGAAACCGAGTTTTCCTCACGGGAGTTTGAGCAGACCAAAAAGCAGGTTCTGCGCCGTCTTTGGGGCATTCTTGAAAACCAGACGTTTGAGCGGATGTTTTCGCACCCACGCTCGAAGCTTGATCTGTTTAGCGAGATGAACGCGGGCAAGATTATTCTGATCAACACCGCCAAGGATCTGTTGAAGGAACAAGGCACCGAGATTTTTGGCCGCTTTTTCATCGCCATGATTGCTCAGGCCGCACAGGAGCGGGCTACCCTGCCCGAACACGCCCGAATGCCGACATTCGTCTATATCGACGAGGCAGCCGATTACTTTGATCGCAATATCGGGATCATTCTGGCCCAGGCGCGCAAATACAATGTCGGGATGGTGCTGGCGCACCAGTATCTCGGACAGCTTGAACCGCGCCTGCAGGAGGCGTTTTCGGCCAACACGTCGATCAAATTTGCAGGCGGGGTCTCGGCAAAAGATGCGCGCACGCTCGCGCCGATGCTTTATTGCGAACCTCGGTTTATTGAATCGCAACCGAAAGGCAGCTTTGCCGCGCATATTCGTGGGGTCACCAAGTCGGCGGTGCCGTTGCAATTCCCGTTCGGATTTCTGGAACAAAAGCCAAAAATGACTGCGGAAGATCATGACGCTTTGCGACAGAAAATGCGCGCCCGCTACGCCGTCCATTACAGCGAACTTGCCCATATGTACGAAGGGCTTTCAGAAACAGCCCCTGAGGATGAGGCGGCAGGGCCTGCGCAAAAGCATGATTCCGCTGACGAAACAGAAAGCTCCCCTGCACCGGCGCGTTCCAGCACCGACGCGGGGTTTGATCTCTGACATGGGCAATGACCACGACGTATCCGGTCGACGCAAACGCATCAGACCAGTATCAACCGGCAAGCGGGTGACGCCGCAGTCGCGCGATATGCAATGGTTTCAGAACCTCGCTGAACATGGGCCGCTGCCATCATCCTTCCTGCTTCAATATGCCAAGGAGTCACACCGCAGTGAAAAGCGCGCCAGAGAGCGTCTTACCGATCTGTTCAATGAGGATAACACCCCACATGGTGGCGCGTATCTGGCACGCCCCGTCCAGCAATTTCGAACACTCGACAGCCGATATAATCAACTTGTCTACGACCTGACCCCCGCGTCACACAAAGCTCTGAAGGACGCTGACCTGACATTGGCGCGGCAAAGACGCCATTCTGGACCGTGGCTGCATGGCTTCATGGTTAGCTGCATCACCGCATCGATTGAATTGGCAACCCGTATGCGCAGTGATATGGCCTATATCCCGCAATCGGCGTTGTTGGCGCGCGCCGGAGCAGACCTGCGCTACCCGGTCAGCATTGCCGGGACGGCCACTGGCAATGAGATCAAAAAGGATCTGATCCCCGATGCGCTGTTCGGACTTGAATACAAAACGCTCCAAGGAAGCCGGTTTCGCACATTTTTGGTTGAGGCTGACCGGTCAACCGAACCGGCCACATCAAGAAACTTTAATCGCAAGAGCTGGCAGCGAAACCTGCTTCAGTATGAGATATATATCGGCAAAGGCCTGTACCGCGATCACCTGAAACTGAAGTCGCCCCTGCTTGTTCTTAACGTCGTCACAAGTGCCAAAAGATTGACCCAGATTCTACGTCTTGTCCCAACCTATGCCCCGATTGCTGGATCGCACTTGCTGTTTCAGACGTGGGAGGAATTCGGGCCCGTATTTTCACCACCAAAGCCAAACGCTGATCTTCTGGAGGGGCTCTGGGAGCGTGCCGTGGACGCTGCCTTTTTGATTGACCGGGTCTGACAAGAGAGGTCACCAGTCCCAAACGCAAACCAACCCCGGTGATCAGAGGCACCTCTGAGATTTTCCACGAGAGTGGCCTCTTTTCTTAATTCATCTATGCCGCACAATTCCACGATGGAACCCAAGGGTCACGACATTACGAAAATCGGCATTGCACCGGGAAAATATCGGACGCAGGAATTCGGCATTCTCCAGCAGAGATCGCTTTCTGCACATGTATATCATCGGGCAGACCGGCACCGGAAAATCCACGCTGCTTCTCAATATGATGCAGCAGGACATCGCCAATGGTCAGGGCTTCTGCCTGATCGACCCGCATGGGGATCTGGCGGAACTGGCGCTGAAAGTCGCCGGGCCCGATTGCATCTATTGGAACGTCGCCGATCCCGATTGCCCTTACGGATATAACCCCCTGCCATATTCCCCGGCGAAATTCCGTCCCCTTATCGCCTCAGCCTTGATTGATACGTTGAAAAAACAATGGTCTGACGCCTGGGGCGCGCGGATGGAGCATTTGTTGCGGTTTGCCATTCTGGCGCTCTTGGAGCGTCCGCATTCCAGCATTGCTGACATCATGCCATTGTTCCTGAATAAAGAATTCCGCGCAACTGTTGTCAGGCAGATTAAAGAACCTGCGGTCAAGGCTTTCTGGGAAGCTGAATACCCAAGGATGGTGTCGCGAAATGGCCCGGACGGTATCGCGCCGATTTCTCAGTCGATTGACAGGAGGTTCCCATGACAGAGGATAATATGACCCTGCTGGGCGAGCAAATGATGGAAAATATGCGCATCCGAGGGATGGGTGACAAAGCCCAGAAGTCACATATCCGCGCCATCAAGAATTTGCCAAATTCCTAAAGCGGTCACCTGACACAGCTACACCCGATGACCTTCGGGCTTATCAGCTGCATATGACCGAAACGGGCGTCGCGCCGTCGACCTTCAATACGCGCGTCGCTCAGCATCACCTATGGTGCCGGATTGCGCGCATCTGAGGTTTGCGATCTTAAGGTCGCTGACATCGACAGCGACCGTATGCTGATCCATGTAGATCGGTGCAAAGGCGGCAAGGACCGCTAGGTGATGCTGTTGCCTGGGCTTCTGAAATGCCTTGTGGTATTCACCCAGAAGGCCGTTTAGATTGTCACCCAAGGTCACCACAAGCAGGGGGTGACCTTGGGCCTCCGTCAGCGGGGCGCTACATTTCCCGCAAATGGGTTTGGTGAGAGATAGTATGGAACAGACCAAAATCGGACCGGATGAGTCAAGGACCGGTATCATCCGCAAAAAAAATGGAATGCGTCTGCTTTATGATGAGATCCGCAAGCGTATCCTGTCGCTTGAACTGGCACCGGGTGCCGAACTGGATGAAACAACTCTAGCAAGGCAATACGGTATTTCCCGCACGCCGGTGCGCGAGGCGCTTATTCGTCTATCATCGGATAATCTGATCGTTCTGGTGCCAAACCGAAGCCCTCGTGTCGCCTCGCTCGATATTACCGATATTCGTATATTCAACGAGGCGCTGCAACTCTGCCAGCGGATCGTTACCCGCTGGGCGGCCGAGCGGCGCACGGCAGAGGATTTAGAGCTGATCGAGCAGTGCCGCGCCCAATACGCCTGGGCTGCCAAGCAAGGCAGCAAAGGGGTTCTGGTTGAGGCCAATCGCGCCTTTCATGCCGCCATCGGTACCGCTTGTGGCAATCAGTATTTTGCCGCCACATATGATCGCCTGCTGAACGACGGAATGCGCCTTATCGGTATCGCGATGTCGTCTGGAGAGCAATTCCCGGCAAGTTCTCTTACCGACTACCTAGCACTGACCGCGAGCGAACATGACGAAATGGTTGCCGCCATCCGGGCGCAGGAGCCCGACCGGGCCGAGACGCTGGCAAATAACCACGCCAGCGAAGGCATTTCTCGGGTTGCCGATTACTTGGCGCACACTCTAGCCGATACAATCGACCTTAGGTTCAACTGATCGAAAGGTCACGCTGTCATCGCCCGCGAAATTCCGGTTTTCGTTTCTCGGCGAAGGCTAGGCGTCCTTCAATCCGGTCCTCGCTATCGCGCAGAATGCCCCAGAACAGCTCGCTTAACTGCACTGCTTGACGCTGGGACATATTTGCACTTTCAACCGCAAGCTGTTTGACGGCCTGAACCGCCAAGGGGCCGTTTCCGGCAATTCTGGTGGCCAGTTCTCTGGCTTTCGGCAGCATTTCATCGGCTGGCCACATGTCGCTGATCAGACCATATTGCAAGGCATCACTGGCTGAAATACGCGTACCTGTAAGCATCATTTTCATCGCTATTGCACTTGGTACGGCGCGCAACAGGTTGGGTATTCCGCCAAGGCCCGGCAGGCTTGCCACCCGAACCTCCGGCAGGCCAAAACTGGCGGTTTCAGACGCTACCCGAAGATCGCATTGCAGGGCTATTTCCAACCCGCCACCTAGGCAATACCCGTTAACAGCGGCAATCAGAGGTTTCCATATTTCGGCGTCGGAAAAATTGAGGATGCGAGAGAAAAGCCCCTTTTCCACGGCCTCAGTGCGAGCAGACCAGAAACCATCGGCAAAAATGTTCTCTGGTGGAGCGGTGTTTTTTAGATCAGCTCCGGTACAGAAAGCACGCTCCCCCGCGCCGGTGATTAGAATGACCCGTACCTCTGCGTCATCCCTCGCCCTAATCAGGCAGGCGAATAATTCTTTCATCGATGCGGGATCAAGGGCATTCAACGCCTCTGGCCGCTCTAGAGTTATTTCAGCGATCCAGTCCGACACCTTGTAATTGACTGACATAGTTTGCCCTCCATTTTTTAATTGAATACGCCTTGGGCGCGCAGTTTCTCAAACTCTGTGGTGTCAAGCTTCAAGAGGCCCATCATCACCTCCCGGGTGTGCTGTCCCAGCATTGGCGCGGGGGCCGATAGCCGGGCCGGAGTTTTGGAAAGGCGGGCGACCGGTGCGTCGTGAACCGTTTTACCCATTTGTGGGTGATCAAGACGTACCCAATGGCCCGAATGGGCAAGCTGGGGATCCCCCAGCATGTCACTGGCATCCTTAACCCAACCGGCGGGAATTGCGGCATCTTGCAGAGTTCTCATCGCCCGCTCGGCCGTTTGCCCGCGCAGCCAGCACGCAAGTGTTTCTTGCACGGCAGAGGTCGCCCGTTTCGGCCCTGCAAGTTTTAGAAGGGTAAAAAAGCTCTCCCATTGCCGCTCGTTCCGGATGGTGATGACACACCATTTACCGTCTCGACAAGGTAAAATCCATTGCGGTTCTCCTACCGGGTGGCCATTTCCGAGCATCCTGTCGGGTGTACTCCCGTTGAGTGCCTGCATCAGATAGGGGCCAAGCACGCTGGTCGCAGATTCCAACTGCGAAATCTCGATATAGCGGCCACCGGCCCCTAGCTTACAGGCGGTAATGGCGGCGACAATTGCTATCGCGCCGTGCAGCGGGTTTGGCACGTGATCCGGATAATTCGTGCCGGTTCCGACCGGGCGGCGCCCCTCCAGACCGGTCGAGGCATATAGGCCGCTTAGCGCGTTTATCATTGCGCCATAGCCACGAAACCGGGCATGTGGGCCGCTCATACCCTGCATTGGCATGTCAACGTAAATAATTTCAGTGTTGAACTTGCAGACGGTATCATAATCAAGTCCGAACTTCGCCATCACCCCGGGGCTGAAATTGTTTATCACCACATCTGACAGACGAATGAGGTCTTTGGCAATTGCCAGCCCGCCAGGGTGTTTCAGGTTCAAAGTGATCCCCCGCTTGGAAGTATTTCGATTGGCAAAATATCCGCTTCGGTTCAGGCCGGGTTTTCCGTTGGCAAAGGGCTGGCCTTTTCGTACGACGTCGACATTTATGGTTGATTCAACCTTGATCACATCGGCCCCAAAATCGGCCAGAAATTTGGTGGCGAATGGCCCTACACCGACCCAGGTAAAATCAGCGATTCGCACGCCTTCAAGGGGTCTCGTCACCATCTCAGACAACCTTTTGCCGTGCCATTTGGCCTTTTGCCTGACCAAAGGCCGCAAGAATTTCCCGGCCCTGCTCTCCGGCGCTAGAGGCCCGGATTGGTGCTGGGTCAAAACCGCTCAATCGGAATGGTGGTGCGGGGAACGCCAAATCACGATCAATGCTGGACACATGGCCGGGGCGAAAGAACCCACGTAGCCGCAACTGCGGATTTTGAGCGCAATCCGCAAGTGTGTTTAGCGGACAGATGTTTACTCCTCTACGTTGGCCTTCCTCATAAAGTTCAAGCTTGTCACGGGACGCGGCAAAGCCCTCGAATATCTGCCGGAACTTTGCCTTGGCATCATGTCGGGTAGCATGTTTTGGATCGCTCCAGCACTGATCCTTCAGGGTTTGTGCACCTTCGGCTTCGGCCTCTGTCAGCCAGTCGACCAACTCGTTCCAGCGCAAGGGGGTACCATGCAGATAGGCCATCAGGTAAACATAGCCATCTTGGCACTTGAATACGCCGGTACCAATGGCTGGTTCTTCGTCCCCGGTGCGCCCACGAATATGGTTTTCAAGGTCAACATACTGAATGGCGTTTTCCAGCGCATGGGCAATAGCCTCTTGGGCACAAACCCGCACCTCTTGCCCCTCATTGTTGTTGAGACGATGAATATGAGCGATGATAATTCCCAACGTGGCATGTAACGACGCTGCGTAAAATGACTGTTCGCCAAATGGCACAACCGGGCAATCCGGGTAGCCGGACAGGCTGAGAAAGCCGCCCATCGCCATGATAACGGCGTCACTGGCAACGAATTGAGCATACGGCCCATCAAGGCCAAACGGCGTTATCAGGCAGACAATCTGTTTTGAATCACCACGAAGCGCGTTGATCATCGGCCAGCGCGGGTCGCTGACCCCATCAAGGCTGGACCAAATGACGACATCGCATTTGCGCCAGAGCTGGCCAAGTAGATCGCGGCCCATTGGGTTACTCAGATCAAGAGTCACTCGCTTTTTGTTCTGGTTGAAGAAAATATCAAACAGGCTGATCTTTTCGGTCGTATCAAGATATGGGGCTCGCTCAAGCAATCCTTTGCCCGGAGGGTCGACGCGGATTACTTCGGCACCGAGATCAGCCAGAAGTTTGGCCGCATAGGCACCAAGCTCATCGCTGAGATCCAAAACCCGCAAGGTTTTCAGAGCGTCCATACGTCTGTTCCCAATACCTTGGAGGGCCCGGTTACCGGCTGGAGGTGGTGGCACATCATAGCCTCACACATTTGGACTGGAAAGAGAACGACCACCGCAGGCGTAAAGAGTTTGCCCGGTGATGAAACTGCTATCCCGGTCGGCAAAAAATCGAACTGCGTTGGCAACATCCTCGCCGGTACCGATACGCCCGACCGGCGTGCTTTTGCGTAAACGTTCCTGCACGTCCTTAGCCAGCGTTGCAAATAGTGGCGTATCAATGATGCCCGGAGCGATGACGTTGGCGGTGATGCCGTATTTTGCCCCCTCAAGCGCCAGCGTCCGGGTCAGGCTGATCACACCGCCCTTGGAGGCGGAATAATTGGCCTGGCCAAAACCGCCAAGCCACGCGCGAGAGGAAATATTGACGATCCGCCCAAATCCGCGTTTGGTCATGGTAGGGAATACCGCGCGACAGCAGAGAAACTGCGATTTCAGATTGACCGTTATAACGCTGTCCCAATCTTCCTCGGTCATCTTGATCAGCCGCTGGTCGCGGGAAATACCTGCGTTGTTGACTAGCACGTCAACTGTGCCGTGCTTGGCGCTAATGGTGGCAACCGCCGCCTCGATTTGCCGCGCATCGGTCACATTAACGTTGTGCGTATCAACTTGGAGGCCCGCTTCGCCAAGCTGTTGCATGGCCAAATCCAGAACCGCCTCATTTTGATCCAATAGAATCGTCTTCGCGCCGTTTTGCGCCAGATGGCGACCGATAGCCAAGCCGATCCCCTGCGCGCCACCGGTTACGATCGCAATCAATCCATCAACGCTCATCTCTTGTTTCCCCTTCGCTTACGCGTCAAACATCACCCCCACTGCCCTTTTTAGTGGCTGAAAATATGAACACCACAAGCGGCGTGATCCATTCCCGAGATGCCACCACCGGTGCAATGGGTCAGCCCAACGCGGGCATTTTCCACCTGTCGGGCACCGGCGCGGCCTTCCAGTTGCCAGACGATCTCGACCATCTGCGCAACACCGGTTGCACCCAGCGGATGCCCCTTGCCAAGCAGCCCACCGCTGGGATTGACAACCACCCGGCCGCCCAGCGAAGTCTGCTTTTCCGCAACCAGCCGCGCCGCCTCGCCGCGTGGGCACAGGCCCAGCGCCTCATAGTAAAGCAGTTCGGCAATCGTGAAGGCATCGTGCAATTCGATGACATCAATATCGTCCGGTCCGACCGAGGCTTGCTCGTAAGCCAGACGGGCGGTTCTGGCGGTGATTTCTGCGCAGG
>JAADIJ010000012.1:0-5992 GCA_013151335.1 Alphaproteobacteria bacterium | reverse complement strand
GGCTCATGTCGGCCCGATTGCACGGCCGACGCAACAAGACGAACCGGCGGTCGGCCTTTTGAAAGTGGTTTAGTCGTTAATATGATGGCGGCGGCGCCATCAACCGATGACGGGCAACACTGATACAAGGTCAGTGGGTCCGCCACCATGCGCGAGGCCAGAACCTCCTCGCGTGTCATCGGTTGGTTATATCGTGCATAGGGGTTGAGGCAGGCGTGATCGTGATTTTTTACCGAGATATCGGCGAGGATTGCTAAGTCCAGCCCATATTCCTCAATATAGCGCTGTGCTCTCATGGCGTAAACTGCGGGCATGATCAGGCCGCGGGACGAATTCCATTCAGTCTTATAGTCGCTGTTTTCAAGCGGTAACGGGCCGCCGCCAAGAGCGGTCAGCTTTTCGACCCCGAACACCAGCACCGTCTGATAATCCCCCAGCCGCAAGGCCTGCGAGGCGAGGTGAGCCGCCACAGCACCACTGGAACAAGCATTTTCGACGTTGAAAACCGGCGGCCCCGACATATCCAGATCGCGCAAGGTGCGCTGCCCCGGCAACATGCCGCCAAAAACATTGCCGCAATAGACTGCCTCGATGTCGGAACGCTCTATCGCGGCATCTGCCAGGGCACCAAGAACGGCTTCTTGGCCAAGATCCTGAAGGGTTTTGTCTTCATGGCGGGCAAATTGCACCATTGCCGCCCCGGCAACATTTATTGTGCGCATCATTTGTCCGCCTCCGTTTTCACCGGCCGAAAGAAGTAATCGGTTTTGCCGTCGGCGTCGCCTTCAAGGGCAGTCTCCAACTCGCCGCCTATTTTGGGCTTTGTTCCCGCTGGAATATCCAGTCGCCCCATCAACCGGATACCTTCAGGAAAATCAACATAGGCCAAAGTGAATGGCGGCCTCGAACTGGTCTTGTGCGGATGTAGTACGGTGTAGCTGTAAAGAATGGCCCGGTTTGAAAGAGTGCGTTGCTGAAGCTCAAGCAGCTTGGTCAGTGTTTTTGGCGGTGGTGGAAAATGATAGTTCCCTGACTGCGGATCGAATGCCGCAATCAGGTGAGCCTTCCCAGCCGCATCGCGCGACCAAGCGCTGGTGTCTTGTGGTTCTGGCGCGTCATTTGCATCTGGCATAGTAGTGCATCCCCTTGGTCTGCTGTCGATTGGTATTTTGGCGAAGCACAAGCGCCCCAATCCCAAAGAATCCGGCCTGTATCTGGATTCAGGGCGCTCTGCAAAGTTATTTGAATACTTCGCTATAGTAGCGGGCAGCGCCGGCATGAACCGGGACCACGCCGGGGCCGAAAGCCATGGCTTTGGTTAACTCAAGACCGGCAAACGCCTTTTGTTTATGCAGTTCATCCAGCCCTCCCCAAAAGCTTTTGACTAACTCGTAGACTTGATCGTCACTCATATCGACGCTGGCGACGATCGGCACAATCAGCCCAAAGGTCATCACGGCCTTGGTTTGACCCGGATAGCTGTTAGCTGGGATGACGGCCCGGCTTGCCCCCCCGGCGGACAGTTTGTTGAATCGCGCAAAAGTGGTATCATCAAAAGGCAATATGTTGATCGGCACCAGAGTCGCCAACGCGGTCAGACGCGGATAGCCGATCCCGAAAATATTGCAGCTTCCGTCAATGACCCGGTTCTGGATGGCATCGAACGTTTCCTTGGTTGGAAGTTCGAATTCGCGAACGTCACTGATTTTGAGGCCTACGGCCTTGAATATCCGCTCGTTGATTTTGCGGGTGGCGGTGGAATTGACACTTACATTCCACTTAAGCCCCTTGATATCGCTTAGCTTGGTCACGCTGGAATCTGCCCGTACCACACAATGACCAACTGCGGTAAGAATACCCGTCACCCATCTGAGTTTCTTATATTTGGCCGCATCAACGCTGAACGGCCCCAGCCCCTGATAGGCGGCAGCCAGCACCGAGGAATCGTTTAGCGCCAGGGCCACGGTACCGTCAGCTACAAGCAGCGCGTTTTCACGAAACCCGGCGGTGGACTGGGCCGAAATTCTGAGGTCACTCTGCCCTTTGTTGATGACATTGGCCAGCGCAACACCCCATCGATAAGGGCCGGAGCCGGTACTCGATGTTCCCAGCGCCAGCTGGACGGGTTCGGCCCGCGCCGCTGGTGGTCCGACGACCACCGCGAGGGCAGACAAGGCAACGACCCCACCTATTCCTACGAGCGTCCTGACGGACTTGAATGTTTGTAATCCCATGACAACTTCCTCCCTTGTTGTTCATCTTGTCTGAAAATGTTGCATCAACGGATACTAGATCAGCAGCTTCAGATATTGTATACAAATATTATACAGTCAATTTGTCAAGCAAAACGCGCCAAGAGATGAACGATTGAAATTGAGGGCGGAAAAGGCACAGGATTACAATTAAACAGACATTCGTCAGCTTTGGGAGGCAGAACACGGATGAGCGAATCAGGGACCATAACCAACCCGGATAGGTCGGGAAGCTTACGAAATCAGTTGCGAGAAAACCCCCGGTGGCTGGAATTGGGGCTATCCCTGATTGCAGTCAGCCTTGCCGCCTATATGTTTTATGCGACTATTTTCGGCCCGTATCGAACGACTCTGGTGCATCGCGCCATCTTTCTAGGGCCGATCCTGCTGATATATTTTCTGTCGTCCTGCCGTAGCGGTAACGGCGTCAAACGGTGGGGCGATATCGTACTGGCCGTCGTTGGCGTGTTGACCACTGCCTTTGTGGTCTTTAATTACGAGCACATCTCCAACCTGATCGGCGCCAGTCTTTTGTCGCCCACGGACCTGCTTGTCGGTGGGTTGCTTATTGTGATTACGCTGGAGGCGGCCCGGCGGCAGAGTGTCATTTTTTGCCTGATTGCGGTCATCGCGATTATTTACACCATTTACGGGCCATACTTTCCCGGCATGTTCCGCCACCCGGGCATCGATCTCAAACGGTTTATCTTTCTGAATGCTTACGGACCCGAAGGTATTTTTGGCGTCGGCTTGGCGGTGGCAACCAATTATCTGTTCATGTTTATTCTGCTGGGGGTGACACTTCAGGCCTCCGGCACATCAAAATTTGTGATTGATGTTGCCGATGCAGCGGTCGGGCATCTGGCCGGGGGTCCGGGTAAGGTATCACTGGTTGCCAGCGCCGGGTTGGGCACCATGGTCGGTAGCTCAATCGGCAATGTCGTCACGACCGGGGCTATAACGATTCCGCTTATGAAGCAGGCCGGATTTAAGCCACATGTGGCCGCCGCCATTGAGGTTCTTAACTCGGAAGGTGCGCAACTCATCCCGCCGGTAATGGGCGCTGGCGCGTTCATCATGGCAGAGTTAACCGGCATTCCCTACGCCACAATAGCGATTGCTGCGATCATTCCCAGCGTCCTTTACTATCTGTCGGCCTATCTTATCATTCATCTTGAAGCCAAGAAGAACGGGTTGCACGGACGCAAGAACAGCGCTGTTCCGATTTGGATCTCGATCAAGCGCGGCTGGCACCTTACCCTGCCGATCATTGCGCTTTTTTATATGTTGATCAGTGTTAGGCTGACGGTTTCTTATGCAGGCATGATCAGCGTTGTTGTTGCGATTGCGGTGGCGCAAATGCGCCCACATACGCGGATGAGTTGGAAAACCATATTCGGGGTGTTTGACAATGGCGTCCGCAGCGCAGTGAAGATAACCGGACTTATCGCCGCCCTCGGTCTTATTCAGCAGGGGCTGACCATTACTGGCCTTGGCGGTCGGTTTTCCGAGATCATGATGGCAATATCCGGAGGCTCGCCACTGGGTACCGCAGCGATTGTCGTTGCCGTGACGGTGATCCTCGGCATGGGGATGCCAACGCCGATTGCCTATGTCATCGCTGCGATTTTTGTCGGCCCTTCGCTTGTAGATGCCGGATTTCCTATTTTGGCGGCGAATATGTTCATCTTTTTCTTTGCCATCAAGTCCGGATCCACCCCGCCAGTAGCGGTGGTGGCGGTGGTCGCCGCCGGTATCGCTGAGGCCGACTGGTGGCGCACCGGCTGGTTGGCATTTTGGTATTCGATTCCAGGCTGGGCGGTTGCTTTTGCGTTTCTGATCACCCCGGCGCTGTTGTTGCAGGAACGCTCTGGATTGATCACTGTTCTTAATCTCCTGTCGGCCACTCTCGGTGTTGTAGGAATAACCGCAGGCGTCGCAGGGTATGCGATTGGAGTGTTGCGTGCCCATGAACGGCTTCTTTTGAGTATCGGTGCAATCCTGCTAATTTTTTCTAGTATCCTCAGTAGTTTGGTTGGAATTACAGTGATGAGTTTGGGCCTTGCGTTGCACGTGCGTCGAACGCGCCGCTGTATGGCGAAATTGGAGGAGCCGACAACATCAGCGGGGGAAACGCATAAAGGTCATGATGCAAGGATACGAAAGCAGTCTGAAAACGTCTGATGCCGCTCGTTCGAGCGCTGTTCGACAATCTCTTCGCAACACAGACTCTGTTGTTCAGACTTTCTCTAAGTGGATTGTCGGCTTTAGCAACGTGAAACTTTCAAATTCGTGTTTGCGATGAAAGTCCGCAATCCGCCTATTCTGTTGAAAAACTCCCTAATTGGGATTTCTGTAATTCCCGCCAAAAGTACATCTTTGCTAAAACTTCGAGAGGATTGCCGTGTGGGGTTCCAAAACGCCGAGCCGTGGACGGAAGCTCAATTTAGCCGAACCCCTCTTCGCCAAAATTCTCCAGTTACGCTGTATGGGCAAATATTTTCAGATTTTGCTGGAAAATTTGCGATGTCATAAAAACGCCATATTTATTCGGGATTTTCCAGGGTTAATAGCGCGAAAAGCGCAATCAAGGGCAAGGTGCGCATTCCGATGGGGTGGACGCCCCCTACGGCATCGAAATGTGCCAAGGTAGCGTTATGACAACAGCTACAAAGGAGACGTCCATGGACAATGTTAGCACAATTGGAATTGATATCTCGAAGAACGTTTTTCACCTGCACGGGGCATCAGGCGAGGGTGCGGTTGTTTTCCGCAGGGTCCTGTCACGATCTCGGGTTTTGGACTTTTTGGCCAAGTTTGACGCGTGCCTTGTCGCGCTGGAAGCTTGCGCCTCTGCCCATTATTGGGGGCGTGAGATTGGCAAGCTGGGTCACGAGGTACGGTTGATCCCGCCACAATATGTGAAACCGTTTGTTAAACGTCAGAAGAATGATGCGGCTGATGCAGAGGCGATTGTCGAGGCGGCCCTGCGCCCTTCGATGCGCTTTGTTGCGGTGAAGTCTGCGGACCGGCAGGGGCAGGCAATGGTGCTGAAAACGCGTGACCTGTTTACGGCACAGCGCACACAAGCCGTCAATGCTCTGCGCGGGCACCTCGCCGAATACGGTGTTATCGCCCCTACAGGTCTGGCAAATCTGACCAAACTCGAAACTGCGCTTGGCGATCCAAAGCACGACCTGCCAGAGGTGGTGATCGCACTCTGCCGCCGTTTTCTCGATCAGATCGATACTTGAGTATGCAAATCAATGACCTGACCCGTCAGGTAAAGGTGATGGCAAGAAAAGACGATACGGCTCGGCGCCTGACAACCATCCCCGGCGTTGGTCCGATCTGCGCCGTGGCGCTGGCCACACTGGCTCCGCCCAGCTCGACCTTTACCAAGGGCCGGGACTTTTCGGCCTGAGCGGGCCTGACGCCGAAGCAACATTCCACCGACGGCAAGGCCCGGCTGGGGCGAACCTCAAAAATGCACTGTCGGTGATGTAAACATCACCTGTCGTGTGACAGGGCAACGTGATATCAGACGGCTTCTTATCATTGGTGCCCCTCTCATGCATGTAAACATGCACTGCCGAGCAGTGGATGTCTGTTATTCAGGCAGCTGAGCGGCGCGGCGGGGCACCGAAGGGGTCCTGGCTAGCGCAAATGTTGGCTCGCAAACCTAAAATGCTGGTCGCTGTCGCACTCGCCAAAAAGATGGCAAGTATGGCTTGGGTGTT